>NZ_DCRG01000001.1:48127-307392 GCF_002325125.1 Sphingobacterium sp. UBA1498
TTTTATTTTGGACGGTAGTGTCTATGAATCAAAAGTTGAAAGCTTTCTTAGTGGCTACCGAAAGGTAAGAGCGATTACGGAAAAAGAAATTAAACTAATTTCAGAGGCTGGGGCAGCTATTTTTGCTTTTTATCTCGGCGTTCAAGCACAAAGATTTGATTGGTCGAATATCTTTTTGACAGAAAACTACCTGAAAATGTTTGTTGGAAGAATAAAAACCTGGAAAGAATATTATGCATCAAAAAAAAAGGTAATTGTGGCTAACAATGGCAATACACTTTAATTCGATAATGATAGCCCTCTCCTATCAAAAGGCTCTTCCATGGTCATTCATACTTGATCTGTCAATGTAAAACATTTTTACTACTCAGATCATGCATAGTCAAATATTCGGTGACAGAAAACTTCTCGACCGCTAGTAATGCATTTTCGACATCTAGAAATAATTTTCATCCGTCGAGTAATCAGCAGCAAATTTAAGCAGATATGAAGTGAACTTCTCTTCCATAAGCATCGCGAAGTTTAAATAAATAGGCCTCACCTATCAAAGGATCAAAATGAATAGTATTATCGCCAAACGACGTTACACTTGTTACATTGCCACGAGTGCGATGGGTGTATATCCATAGGTTTTACTAATCCTGACTCTACACTTTTGGGTAGTAATTCTCCATCAATGACACTTTCTATCGCAGATTTATTTATCTTAATGGCTAAATTATATTATCAAGTGAAAAGATATTTAGTATTTGTTGCTCAACAAATGTTTGTGAGTGTGATTTTATAGAGTAATTAAGCCTAAAATTAATTAATAACATAAACAATAATCAGCATGAAGAGTAAATTATTACTATTCCCCTCTTTATTAGCAATCTTAATAAGTTGTTCGAAAAGGGTAAACGATCCTTTTATTCCTGAGGAGAAAAACCAGTTGGACAGTATTTATCAAGCTCCTAAAGATCCATTTTTGGGAATTCCGGAAAAGACGTCTGTGGTACATGTGCAAACCAGTATTGTTAACTACAACCAATGGCAAAACTTCTTCGTATCACCAGAAAAAATGACTATTGTGATGTGGCCAAGCCATGACAAAACATTAGTCATAAAAGATGTCGACAAGGCTATTCAAGGCATTGCCATTGATAAAGAGTCGAATACTGAAGTCAAAACAGATAATATCACAATCGCTTCCGGCATTACATTTCAAGATTATTACCCGGGCAAATATCTTATAGCGGTGATTATGAGCGACGAGAAAGGGCAGGGTAAAAAAGCCTACAGCAGTAAAGAAATTACAATAAAAGAATATGGAAAATATTATATGCACAAAATATTTTCATTTGATGCGAAAGAAAGAGAATTTGAAGAATGGTCACCAAAAATAATAGAGAAATGAGAATAAAACTGACGTTAATACTCTTCCTTAGCCTCTTATTAAATCGGGTAATAGGACAAGTGATTAGTGGTGAGGCAACCCCATGTCCAGAGACAAATTATACCTACTCTTTTAGTTGACCTTCCTTCGGCAATTATTTTTTATGGTCGATTACCGATGGCCAAATTATTAGCCAAAATTCAAATACCGTTGTTGTTAGATGGTATAACAAGGTGACCGAAAATGGAAAATGGAAACTTCGTGTTCAATACGAAACGATAAAATCTGATGGAACATCGGGAGGTTCCACTTATTTGGATAAAGATGTGAAGGTGAACATACCTTCGCGCTATGTTATATGGGGATAGAGAAATTCCAGGTAATTTTAGAGGGATTAAAACTTATACAGCGCAAATAGTTAATTCAAATTTTCCTGCCGCAACATTTGTATGGACTACAAATACGGGTATTCAGACGACAACGACTACTCCATCGTTTAATGTAAATATCACCGATGATCAATTGAAGTGGATTAGCGTTGCTGGGAAAAGTTCTACGTGTCCGCAATGGGGTGAAACCTTTAAATTTGATATAGTATATACCCCTGTATTTACAGGACCATCGTCTATTTGCTCTGAAGGAATCTACACAATTACTAGTCCTGGTACTATAACCCTTGAAAACGCATCAGGGATTGCGACGTTGACTGCTTTAGGAAATAATCAGTGGAAAGTGACAAGGATGGGTAATGCGGTAGGAACCGTGTATCTTAGATCGACTTCTTCTGGCAAAGTTTTTAATTATCCCATTCAGGTAAACTCAGAAATGAAAGGGACAATTAGTGGACCAGCTTTAATAAAACAGGGTTGGGCAGACAGAACATTTACATTTTCTCCTGAGCCTGGAACAAATTATACTAACATTAGTTGGGATGTGTATGCTGGAGCCATTGATATCACACAAGTTGATGAATTTACACTTAAAATTTCAGTGCCATCAAACTACCCGTTGCAAGACACTTATAATGGTGATGAAATTCCGATTGTTATCAAAGGATATGGTGAATGCGGTCTAATGCAAAAGAATTATAGTTTCAAAATTATTCCTCGACAACCATCTCCCATTCCACAATAAGAACAAAAGCCTAGACTAATAATCTAGGCTTTTACTATTAAATCAACCCGATAAACAACATGGTCGGTTAAATTTAGTACCTCACCTGGCGAAACATTAAATTCGATAATACCCTCCAATCCATCATCAAGTGTGATCGATAAGTCTCCAACATGAACTACCGAGCCCCTCAATATAGTTCCCTCATCAAGAACGTATAGATCTGAAGTGATCATATTAACGCGGTTCTTTTTCACTCACTAGCTAAACTCTTCCTTAGTCATCTGCTTGACACGGCTAGCCAAATCACGCGCTCCCTGCAGTTCGTCGAAAGCAATATCTGGAAATTCTTCCTTTAATGTCGATTCGTACAAATTCCAATTGCCTGTGCCGATATGTTTCCACGTGTCAAATCAAGGACTAACTGATCTAACTGTACTGGCTTCACCCGCCCCTACCTACCTCTGACACTAAATGGAAAAGGAGATGGCCGAACAACTCACGGTTTCTTTCCCCAGACTTTTAACAGAGTAACCAGCATCAATAGCGACGATACTACACCTGAAATAATGATCCATTTTATATTCACGTGGCCGTCAAAAAAGTAGAAGACAACATAGCATACTAAGAAGTAGACTATAAAAAATATTATTATATATGTAAGATTTTTCATTTACTGCTAATTCAATGGTGTAGTAGGTAGTAAGTCCCAAACCTTCGGAGCAATTACTCCATTGATTAATATTTGCTCTTCGAGAAGAAGAAGTTTAGAAACCACTTCATTAGGAATAATTCGAAAAGCGCTTTACCAACACTGTGTCGCTATAATCAATTAGAGATTTTGGTCATCTTTTTTTTATTATTATTTTTCAGGATTAATAATAAGCTCCACTTTCAGCCATTTTACTTTTCTAAATATACCTATAAAAAGATAATAAAACACTTGAAATATAATATTTTACAATTTATTTTTAACGCGATTCCTCTAAGTTATTAATCTCATTCCTATAAAAAACATGACTCGTTTTTTTGCTTTTCTCAATATGTAGCATAGCTCTTACAATGATCATTTGGAATTCGGTAAAAAAAACGTGTACGTCAGTTTCGAGAATATTGTTTTTATTCAATAATTCGAGAATAAGTACATGATGATAAAACAACTGCTATTTATTTTTCTATCCTCATTATTGTCTTAACCATAATTGGTCGCGTCCTTTCAGGAGTGCATTGGTTTACTGATGTTATGGGAGGTCTGTTACTTGGCTCTTCGCTGACGATGCTTTACTACAGTATTGTCCAACGTTTAAAGCTTTCAGAACAAATTCTTTAATTACACGCCGTACAAATTATCGTACAAACTATGCTAAAAAATTTGCTATCATCTATTCTGCTAATTTATTTACATCAGGGAGCAAATGCGCAACCGCGCGAAAGTGTTAAAACATCTACGGATGTACAGATGTTCACAGCACCAGCTGCCGGTTTCATTACTACCCTCGCACTAAAAGATTACAAGGTGAACAGAGGACTGATTTCACCGGGTCCAACCAGTATTGCAGTTACATATATTTTGAAATATACGATAAAAAAACAGCGACCTGATCATAGTGACACACACTCCTTTCCATCCAACCACACAGCAATATCATTCCAGGGAGCATCATTTATAGCTCAACGGTATGGGGGTAAATATAGTCTCCCCGCGTATTTGATTTCAGGGTATGTCGGATGGGGACGTATTTATAGCAAAAGAAATGATACCGCGGACGTAATCGCAGGGGCTGCAATCGGGATAGGCAGCGCACTCATCTGCACACGCCGCTTGTTAAAGTAGGCTAAACTGAATATTGCTCCCACATTAATGACAAATGGAAATATAGGGTTCTATTCCTCCATAAATTTTTAAAAATGTAAAACTTTTAGATATTCCGATGAAAGTACGCCAGTCAGACGTGCCGTCACGCTACTGTTCTAGAACGTTTACATTCAATCTTAATGATTTTTTCTAGATCTCAAAAACCTTACCTCTTAAAGCTACTCTATGCGTAGAAGGGCTATACCTCTTTGCGACACACTCATTCATCTTCTTTATAAACGTCTATTTTCTGGCAATTGTTGGCCTTCTATTTCTTTTAATGTTCTAATACAATTTTACTTCCATACTTTATGGAATAAATAATTCATTATATTGGCAGTATATATAACGAGTATTATATCAAACATATACTGGATAAAATTAATAGAATGTTAAGACAAAAACTAAGATTTCACAACCCTAAACAAATTTTTACACTAAATTAGATACAAAAGTTGCCTTGTCGAGGTGAACATGCGATATAATTAATATCGCTACAGCTTTACCAAATTGTCAATATTAGCTAGGAGAATTTATAGATATACATCCCACATTATGTTACGTAATCCATTAATAAAAGCGTTTAAAAAGCAAATTGAGAAAACCAAAAGAGATGGTATAGACCAGCAAATGCTAGAGCAGTATTTTGAGCTCATTAAACAAAGCATACAAGATGACATAAAAGATGGGTATCAAGAAACCATTGCAAGAAATCTGACGCTGGGCATCGGTTTTCACGCGGGAGATTACCCTAAACATTTGATACTGAATGGTAAAAAAGATGGTTGGAAATACATTACCCGCCATCTTTTATGGCAAGGGCATATTTTGCAAAAACTATTTCACTACAAAGAAGTTACTCCACGAACGGTCGGCTGTATAATGGGGTTGTCGCTTCTTTGGAATATGACAGATCTGACACAACTATCAAGAGAATACTTCCAGTTTTTATTTGAAGCAGAACAGGATAAATATAAACAAAAAGAAGTTCATCATCTGTTTATGGCGATACTATTCGATTTATATTCCCATAATGAAATTAATATGAGCTTGTATGCAGGTTTACCCAACGATATTGTTTACCGACGGTTTTTAGATAATTGGAATTCTCCAGATGAGAAAGTAGTAAGTGAATTGCTTTTGGAAATATGTGATCATCATGTATATAGTTCATTGGATCTCAAAGACAAATTCAGTGAGATACTTTCACTCAATTTTATACCGTATGAGATCAGGCTGATTGAAAAGATAAGAAAGAGAAGTGGATTAAGCGATATAAAAATTGACCATCCCCTTCTTCAAACTCCATTGGCGGAAATCCCAGAAAAAGCATATGAATGGGATCTTTCCAAAGATGAGGTTTTTCAATATCTACTACAGAGAGAGTAATCCATCATTACGCGATCGAGAAGACCGCCGTTTATCGAAAAGGTTTTCCATGATCGTCCACAACTGCCGCGTCTTCCGCTATCATTACTTCAACCTGGGTGATTACTACTTTTGGAAAAAGACTTCATAATATTTATTCATTTATCCGGAGTAATGGTAATTCGGCATTTTTTTATTTTTTTTTTAAAACCAAAGAGGATTCGATATTGTATTAATAGTACTTTTCAAAAATAGGTAGTAATTAGGAAGCCTTGAGATCCTCCCAGACTCAAGGTTTTTTTATTCATCATAGCCCAACTCATCAAGAATAATAGCAAGTTCAGCGGTTGTCAACCAGCTCTCTTTGTTACATCACATTACCCATTCGCCATTGCGAAAATCTACATCCATTATAAATATATTTAACTCTATTCTTGGCATAGTTTAAATCAATATTTACTGATTGCCGATAGGTAAGTCCAGACAATGAAGAATAGCTGTAACGGTATTCTGAACCAAAGATAAGTGACTCCATTCCCATTAAATGTAGCCTTTTGATAATCTATTTGTTTTATGGAAGCATAAATATTTGCAGGAAGTACCAATATCAGGAATACTATAAGTAACCAAGCAGTTAAAGTCCGATAATTTGGAAATAGAAGTCCAAAGGCAAAAATAATTTCTGCAGTTCCTGTTAGATAAACACTTTCTGTTTTGAACGGGATAAATCCAGGTATCATTAAAGCCATTCCCTTTGTAAACGCAAAATGCCCAATAGCAGAAAATATCAACATTGCAAACATAGCTATTCTGCCCGATAAAGCACATTGACAAGTACCATAAAGTAATTTCGTAACCAATAGGGAAACAGCAAACACACCAAGTAAAACAATTAACGGTTTCATTTTTTATAGGCAAAGTTCGTTTATTGCTTTAGAGAAATCAATGAACCCAAGTTAAGAAATTCGTCTGCGTATTCTACTTAATGCTTGTGGTGTAATACCAATGTAAGAAGCAATATATTTCAGTGGTATTTCTTTTATAAGCTCCGGTCGCTCGGTAAAGAGATTTAAGTATCTCCTTTCAGCGGTTTCATTCAACAGAGAAAGCTCTCTTTGCGACTTTTTCAAAAACAATTCTTCGCTGGCTTGTCGCCCAATTGCATTACCGATTTTTGTTTTCTTGTAAATTTCTTGCAGATCATCAAAGGTAAGTTGCCAAAGTGTTGTTTCTGTTAAGGTTTCTATATAGTAAGTTGAGGGATTTCGAGTTAAAAAGGAATTGTACCCGCTTACAAAATTGTTATTAAATGCAAACGAAAAAGTAAGGTCATTTTCTTCTTTTGGGATGTAGAAACGCACAATTCCTGTTTCAATGAACGACAGATTATTTTCTATTTGACCCGACTTTAAGAGGATATGTTTTTTAGGAAAATTCTGCCTTGTAAGTTTAGAATAAAAAACCTGCCAATCATGGTCTGTTAGCTCAAATCTCCTTTCAAAATATTTTCGGATTAGTTCCATTGAAGCTGTTAATCAATTACATTTTACAAATGTACATCACTACCGTCGAAAACGATTAGGAAAAACGCATAAAAAAGCGAGGAATTATGAATTCAAAAAATATTATATTAAATAAACTTAATTCGTTATAAGTTCATGCTCTTTCTTGATCGATCCATTCAGGTAGTTTCTTCAAAAATAGTTCTCGTTCATTTGTCGAATAGAGAAAATACAGCTCATCTTGAATTGGAAATTTGTAACATTTGAAATAGGGCTTTTTATGTTCTTTCCAATCGTCAATGTCTTCTTGCGAATAAATACAGCTTTCTTCCGTTTCTCCAATATACTTTAACAGTTCAGTTTTCTTTGGGTTGTCAGCTGTTTTTAAATATTGGTAGCATTCTTTAATTTCTGCCGAAACCAAATATTCGTCATCAAATCCAATTCCGCTGTCAAATCGATATTTTTAGCTTCAAAAGACAACCAGACGGTTTCAGGTGAATTTACCTTCTTTCCCATATTTTCGCCATTCCTTTTCCTCTGCAAAAAGATATTGCACGATTTCATAGTCCGTTTGTTTAAGATCATTGTAAATCGCAATATTGAGTCTTAATCGGTCAAAGTGTTTTGAACCTATGGCGTCTCTATCAAAGCGATAATTGTCCAAGAGCTTTGGGTTCTATCGAACTAACTCGAGTTCAGTTTTATAATTTTCTACTACTGTCAAGGTGTGTTGGTATTATTGTACATAACTCTCAAATATACGCATTCAACAAATTATAAAATAGATGCTTTGTAAATCTTTCGGGCATTGAAACTTTCTGCTTAATATTCAATGGGCAGAATTGCCGGACTTGAATGGTCGTCAGTTTTCGAAACTGAACAATTAACGGTACCCAAATCTCCAATTAGGAGAAGATCATTCACCCCGAGCGGCAGTTATGACACATTCTTTGTTCCAAAGGTCCAGGCGGCTTTCTTGAATTTTCAGCTCTCCATCAAATTACATATATTAGATTTGAAATAAAGGCTATTCATATTTAACCAAGATTTTATGGGCAACATATTTGACGAAGAAAAGTTATATCCTTATGAAGGGCCGATAAAAAAGCATTTCGAAGAACATTTTGACAGGGTTTTCATTGCATTCCTCCCCTTCTTCCAACTTGATAGAGCGGAAACTGATAAAAGTAATCTAAAAAAGGCTAAGTTACTATCGAACGAAGAAGCGTTGAAAAAAATTGATTTTTTAAAAAGCCTTCCCGAGGCTAATAGGGATATCTATAATTACGACAATGAACGATATCCTGATAACAAAGTTATTTTTACGGAGGGTAAAGCAATACCGTGGAAAAATATCGTGAATGGTTCAACCCTGACGTGCTATGCTGAACTTAATACGGCCCTAAGGACTTCTATAGGCGGCCTAAATCGAAATTTTACGAGGCCGGATCTTATGGAAAAGCTGAACAATTATACAGATCGCGAAACTATCTACCACCCAACCGAAGGTACGTTTGGTATACTTTCAAAGATGGCTATCCACAGCGCCTTCAAACTCCTAGAAAAAAACCAGATCATGATAACTGACGAATTTTATGAAAACACCTCAATTGTGGATCTTGATCGCTTAACTGAATATGAATTCTGTGATGAGATTGGCGGCAAAGATTATTATCTATACTCGGCTGATAAAGAAATTCTGTTTACCATTGAGTGGGATAGCTTCTTCTTTCTCATCGCAACGGATCATAAAAAAATGGATCAGCTTATCGCCAGCCATTTGTTTGAGGGTTTTCTCTGTAATGAAAATACAGATCATTATTGGGAATATAATGTTGAGATATAAAATAACCATTAAAAGAGTGCAATCAAAGTGTAGAAAATCATGATGGAATGCAGTGTATACAGATATTTGGAAAAAGTTGCTGACAGATCGGTCTTTCCATCTTCCGCCATCTGCATAATGCTGCTATCGCAAAAGACAAAATTTTCATACCCGCCATAATTTTTTCAAATTAGTTGATTACGTCAATTTTTCGACGGAGTGTAGAGTCAAAACTTAACCCTCGTCAATCTTTTTCAAGGTGTTTATTCTTAGCTTTGAAATTTAAAGTTTTAAAATATTAAACAATTGATAGAATGTTATACCGAAGATGCCTTTTGCGATCCCTAAATGAATAGAAATATTATGAAGATAAAAGTTTTTATTTTGCTGATAGGTTCTTTGATTTCGTCTAATAAATCTCCGGCGCAGGTTAGAACTGATAACCCTCTTCGATCCGAACTTGACCATGCTGTCGATCGGGCGGCACTGCAATATATGTCAGACACTACCGCAATCGGTCTTAACATTGGAATTATATTCAGAGGAAAAACACGCAGTTACCATTACGGAGAAAATGTTAAGGGTAGCGGTAAATTACCATCTGATGATTTGTATTATAATATCGGGTCAATCGCAAAGACGTTTACAGGCACTCTGCTTGCCCAAGCGGTTATAGACAAACGAATAGGTCTACATGATGACATCCGGAAATACCTTCCCAGTATCTATCCAAATCTTCAATATCAGGGACATCCCGTTACGGTGGTCCATTTGGCTAACCACACATCGGGTCTGCCGGGTATTATCCGAGATCTTTATCCTGAGGAAAAAAATAAACTGCGCGAATTAAGCTTTGCAGGACAGGCTGATTATTTATCACATTACAATGCAGATAGCTTGCTGAAAGATCTCCATAATGTCGTTCCAGATACCATACCTGGCACCAGGTATCGCTACAACACAAATGGAGTTATGCTTTTGCAATACATTTTAGAACGGGTGTACCATCGCAATTACGCAAAACTGACAACAGAATATTTGAAGACGCGGTTGAACCTTCAAGAAATTACTCCTATATTGAACAGAAAGCAGATGAAGCTAACTGCTCAAGGTTATACCAAAGACCGTAAGCCACAATCATATGTCAACTTAGAAGGTTATTACATAGGGCCAAGTATGAACGGTACAATGCGTGATTTGCTCGGCTATGTTAAAGCGCAGCTGGACGAGCGTGAGCCGGCAATTCGTTTTTCTCACCAACTGACCTGGACTGGTGCAAACGGTTTCGCTATTGGGCTAAACTGGATGTATAATACCGAAAACGGTATCCACTATTTTTACCATGACGGAAATACAAAATTGGGCTTCAACAGTTTATGTACTATTTATCCGGCGCAACAATTGGGAATATTTATTATCGCTAATGATGTGCATAGTCCGGAAAAAATCAGGCATATGGAAAATATTATTTTTGATGCTGTTAAACAATAGTGTTCTCTATATTTACAACATACTTCAAAATGAGCAGACCATACATAAATTTATTACTTTAGTATTGTATACTGTTGCTTTTTCTAAATGGTGGAAAAATGAAGCCATCTTTATTCATTGTAAAGTATTTATAAGAATGCTTTAAAATAATTATTACTTGTTTAAACTATGCGAAAGACGATATTATTGATTTCTATACTTTCTGGCTTTTGCATCATTGTGCTTGGGCAGAATAGGGCCTCGGGCATTATTTTTTTTAAGGGTAACTTTAAAGAAGCGCTCGCTGTAGCACAGCAAAAAAAACTGCCGGTATTTGTAGATGTGTATACAGACTGGTGTGCACCCTGCAGAAGAATGGAGCAGGAAGTCTTTTTACCGCCCGGAGGTGGCTGCATTCTACAACGAGCACTTTATTTGCTTTCGGCTGGATGCTGAAAAAGGTGAAGGACCTGCGCTGGCAAAAAAATATGGTGTTAGCGCATACCCGACCTGGCTGTACCTAGAAGCAGACGGTATGTTGCGCAGTAGGAAAACAGACTTTCTTACGGGGGCAGAGTTCATCAAATTAGGGAGTACTGTACTCGGCAATAATGCAACATATGCACAGCTTTCAGCATTGGAAACGCAATTCAGTAAAGGCGACCGTAGCGCAGACTTTCTGCGCTCTTACCTCGAATTGCGGACAGCCGCACAATTGGATAATGCAGCGGTTATGGATGCCTATCTTTATGCTCTTGGCCCTAATAAGGCAGGACCTGAGCTCATCAGGTTCCTCATCAAAAATGCCGGACGGACTTGGTCCGCAGCCATACCATATATTGCTCAGCATTTGGTCTCCTTAGATAATGCAGCTCAAAAGCAGCTGCCGGGCGAGTTTTTTGACGAACATTTGTATTTCGCCTGGGGGGATGCTGTAAAGGAGAAGGACACCGTTACGGCAGTGAGAGCGATGGCGGCAGCAGAAAAGGTATATCCTTTATTGGACGAGGCTAAACAACTGACCTGGAACCGTTCGGCTTTATACCATTGCAAAAATCTCCAGTTAAAAGCCGGTTTAAAAACAGCAGGCTACCGGCTTGCCAAGGTTCAAATGGCCATTGATACCGCTTATGCCCGGCAGCAGGATAAAATTCTTTTGGATCAGGTCATGGCGCCTTTCCGCTCACGCAAGCAAGACAGTACGAAAATCCCTGGGTTTGCTGAGGAAAAAAAGTTAGCCGCTACGCAGTACTCCGGTAAAACAGCCAGCATATTATATGAAACAGCTCTAGCATTTGCAGATGTGCTGCCTACAGATGATCCAGCATTGACGGATGCAAGGAAATGGGCGGAAAGAGCTGTATTATTGGTGCCTAATGAGCATACTAGAGCGCTTTTTCATCGATTAAGAGATAGGCGTTGATGAAATATTTTAACTAAACCTGTCACCATCAAACGACTGTATTGTTCTAGAACGGGGCGATGTAGGCTAGATGTTCAAGTTCTAACATAATTTAAACCATATTTGTTCCATGGCAAAGTTCGTTAACGTAATTTTTATAGCCTTTTTAAAAGAATCTTGTTCATATTCTTAAGATTGCGCTTTCTGCGCGGAGAATGAATATTTTTACAGAAACTAACATCCCTAAACTCTTCTCGAATTCATGGCTTTACTCCATTGCTTTCTATGACACCTAGTACAGGATTCAGAATCGCTATCAAAACTAAACACAACATGGCCACAATACATACATGCAAATGGTCCTTCAGAATTGGATACATCGACCATTTTATAGGAGGAAGGGAACAATGGTAGCCCATATCTGACGTCATCATCAGCATAGAATAAAACGCTTAATGTCCCATCAATCTCTAGAACCCCTTCCTTAACCTGACCCAAATGTTCAACATTTAAATTTCGGAGTTCTGAAAAGAACTCCATTCTCGAAAAATTGTCATCATTTTCATGTTTTATGTGAAATACTCCGTCCTTCACAATGGGTAAAACTTTACCCTCTAATAAATGAGTGATCACCTCAGACTTGTACGTGAGCCAAGTTATCAACTTGTAGACTGAAATTACACAGATAAAAACAACAACCGAATAGGAAATGGGCAAATCTTCCTGAAACATCGGATCTCCCGCGGCGGAGCCAAGACTGATAATAATCGCAACCTCAAAAACAGTTAGCTGTCGAACACCTCTCCTACCTGAAAGTCTCAGTATGATCAAAATCAGAAGAAACATTATTATCGTTCTCGCTGCAATTTCCACAAGGAATGAGCCTTCCACTCCGTCCGAGAATATTTTGTCTATATCAATCATTGCCTCTCAAATAACTAAATCTTAAAAACATTATCACATTTATTCCTTAAACATTCCTCGGATTGCAATAGTTCATCACTCGAGAAAAACAACATAAACAAGGATCTTTTATATGAGCGCAATGCTTACAAGATGTAAAAAAACATCGCCTTTAAACCTTCAGTTCCCATCTTTGAAGTAGATGAACACTTTTGATAGCTGAATACTCGTGCCGATAGACAACCTGACGAATATAATTTATTCCTTGGCTAACCATTAACGACTTCTCCTCCATTAGGGTGTAAAACTTGACCGCTCATAAAATGTGAATCTTCGCTCGCTAGAAATAGAAAGCTTGGTGCAATTTCATTTGGCATCGCTGCCCTTCTCATTGGCGAGTCGCTTCCAAATTCTGAGTTCTTTTTAGAGTCAAATGAGGATGCTATCAATGGAGTCCATACCGGACCTGGCGCAACAGCATTGACCCTAATTCCTTTATCAATAAGATTTGCTGACAAGCTTCGTGTAAAAGAAATTATTGCACCTTTTGTTGCAGAATAATCTATCAACTTTGGACTGCCTCGATACGCAGTCACAGAGGATGTGTTAATTATGCTTGCCCCCTTTTTAAGATAAGGTATGGCATATTTTGTGACCCAGAAATAGGAAAAGAAATTATTCTGAAAAGTCTTTTGCAACTGTTCAGTGGTAATGTTTTCAATTGATTCTGTTTCCCAATGAAGCCCCGCATTATTAACGATAATATCAACTTTCTTATGCATTTTTATCGTAAATTCAATTACTTTTTTACAGTGATTTTCTTTCCCCAAATCACCTTTAATTAGCGTACATTTTCTAGAGAAGGACTCAATCTCTTTCTTGGTTTCTTTTGCATCTTTTGTCTCATTAAGGTAGGCAATAACAATATCTGCTCCCTCCTTCGCAAATAACAAAGCTACAGCTTTGCCTATGCCGCTATCTCCCCCCGTAATTAACGCTACCTTATTTTTCAATTTTCCTTCTGCAGGATATGCTATCGGAGAAGTGTCAGGAACTGGAGTCATATTTCTTTCCAATCCGGGTCGCGTTTGCTTTTGTAACGGTCTAATCTTTTTACTTGCTGCTTTTTTCATACCATTTTTTTAATAATTACAAAGAATATCTGATTTCCAAAATTTGTAAGGGTCAGTGCAGATGTCAAGACCTTACAGTGTCAGTAACCTTAGGTAAAGAGTTTTTACCGACTCATCCAACAAATGAACAACCCCAAAGTCTGAAAGGTTTGGTAGGTATTTATCCTTCCATCCTGCTGCAGGAAAGGTTTCTTTTCTATATACAGGGCGGCATCCCTCCAGTGCAAACACATCGCACATTGGATGTGAGGATAAGACGCCTCCGATCGAAAGTGAAGAAATGTATATTTCCTCAGAGCTATTTTTCCTTCCACTAATCTTTTAAAAAAAATATTTTTTTGCCAAATGCATTTGTATAAGTCTTTCGGCCAATATTTTCTAGCTTATATTTTTAAATTTGCAAACATATGATATTGAATATCAAATAAAGACCTGCGTCAAAAAGTGACCTAGAGGTCCTGTTGGATCTTAGGATATATACAATGAATGCGCATTTAACTGCTCGCTCTTTACCAGTCTCAAACGAATGGCATTCACAAAAAAATAAACGAAATAAATTAGATCTAAAATCATACAAATTTTCATCAAAAAAATATAACCTATTTAATTATTTCATCTTGATCTTTGCTTTTCACATATTAGCATAATACCTGATGGACGAAAATATTTTGATAATTGGTGGTTACGGTACCGTTGGCGGAATGATAAGTATGCATTTGTCCAAATTATTTCCGAACAAAGTCATCGTTGCGGGAAGGAATTTTAGTAAGGCTGAAAGATTAGCCAAAGAATTAAAAGGTCGTGTTTCACCGCTAAAATTTGATGTTTTAAACGAAGAAAATAATACTGTTCCAGCGCATGTAAAGCTTGTCATAATGTGTGTAGACCAAAAGAATACGCTGTTCATAGAAAATTGTATAGCGAGAGGGATACATTACATGGATATCACCGCTGAAAATATTTTTTTTGAAAAAGTGCAAAATCTACATCAAAAGGCTCTTCTAAATAATGTGAAGGTTTTACTTAGTGTTGGACTAGCACCGGGTATCAGTAATTTGTTGGCACAAAATGCCATGAACAGCCTATCAAATTGTACAGCAGTTGATTTGTACATCTTATTAGGACTTGGCGAAAAGCATGGTGACGCTGCATACAAATGGACTTTTGAGAATATCCACAGCAACTATACATTATTAACTGGTTTAGTCAAAGCACGAATAAAAAGTTTTAGTAAACCCAAGAAAACAGATCTCTTAGGCAAACGTACATTTTATTCGTTCAATTTTTCGGATCAGCATATTTTATCCAAAACAACCAAAGTAAACCAAGTAATGACAAGACTTGCTTTTGATTCGCGATTCCTAACAAATATCATTGCTGGGCTAAGAATAGCTGGGATAACCAAAATTTTCAAAAATACCATTGTCCAAAATATCATGCTCACTGCTTTTAAAAACATATCGTTAGGTAGCAATATTTTTGCGGTGAAATCCATCGCGACAAACAATGATAGAAAAAACCATGAAAGTATTTTAATAGGTCACAACGAAAGCTCAATGACAGCTTATATGACGGTTATAAGTGTTAGTGAATTGTTAGATAATCCAATTAGAGGTGGTGTTTTTCATATACATGAATTAGTGTCTGACATACCACTTTTTTTAGATAAACTGAAAAAATATGATCCGTCAGTTACAATTAAACTTTAATGAATTTTAAGCTCTTCGATCCGACCGCCCCAAACGAGAATGTCCAGACTTTGACGTGGCGGCTATGGCGCCAACCTTGCACTCAACAGCTCTAATGCCTACAATATAGCAGTAGGTATTTCTCCTTTCAATCCACAAAGCGTAGCTGTACCAACTTGACGATTTCTGTTGGAAAGTATCACAGAATTAATGAAGGCCGGCGCTGATTTGGCAGTTGAAACAACGCTTTCGACTGGAAGCTATAAAAAGAAGAACTGATCATTCCGAACGACTTAGAAATCGCATTCGAAAAACACCATGGCTCGAAAGATTATTTTCTGAGCTTGAGCAAATCAACAAGAAAAATAATATTGGGCTGGATTATCCTTGTCGGAAAACCGGAAACCAGACAAAAGCGCATAGCGGAAGTTGTTAAAAGTGCTGCACTAAATCTCAAACCTAAACACTTACGATAGACATTCACATAATTCTTCTAAAATTTTAAAAGGCTACATTCCCGGAGGAGTGCGATAAGTCAAGATTTCGGTACCATTAGACTTTTTCACAATCTCCTTTGTATTTCTAAGTATTAGTGTATGACTCCCAAGTTTGCTATAGGATACAAAGTCTCCATCCGGAGTTTGCCTGCATATAACAAACATATGCCAGCCACCTTCTGCCGGAAGTGAAATAATCACTTTTTTTTCGGACTTCAGCTCATTTTCTATGGTTTGAAAAAGGCTGTCAATCGGAAAAGTTGCATTCCGGGGCAAAACAAAGTTTTGAGAAAAGGTAATACCGTATAATTCTCTATTGTTAAAATCACGAAAAGAACCATCGGCTTTGTTCTGCCATTCATTTTGTAAATTGTAAAAATCAAAATCAACCACTTTATGATATTTTAGTATCATTTCGACAGCAGATGGAATGCACGACATTTGAAAGAGTTGATTATGGTTATTTACGACCGTGTCAAAAAACTCAAAATCATCATCTTTTTGTGTTTGAGCCTTCGAATGAAAAACAATAGATGTGTTTATGCACACAGCTAAAATAGATAAGTTTCCCAACAGTTGCCGCCAAAAAAATCTAAATAAAATACCTATAAATTCATCGTTCTCTCAATCTTAGGGGTATAAATAGAACGATAGAACATCAATTATTTGTACCTTGAAAAGAAAGCGCTGTCGATAAAAGGTCCATTTTCATCATTCATCTTCTTTGTACGATACAAAAGAAACTTTCCGGAAGGCAGAATCTCTGCATAGGGGGATCTCAGATCTGTAGTACTTTGAAGCATAATCAATTTATTCCCTCTCGGCCATGCTTTATAGGCATCAATCATTGGTTCCCTACCCTGGTCGATGTCATACCAGTCGTTAATGGTAAAATACTCCTGTCCGCGTTCATGATGGATCGATAGATGCCTTTTATTTTTTTTGTCGAACCAATTGCCTTTGATACGTTGAATTCTTGTCTCATAATTGCTCTTGGTACGCTGAGCACTACAATTGCTGTGAGCGACAAAATACGCATAACAGAAAATTAAAACACATAACTTGATCTTTATCATAATCTTATTCATTTAATCACTATTAACCAATATATCCTGAAATACTGAAGCGATATCAGCCTTGCGTTCATAAAAATACAAAACAAAAAGGTCTGCTGAAAGTTCAATCCAAAGAGAATACTTAACTCGCGAGGGCTCCAAAGAATCCAATAATTGTGGTAAATCGGAATCTTAAAAAAAAGCGCGAGTAGCAGACATTAAACACGTATTGACAATACAACAATTACACATTAAATTTGGGGAAAGGATTATGAACCCGGTAATTTAAATCTAATTGTAGTAAAAAGTGTTTCCGAGTGAATGAGTTGTATATTACCACGGTGAGTATGCTTAGAATTTTTAATCACAACATTTCTTTACGAAAAAGCACTTATGATGCAATATAAAGACATTGCAAAAAAAATAATTGATCTGAAAAATGCAGACTTAGCATTAAGGGATAAGCTTATTAATGAGGGTAAACTAGGCGATGGATATAATGAAGAAATGAAGATCTTACACAATAAAAATGCTCAGATTTTAGACAAAATCATGAATACCATCGGTTATCCTACAGCAGAAAAAGTAGGAAAAGAAGCTAGCGACGCCACCTGGTTAATTATACAGCACTCAATTGAACAACCAGAATTCATGAAGAGAAGTGCCGAACTGTTGAAGACAGCTGTAAAAAATAATAAAGCCGATCCTATAAATTTAGCTTATCTAACAGACCGAATAGCTGTATTTCAAGATCAGCCACAACGTTACGGGACTCAGTTTGATTGGGACGAAAACGGAAATCTAAGTCCTCATACAGTAGATGATGCGATCAAAGTAAATAAACGACGAAAGTCAATCGGCCTAAACACGGTTGAAGAGCAAACTGAAGTGATAAGGATACAGGCACTGCGTGAAAAGCAGTCTCCACCTAAAGACTTAGAAAAGAGAAAACGAGAAATGGAAGAGTGGAAGAAAAGTGTGGGATGGACAAAATAAATAAAGGGATGCTATTAAAAACTTATTCAGATCTTAAAATTACACCACAAGATGAAAAAACTACATATATGGCTCGGAAAGTTTAAAACAGAGAAAGAATTTAAGAAATATCTGGATCAAAAAGATTACCTAGAAGCATGGTCTGCTTATGACAACGAACCTCCAACAGGTGACAAAGAGCACGATGCAGAACCTAATCCGCAGTTACGCTGTGATTTCTGCAAGGAAATTTATTTGGATACGTATGATGAAGATCTCATCATGATTAAATATTACGATAACCCTGTTAATGCCAAAATCGTTGCAGATGATATTTGCATAGACCAAAACGAACTAGAAGTACGATTAAGACAGCACGGTCTTATTGATTGGAATGCTATTATAACGCTAGAAGATAATAACCTAGATGTGAAAGATGCCTCTCGCTCTAAAAAGATACATTATATCGGGAACTTAACTCAGCTTTCCTATCAGACTGCATCAGACCAACAGGTACATTATTTATGGATTGGACATAATAAAATCAATAAAAAAAATATTATTCAACAAACGGGGCTGGATAAAAAAGATAGTATAAAACTGAATTATCACCATTCTTCAAAAAGCGGAAATCTTGACGAGATACTGATGCTAAAGATCGAGGATTATAATATTGCCGAAAAGATGATTCTCAAAGTTGATGAGCTGAAAATGATCACCACCAATTCCATACTTGAAATTGTAGTAAATGGCACAATCGACATAGACGGTAAAGAAGTTGCAGAAACGCTAGGTATGGCTTATATCGGAAAATTTGACAATGGGTAAATTAAAATAGATAACTAAGACAACTATAGAACTCGCTATATAAATATTTATACATCTGAAATTCGGCTAATTAAAAAACCTAATATACATCGCCGATTAAGCGAAAAGTCAAGTTGATACGGGCTTTCATTTTTTGCGTGGATTTTGCGACGCGATGTTCCCAAGTTTCCTGCAAATCGCCTTTCATCAGCAAAAGGGAACCATGATTTAACAACAAGGAATACTTTTTACTATGATCGTCAACCTTCCTAAAATCGAAAAAGCGTGCCTGTCCCAGACTTATCGATCCAATTATAGGCCTATCTCCCAGTTCGCTATCTCTATCACGGTGCCAGGCCACCGAATCACTGTTGTCGCGATATAAATTAAGCAATACAGAATTGAATCGATAATTGAATCGCTGTTCGATCTTTTCCTTCAACGCTTTCAAAGGTTCAAGCCATTGATTTACAGCGATCGTTTTTCCAGCGAGCTGGTAACTTGTATTTTTATCGCCATACCAAGCCGTTAACCTAGGGGTCAATAGCGTTCGATGGTACATTGTCTTCGATGTCTGCTGCCAACTGACCTCCTTGAGCAGTAGATCAAACAAATCGTCAGCTTCTTTTTGTGTAAGAAAATCCGCCTCAAAGTCTAAGAGCTCTTCCGGAAAATGATATCCTTCGTTTTCAAATAAGCTAAGCTGATCCATGTTCCAATTATTTAAAGGTATATCAATGGGTCCATTCTCTCCAACGGCCTTTCAGGGAAGAACAATTTATCCTGAATAAGGTGTGTCGATTATAATAGTGGCGGGCCAGGTGTATGTTTAATAAGTGTATATTTAAAAGGAGTTGCAATCAGCTTCTCACCGATTGCAACACATAGAAAACACTTAGATAGATATTTGATAAAACAGATGATCCCGTAGTAGCGCTGATCAGCTTGCGGATCAGCTTAAGGTTGCCCGCCCCCTCCAGCAGCTCCATAAATCTGTCCATTAGCGTAACTGGCATCTGATGCGGCAAGCTGAACATAGATCGATGCTAGTTCCGCAGGTTGTCCGGGTCTTCCCATGGGCGTGTCACCTCCAAAATTCACAAGCTTTTCTTGTGTCGCACCGCCACTTACTTGTAGCGGTGTCCAAATAGGTCCCGGAGCTACACCATTCACGCGAATACCCTTAGGTCCTAGCTGTTTCGCCAGAGATCGTATATAGTTTGTTGTAGCAGCTTTTGTCTGCGCGTAATCGTAAAGATCTTCCGATGGATCTGTCGCCTGTACTGAGGTTGTTCCTATAATAACTGAACCCGGCTTCAAATGCGGTAGAGCAGCTTTAATAAGCCAAAACGGGGCATAGATATTAGTCTTCATGGTCGCATCAAATTCTTCGGTCGTAATATCCAATATGGAAGGTTTTGTCTGCTGTCGCGCAGCGTTATTGACCAAAATATCTAAACCACCCAACTGCTGGGCCGCCTCCTCTATCAGACGCGTACAGAACTTTTCTTCCCGAAGGTCACCCGGAATTGCTACCGCCTTTCGCCCTGCAGCTTTGATCAATGCGACAACTTCTTTGGCATCAACCTCCTCATCCGGTAGATAATTAATAGCAACATCGGCTCCCTCGCGTGCATAGGCGATTGCGGCAGCTCGCCCGATTCCAGAATCGCCGCCGGTAATTAAGGCTTTTCGCCCATTCAACCTTCCACTTCCTTTATATGATTCTTCGCCATGGTCGGGTCTTGGATTCATTTTACTGCTCAATCCGGGCCAGGACTGGAGTTGCTTTTGAAAAGGCGGTTTAGGATATTTGTCGTTTGGATTCTGTAAATTAGCATTTCCACCTTGCTGAGCTTCAGCTGGCCGCCATCCTCCCACCAGTCCTAAAGCTAATACACTAGTTCCTATTGTTCCCAGAGCCTTACGTCTATCCATTTTTGTTGAATTTTCCATTTTCTCTATAAATTTTTAATGATCGACTCAGTGTCGTGTGAGCAAATTTTTTAAAAATTAACAGCGATCACAGTACTTTCGTTCGATCATAGCTGATGGATGCGTTAATTCACGCATAAATCGGTCACAAAAAGTAAAAACACGTTGGTCTATTGAAAAATGTAATCTACGTAGAGATGAAATTTCACGTATAAAGCAGCATTTATAGCGTAGTTAATCAATCAACAATTGTCGAATATCCGGTGTCCTACAAATAAAATATGTGTAACATGAACAGAAAAAAAATAACGCAAGATCAGCATCAAGGTATGCCTATCATTGCATTTGCGATCATCCCACAACAGGATCCTGATCAAGATCTTTTTAAAAATGAATCCGATGAAGATCCAGAAATCCCAGCAGAGGATGATCTCGGTATTCAAGAAGAAATTGATTTTGAGGATGAAAGTGAATTTGACGATGAAACCATTGCCGAAGAAGATGATCTAGATATCCAAGAAGAAATTGATTTTGAGGATGAAACCATCGCCGAAGAAGATGATCTGGATGTCCAAGAAGAAAGTGGTTTTGAGGATGAAAGTGAACTCGACGATGAAACTATCGCTGAAGATGAAGAGGCAAATGATGCAGAAGGTCTCCCCCTTCAACCGCCAACAGAGCCTTCAGATGTTTAGCAAGAAATCATTTAATAATCAACAATGTAAAATATTTAAGCAGACACGTATCCTCACTCCTCTTCCGACAGATTGATTTTCTCAAAACGTACTTGATATTCGCAAACACCAAAATGGATCATTCTAACCGTGAAACCGTTCCCAAAATTTGGGAACGGTTTCATTAAAAAAAAACCAGTCTAGCAAACCTTTCCGAATGCAACTATAATATCTTTGAGTATTGACTAACCGAATATAGTAGACCTACAAGCCTTATTTTATAATACACTAAGCATAAGATAACGGTAAATATTTTTCTATGTAGGCTGAAAAGTTCGTGATGCTCAAAAATGTTAAGAGACCAATTTTAAACCAATTAAGGTATGTTAGAATTACAAAGTTTGCTTAAATCTAAGACAGCTTATGCTATGCTCTTTTGTCTCCCCTTGTGGAGCTATGCACAGCAGGATGTCTCTTTAGAGAAAACTCTAGAGCAAGATTCTATCAGTAACATCAATCAATTAATCTATTTCAATACACCTAAGCAGTACTCCACAGCTTCGGTGTCCAAATTACCTGGCTATGCAATTGCCTCAACTCCAGTATTTGGTTACCTTACTGCAGCGGCGGGACAATTGGCCGGTCTAAAGGTTAGCCAAAACAATGGACAGCCATTAAATGAAGACATGAGCTATCAACTCAGGGGTCGCCCGCCGATCATCCTAATCGATGGTATTCCGCGTTCTGTCACCGAAATTGGCATGCAGGAGATCGAATCAATTTCGGTGTTGAAAGATGCTGTCTCCTTAGCAATGCTGGGCATCCGTGGCGCTGATGGTGCAATAGCAATCGTTACAAAAAAAGGGTACACCGATAGGACACAGATTAATTTCTCGGCTCAATATGGTATCCAAAAACCATTGCAGAATTTAATCGGAAAGCCATTGGATGCCTACCAGTATGCCCTATTGTACAATGAAGCATTAAAAAATGATGGGCTTTCGGTCACAAACAATGGTTTTAGTGAAACTGCCCTAACGAGCTTTAAAGATGGTAATAATCCATTGACCTATCCAAATGTGAATTGGGCTGAACAGGTCATTAAAAACAACGCTACTGTTGCTCGATACAATCTGAATACCCGCGGAGGAAACAAATATGTCAAGTATTTCGTCAATCTCGAACATCTCAGTCAAAACGGCCTACTGAAAACCAATGCCAACAACAATTATAGTACGAATACCAACGCGAAGGGATATTTTGTCCGTTCGAATGTGGATGTCAAGCTTTCCGATTTACTGGAGGCCGGAGTGTATATCCAAGGCCGTATATTGAATGCCAACAGCCCCGGTAATGATGGGACAGACAATATCTTTCAGTCAATTTTAAACACCCCTAATAGTGCATACCCGATATATAACTTGGATGGGACCTTTGGCGGCTCTTCCATATTTCAAAATAATATATTAGCGCAGACTAACGCTTCAGGATATGCGGTAGCTAATACGCGAACTATATTAACGGACTTCTACTTAAAACGCTCTTTGGATGATGTACTGAAAGGCTTGTGGTTAAAAGCCAGAGCTTCATTTTTTTCCAACCTCCGTGAAAATTACGTACGAAACAAATCATTCGCCGTATTTCAGTTAATGAACGACGATCTCGAAGCACCAATATATAAACAGTATGGTAATAATACGGAACAAAATAACAGCAATAACATAGCATTTCAAAATAGATCAAATTTTCAGGAGCTTTCAATAGGTTACTCCAATGAAACCGAAAAGCATGGGATCGACCTTATACTGTTAGCTAATCGGGACAATCTGGTCAATGGTTCAGACCTACCCTATACTGTACAGGGCATATCGGGGCATGCTGCTTACCACTATGACAATCGCTACCTAGCAGAGCTGTCTTTTGCTGTTAATGGTGCTAATCGTTACCCAAACGACGGAGGGTTCAAATACGGTACATTCCCCGCTATCGGCTTAGGTTGGAATATACACCGAGAAGAACTACTTAAAGACGTAAAATGGATAAACAAAATAAAGCTATTCGTATCATATGGTTTATTAGGTCGTGACAATGCGAGTTATTACACCTATATACAAAGTTATAATGGTACGCCAGAAACTTTTTTCGGATCAACAGCGGGCTCAGCAGGAACAATAGGCGAGTCTTATTTGGCCAACGCAAACCCGACCTGGGCCAAAGTGAATATGCTAAATCTCGGTATCGATGGTGCGCTCTTTAACGACCAATTCACTTTTCAACTCACTTACTACAAAAATAAATACCGCGATCTCAATATTACACGCAAAAGCAACAATTCGCTGTTGGGCATCAGTTATCCCAATGAAAATATCGGCAAACAGGATTACACCGGATACGAAACCGAAGTGGGATGGCGCAACCATACCTCTAAATTCTCCTATTATGCCTTACTGAACGCAAGCATCCAAAAATCGAAAATGGTCTACGAAGCCGAACCTGCGTTGGCCTATTCTTACATGTCTTCTTCAGGGCATCCTGTTGGACAGACCATAGGATATATCGCCGAAGGATTATACAGGAGTGCTGATGAATTACAATCATCACCAACAGTGGAGGGCTACACACCACAATTAGGAGATATTCGTTACCGAGACCGCAATGGTGACGGTCTGATCAATCAATATGATCAGGGTCCAATAGGTTCAGAAAAACCACAAATCTTGCTCGGAACCAATTTAGGCTTTAGCTTCGCCAACATCGATTTTTCCATCTTCTTTCAGGGTATGATAAATCGTGAAGTCTATCTTTCTGGCAATAGTTACCGGGAATTTAACAGCGGTACGGGTCAGGCTTACAGCACACAGCTCGATCGTTTTACCATAGACAACCCGAATGCCGGCTATCCAAGATTAAGCACCAGTTCAGGCCCACAAAGTGGTGCAATTAACAACAATGTATATTCAACCTTTTGGTTACGTAGTGGCAACTATCTACGCATTCGCACTGTCGAATTAGGCTATACATTACCCACAATCTTAACGCGACGAGTTAAGATCAAGTCGGCGCGGGTTTTTGCTAATGGTTTTAACCTATATACATTTAGCTCAAAAACATTCAACGGTGCCGATCCAGAAAATTTCCATGGTCTGTACCCTATACAAAAAATCATCAGTTTCGGTCTAAACATCCAACTATAATACAGGGAGATATGAAAAAAACAGTAATTTGTGTACTAGCCTGTGCCATGCTCGGGATAGCTTCTTGCAACAAATTTGAACACCAACCAGAAGAAAGGATTCTGCTCGGTGATGTGTTTGATCCCACTGATAAAGAGGGTGCACAGGCAAAAGCCTATCTATTCGGAATCTACTCCTTTCTTCCTAACGGATTCAACCGCATAACAGGCGATATGCTTGATGCCGCAACGGATGATGCTGTACCATCTTCCGAAACATCGGATATTCGGCTATTTACAAACGGTCAGTTAACCGCTGTAAATTATCCGGACAATAACTGGCAGAATAGCTATACGATTATTCGCCGAGCAAATGTATTCTTACAAAATATATCGGTAGTACCCATTCCCGAAAACATGATCCGACGCTATAAAGCCGAAGCGCGGTTTCTTAGGGCATTCGCATATTTTGAGTTGTTAAAGCGCTACGGTGGTATCCCAATAGTGGGCGATAACATATTCGAACTGTCCGATGACCTGAATATCCCTCGGAGCTCCTATGCTGAATGTGTAGATTTGATTGCCAGTGAGTGTGAGGCGATCAAAGGTGATCTGCCCGCAGCTTCTTCGGCCCTGCTCACTACAACGGAATATGGACGTGTGACAAATGAAGCTGCTTTAGCGCTAAAACTGAGGTTATATCTCTACGCAGCTAGCCCTCTTTTTAACGGCGGCGGCGTTAGTGTTAACCCACAAATCAAACTACTTAATGGTTATCCAGACAAAGACAACGGACGTTGGACGCGTGTGCTTTCGACCGCTGAAGAATTGATAGCCAAGGGCTACCATAAATTACCAGCTGGCACAGGTTCAATCGCTTATGCAAATATCTTTACAACCAAAGTAAATACGGATATTATCTTTGCCAAGCAATCGGCCAATTCAACTTCCTTAGAGGCAAATAATGCACCAGTGGGCTATGTTGCTCCTGCGGCCAGCAATGGTCGAACAAGCCCTACACAAAACTTTGTCAATGCCTTTCCTATGGATACCGGGTTACCCTATGTTGGTTTAAGTACTAATCTCAGCCAATACGAAAATCGCGATCCCCGATTAAAAGCGATCCTTTTTTACAATGGAGTCCGGTGGTTGAGCAGGCCGATTGAAACATTCGAAGGTGGCTTGGATAAACCCAATAAGCCTTTCTTAAGTCAAACCAAGACCGCTTACTACTTACGTAAATTCTTGGGTGATTTCACAAACGCTACGACCTATGCAAATCAAAGCCATAATTTCCCCTATTTCCGTTATGCTGAAGTCTTACTAAGCTACGCCGAAGCCCTTAACGAAGTCGGTCGTACCGAAGATGCAGTCAAACAGATCACCTTGATACGGGCACGCGCTGGTATTAAACCTGGTAACAATAGTCGCTATGGTATTTCGGAAGGGATCGCACAAACTGCAATGCGCGATCTTATAAAAAATGAAAGACGTATCGAACTGGCCTTCGAAGAACATCGCTTCTGGGATATCAGACGTTGGAAGGATGCTGGAGACATCAAAAATTCGCTCAAAGGTCTTGTACTCCATAAATCAGGGGCGTCTGTGACGGCAATCGAACAAATGCTTACCCCCTTTCATTTTGAAACCAAGTATTACCATATGCCTATACCTTATAGCGAAACGTCTAAAAATCGTGCATTGATTCAGAATGAAGGCTATTATTAATCAAAAAAGACAGATACTCTAAAATGAAAAACTTAATATATTATCTCATTGGCCTAACCACGATTACCTGCTCAACTGCTCTCAGCCAGGAAAGACAGTTGACAGGCACCGTTCGCGGAAGCAGTGGTCCCCTCAAAGATGTGACAATTACAGATAAAAATGCAACAAATCGCCAAACACGCACGGATGAAAACGGCCGCTTTAAATTAAATATCAGCAGTGAGACGATTGTAGTCAACCACCTTGGTTATTTACGCCAGGAGGTAGACGTGCAGGAAAAAAACACAATTAACATTCAATTAGTGCCGCGTGAGCAGGAAATCGATGAAGTCGTCGTGGTGGGGTATGGTAAAACTACAAAAAAAACGCTTACAGGCGCTGTAAGCTCCATTAGTGGTGATGAAATTCGGCAAAGCCCATCACCTAGCTTACAAAATACGTTGGCGGGCCGTTTAACAGGATTTACCAGTCAGCAGCGCTCAGGACAACCAGGAAACGATGGTGCCACGTTCTATGTTCGTGGAACAAGTTCTTATACCGGTAACAACCAACCGCTTATTATTGTTGATGACATCGAGTTCACTTATGCACAATTCCAAACCCTAAATGCAAATGAAGTCGAATCCATCAGTATCCTCAAAGATGCTGCAACAACCTCCATTTACGGTATCAAAGGTGCTAACGGAGTTGTCTTAGTAACAACAACACGAGGAAAGTCGGGCAAGCCTCAAATCAACTTTCAGACTGAATATGCACTGAGTCAATTAACCCGGACACCCAAATTTTTAGACGCCTACGAATCAGCCAAACTCCTGGTCGAGTCCCAGGTCAACACAAATAACTTGAATCCGAACGCAAATTTTAAACCGCAATTCTCAGATGAAGATCTAAAATTGTTCAAAGACGGAACTTCTCCCTATACACACCCCAATAACGACTGGACGGAAATCCTATTACGCAAATTTGCACCGCAATCGACAAATACACTGAATGTAACAGGTGGTACAGACCGCGCAAGATATTACGTATCTGTAGGGTATTTGAACCAAGGTGGACAACTAAAGGATTTCAGCGAAGACCTGAACAGTAAATTCTATTATAAACGATATAACTATCGCTCAAACATAGATTTAAAAGTGAATAATGACCTCGATGTGCGTTTTGATTTCTTCGGTAGCCTAGGTGAAACCAATCGCAACAATGCCAGTGCTAACGACAATATTTTTAGCGATCTCAGCCGTACGGCCGAGACCGCGCCTTATAACTATCCCCTATTCAATTCAGATGGTAGTCTAGGCTATAGCGTGTGGCAGAGAAATTCTGCCGGCAGAAATAACAACAATCTCATTGGTCGTTTGATGTACAACGGTTACTATCGTACCCACAATAATAATATGAATCTGGCAGCCTCCGCAAATCAGAAATTGAACTTCATTACACAGGGGCTGTCTTTCAAAGGAACAATAGCCTACCGCAACGACTACGCTTACAACCGTTCTTTACAACGTCCTACCGCCGGCGGTGGTTTCCCATCGTATATCTATGATCCGACAACAGATTCCTATTCGTTCGGGCGTCAGGATAATGTCTATCGTATCGCAACGCCAACCTTAAACTATGGCGCCGGAAGTACCAATTACGCAATCACCTTGCAGGCCATGCTGAATTACAGCCGTAGTTTTGCACACGCACACCATCTATCCGCACTGGTATTATACAACCAAAATAGTAAAAGCGCAACAGGTGCCAAAGATTATAATTTTATTCCGGAGAATTTCCGCGGCTATACAGCACGTATAGGATACGACTTCCAGAATAGATACCTATTTGAGATAAGCGGCGCTTACAATGGATCCGATCGATTTGCGCAAGAACGTCGATTTGGCTTCTTTCCTGCAGCCTCTATCGGATGGAACATCGCGGAAGAAAAATTTGTTAAACAAAAACTTCCCTTTATTGATATTTTCAAGCTGCGTGGCTCCTATGGTCTAACCGGCGTAGACAATACCGGTGGAGTATATGCCTATCTTCAAAACTACAGTATCGGCAGCGGTTCAGGATTATTTGGCGAAGCTAACAACAACAGCTATGTCACCGCGGCAGAGGGTGCCCTAGGAAATAACCAGGTAACCTGGGAGAAAGAAAAGAAAATGGATATCGGTCTTGATTTAGCTTTTTTAAATCGCAAGGTAACAGCAACCATTGACTATTTTGACAACAATCGCTTTGATATCCTCACCAGCAGAGGCGCTGTTTCAGCGGTATTCGGCCAAACGCTGCCTAACGTCAACTTAGGGAAAACCAATAATAAAGGTTGGGAAGTCGAATTAGGCTATACAGGCCAAATTCAGGACAATTGGCGATACACTGTAAAAGGCACCTATTCGTTGGCGAAAAACAAGGTGTTGTTTAGAGACGAACCAGTACCCTTATACCCTTATCAAAAACAAACCGGCCAAGCAATTGGAGCCAAGCTGAAATATAGTTGGACAGGCGAGTTTTACACAACCGAAGAAATTGCGGATCCTACTGTAGCCAAACCCGCAGGCGGCCGCCCAGGGGATTTAAAATACAAAGATTTGAATGGGGACGGGATTATAAACGCGAGTGACCAATCTTTTTTTGGCTATACAAACCTGCCTAATACAACCTATGGAATTACATTGGGTGCCGGTTACAAAAATTTTAATGTTACCGTGCTCTTTCAGGGAGCTGCCAATTTCGTCGCTAGCGCCGAAGGTGCTGTTATCCATCACAACGCCAGCAAAGCACTCCCGATACACCTGCAACATTGGACACCAGAATTAGGAAACGCGGCCAAATATCCGCAAGTATATACAAGTGGGCTGAGCCAAAGCCCAAGGGATTGGTATTCGGACTTCTGGGCTATACCAGGCGATTATATCCGACTTAAAACCGCTGAGATTAGTTATACACTAACTGCAAATGTACTTCAAAAACTTAAAATAAAACAATTACGCATCTATAGCAGCGGCTACAATCTATTCACATGGACAAAGCTAGACAAACTATACAATTTAGACCCCGAAGTGCTGGAATCATCTGCAGACCTACCATACCCCCCTACGCGTATTTTCAACTTCGGTTTAAATGTAACTTTTTAAAGCACAATCATGAAGATATTTATATTTCTAATTGCATTGACAAGCATCATATACTCTTGTCAAAACTCCAAATTCTTGGATGATAAAACTGTAGGCATTTCTGCTGAAGATGTCTTTACCGACAGCGTTCGGACACTCGGTTTTCTAAATCGAATTTATCAGGACATGGGCTATAGCTTTGATTCCTATCGTTTCTCGGCCGCTGGTGGCTCCGGCAACATGGAATTGGCTACGGATAATGCCGAGGGTAATAATAATGTCTCGGTCTGGGGAAATGCTTATGCGCAAGGTGTAATAGCCCCCAGCAATGTACTCACGGGCTTTGCTGCGAACAAAGATCTGTGGAATACCCCCTATACCAATATTCGTCGCGTAAATTTACTGTTGACAAAGCTTCCGAATGCGCCATTTACGCCCGCTACCCGAACAAGGATGGTTGCAGAAGCACGCTTCCTACGCGCCTTCTATTATTACAATATGGTTGCCGCCTTTGGCGGTATACCCCTTGTAGGTGATCGCGTATTCGAAATCAATGATCTTATTGACCTTCCACGTAACACGTTTGAAGAATCCATCAATTATATTGTACAAGAATTGGATGCCGCAGCAGCGACTCTCGCGTCCGTGGTCTACAGAGATATCGACTTTGGCCGGATTACCAATGGAGCCTGCCTGGCTTTAAAATCACGCGTACTGCTCTACGCAGCAAGCCCACTCTTCAACGGTGGACTAAGTAGCGAGGCAACGGCCGAACTTAGTGCCCTAGTAGGATACCCAAACTATGACAAAAACCGCTGGCAAAATGCCGCAACTGCTGCTGAAGCGGTAATTAGTAGTCACAAATATGCGCTCAATGTAGATAACGAGACTCGCCCCGGCAACGGTTTTTATCAAGTATTCCTCAAACGAATAAACAGTGAATATATCCTCGCCTACAATCGCACAACACAGAAAGAGCTGGAGGCCTATTACTTACCCCCCACCCGTTCAGGCAGCTCAGTGATGAAACCAACGCACAATCTAGTCGCTGCATTTCCCATGAGAGATGGTAAACCAACGAACGAAAGTACGCTCTACGATCCCAACAACCCTTATGCAAATCGGGATCCGCGATTCGACTATTCCATTATTTATAATGGATTATCCTATGTATCCAACACCGGTCCAAAGACTACAATCTATACGTATATGAGCAACGGCTCGAATCCTGCCAACCCCACAAATGATGCCTATACACCCAACAATTACTCCACGGGCTATTACAGCAGAAAAATGCTGGACGAAAATCTAGCCACCAATACGGCAGGTTCTACCGAACGCGGATGGCCCCTGATTCGCTATGCAGAAATTTTACTCAATTATGCTGAAGCGATCAACGAAGCTGGATTCCCGGAAAGAGCTTATGACAAGCTGAAAGAATTACGTGAAAGAGCAGGAATTTTTCCGGGTTCTGACCGCATGTATGGTTTGAAGGTAGGGATGAATGTCGAGCAGATGCGCATAGTCATTCAAAATGAAAGACGAATCGAACTGGCTTTTGAAGATCATCGCTTTAATGATATCCGGCGCTGGATGATCGCAGAAAATGTGCTCAAGGGCTTTAACAAAACAATAATTATCACACGCAATGGTAATACCTTTACCTACTTAGTGGGTTCAGCTTTACGACCGTTAAACTTTAGGAAAGCAATGTACCTCCTACCAATTCCATTGAGTGAAATTCAAAAAATGCCATTGATGAGACAAAATCCCGGTTATTAACAACTAGTTAGCCAATCTACAGCAGCAAAGGTGCAAATGTCATTACATGCACCTTTACTTCAATAAATCCCCGAAAGATGGATAGGGTCCCAACGCTAAAAATTAAAATTGTTCACTTTATCATAAACATATCTTATTTTTAAAGCTCATTATAAATCGAGACCAACGCTTATTGCTATGAAAAGTGATCAGATAACCATTGTTGATATTGCCAACGAACTAAATATTTCAAAATCCACCGTATCCCGCGCCCTTACCGGCCATGCCAATGTAAAGGCAGAAACGCGCCAAAAAATCTTGGAACTGGCTCAGAAATTAGATTATCAGCGCAATATGCAATCACTAAGCCTCATCACGAACAAGACCAACACGATCGGTATTGTCTTACCTGAATTCTCTACCTCTTTTTTTCCACAAGTTGTCGTTGGTGCGCAAGAAGAGGCTAGCAAACATGGCTATTCGGTACTGATATCGCAATGTAATGAAAGCTATGCGACCGAAGTTGCCAATGCTAAGGTCATGTTGGCCAATCGTGTAGATGGAGTAATGGTTTCATTGACAAAGGAAACACTGAATTATGATCACTGGAAAGTATTTATTCGCAAAAAAATTCCGATTGTGTTCTTCAATAGGGTTTGCAATGAAATTATGGTCCCCAAGGTCGTGGTCAATGATTACGATGCCGCATTCCATGCGGTGGAGCACCTCATCAGCCTGGGAAGGCGCAGAATAGCACATTTAGCAGGCCCCAGACAACTCAGTATTAGTCAAAAAAGGCTCAATGGATATTGTGATGCTTTGACCAAACATGGTATTCCGATCGATCAGGATTTAATTATTGACTCAGACCTCAGCTTAAATAAAATCAAGATGTTTGTTAAATTTCTTGTGGAACTAGAAAATCCCATAGATGGTATTTTCGCTGTGAATGATCCCACCGCAATAGAAGCTATGCAGATAATCAAAAAAATGAATAAACGTATTCCTGAAGATATTGCTGTGGTCGGATTCAGTGACAACTATGGTTCAAGCTTCGCCGAACCTAGCCTCACTACAGTTGCACAGCCTGTACGGGAAATAGGCAAGACAGCGATGGAACTCCTATTGGGATTGATCGGAAAAGATATTGAAGAATGGAAGCCAATCATCCGTACAATGGAAGCTAAGCTCATGGTACGTGATTCTACTGTACGATCCGGAGAGTGATTCCCAAAAACAGCAACGAACACGGGAGCGTTCCCAAATATAGGGAGCGTTCCCATGGAAATTTTACAGCAAAGTGTACCAGCTCCTACTCTCAGAATGGATAAATTTGGTCTTAACGAATGATAGCACTTAATTCCAGTTATATCCATGATTACTAGTAATACGCAAGAAAAAAGAAAGCTAAAACATATCCAATACGATAGCGATCTCGTCGTGACAGGTGGAGGGATGTCGGGTATCTGCACCGCCATTACTGCCGCGCGTCAAGGTTTAAACGTAATCTTGATACAAGATAGACCCGTCCTAGGCGGCAATGCCTCCAGCGAAGTTCGCCTTTGGATGTTAGGGGCCACCTCACATATGGGTAACAATAATCGCTGGTCCAGAGAAGGTGGCGTAATCGACGAAATTCTGGTTGAAAACACCTATCGAAATCCACAAGGAAACCCAATCATCTTAGATATGATCCTGATGGATAAAGTAAATCAGGAAAAAAACATTCGTCTCTTCCTAAATACAGCTGTATACCATGTCGAAAAATCTGCTGCAGACCAAATAGAGAGTGTAAGCGCTTTCTGTAGCCAGAATTCGACCCTGTACACCTTCCATTCGCCGTTATTTTGCGATGCTTCTGGAGATGGTATAGTCGGTTTTCTCGCAGGAGCTGCATTCCGTATGGGCGCTGAAAGTAGAGAGGAATTTGGTGAAGGTATGGCGCCGAGTAAGGAATATGGCGAGTTACTGGGCCATTCTTTATATTTCTATACCAAGGATACGGGGATGCCTGTTTCATTTATCCCTCCTACCTTCGCTCTTAAAGAGATCAGTCAAATCCCGCGATTTAAACAGTTTAAAGCGAACGAACATGGCTGTAAACTATGGTGGGTGGAGTATGGAGGACGTTTGGATACTGTACATGATACTGAAACCATCAAATGGGAACTATGGAAAATCATCTATGGAGTATGGAATTATATCAAAAACTCCGGAAATTTTCCCGAATCCGAAACACTTACCTTGGAATGGGTAGGAATGATACCTGGAAAACGTGAGAGTAGGCGCTTTGAAGGAGACTATATGATGATACAACAGGATCTCGTTGAACAGCGTCAGCATCCAGATGCGGTTGCATATGGCGGCTGGTCAATCGACTTGCATCCCGCCGACGGCGTCTATAGTGAACTGCCAGGCTGTAACCAATGGCATAGCAAGGGAATATTCGATATCCCCTATAGAAGCCTATATAGCAAAAATATTCGTAATCTATTTCTGACCGGACGTATAATCAGCGTAAGTCATGTGGCGTTTGGCGCTACGCGAGTTATGGCAACCTGTGCTTATGTCGGTCAAGCTGTAGGTATGGCAGCAGCGCTGTGCAAGGAACTCCAGCTGTCACCCCAGCAACTGACCTTAGACAATAATATGCATCAACTGCAACAACGTTTAATGGCAGAAGGTCAGCATATTCCGTCTTTGGCCTTACGCGAAAAGCATGATCTTGCACTCCAGGCGCAAATCAGTACTTCCAGTGAATTACCGTTTACTGGTTTTGGTGACGTCAGTCTATGGAAGCCGCTGACTATACCATCAGCGCAGCTGCTCCCCATGAAAAAAGGGAAACTTCCAGTTTTCCAACTAGCCCTGCAAGTACTTCAAGATACCGTCTTGGAGACATCGATACGGATATCGGAGAAAGCTGGAAATTTCACTCCAGACATTACGCTTGCGACACGCACGATTCCACTTACCAAGGGAACCACTTCAATCGACATTGATTTTGATACACCATTAGCTTCTGATGGATATGTCTTTCTGACTTTCCAATCTAACCCTTACATACAATTGGGCTATACAGATCAACGTGTAACAGGCGTAATGTCCGTATTTAACTCTTTTAACAAAGCAGTATCCAACAATGGAAAGCAAATACCAATTACTGGTGTTGGTGTAGACGAATTTGAATTCTGGTGCCCACAGCGCAGACCCGATGGACAAAACATAGCTGTAACTTTCAAACAGCAAATAGATACTTTTGCAAGTAATCAACTGAAAAATGGCGTGAATAGACCGGTAACGACTACAAATGCTTGGGTTGCACACCCTGAAGATAAGACACCTACCGTTGTGCTCGATTGGGATAATCCGCAGGAAATCGCTCGCATAGATCTGTGGTTTGACACGGACTTTGACCATGCCATGGAATCGGTATTAATGAGTCACCCAGAAAACATAATGCCTTTCTGTGTGCGCGCATATAACATCAAAGATTCCTCAGGTAAGATTATATATTCAACAGCTGATAACTTTAGGACATTAAACCGGATTACATTCCCCGAACCGATACGCACTGAACGCCTTAGTATACAAATGCTACACCCGTCAGATCATGTGCCGGCATCGCTATTTGATATTCGTTGCTTCGAAAAAAATAAATGATCTTTTAAAAGAACTATAGAATGATACAGTTAGACTATATCGTGATGGGCATTTTTAGCCTATTGATTTTTGCTATTGGACTCACTTTTACACGGGTAGGAAGTAAGACTGGACAAGCTTTTTTTGAAGCAGGTGGTGAAACACCCTGGTGGATCAATGGACTGTCTCTTTTCATAAGTTATTTTTCCGCAGGCACATTTGTAGTCTGGGGATCGATTGCTTACACACACGGACTAATCGCAAATGCCATCCAATTGACGATGGCTATTAGCGGTCTGCTTGTCACCCTTTTTATCGCTTCAAGATGGAAAAAAACAGGTGTGGCAACTGCCGCAGAATATATAGGAAAACGCTTTGGTCAGAAGGAAAAGCAGTTTTATACCTATATGACTTTGCTTTTAAGCTTATTCACTACCGCCGCAGTTCTTTATCCCGTAGGAAAAATGGTTCACGTAGCGGCTGATTTGCCGGTAAATCTGTGTATTGTGATCATTGGACTCATTATCATCTTGTATACCGCTGCGGGTGGGTTATGGGCCGTTTTGGTGACGGATGTGGTACAATTCGTTATATTATCAGCTGCAGTAGTCATCGTGATTCCAATTGCATTCAGTGAAATTGGTGGCTTTCAAACCTTGGTCCGCGAGGCGCCCAAAGATTTTTTCAAACCTTTTAATGAAGAATATACCGTTGGTTTTATGCTGGCTTTTATTGTATACCAGACATTCTATCTTGGCGGGAATTGGTCCTATGTACAACGCTATACCAGTGTAGGGTCGGCAAAAGAATCAAAAAAAGTATCGGGTATTTTTAGCATCCTATACTTTATCTGTCCACTGATTTGGATGCTTCCGCCGATGATCTATCGCATTATTAATCCTAATCTGGGCGGACTCGAGGTGGAAGATGCCTATATGATGCTTATCCAAAAGGTCATGCCTGCAGGACTTATCGGCTTGGTTTTGGCAGGGATGGTATCGGCCACGTCAAGTAAAGCGAACACCACAATAAATATGGCCGCGACAGTATTTGCCCAAGATATATATAAGAACCTAATCAAGCCCGAAGCTTCTGAAAAATCGGTTATTACCGTAGCAAGATTATTTACGTTGATCTTTGGCATAGGTACCATCCTAATTGCCATGTGGATACCATCTGCGGGAGGGATCGTCAATGTAGTACTGAGCACTGCATCCATCGCCGGCGGGGCCCTCTTCGCGCCCATTATATGGAGCTTATTCTCAAAAAGACAAACCGGATTTTCGGTCATATGTGCCACGATCATTTCCTTGTTTGTCAATCTATTTTTAAAAACAATTGCACCAGGCGTATTAGGATTGAAGCTAAATTTAACGATGGAAACTACATTCGGCATGGGAATTCCAATCCTTATATTAACTACTTTTGAGTTGTACTATCTTTCAACAGGTCAAGTGGCGCAACATGTCCTAGTCCCTATGACGGTCAAAACGAACAATTGCATTACCCAAAACTTCGATATAAGAAATGCTGACACCGAGCAGCAGAATCGATTTGGAATTAGGGTTATTGCCGCTTCTATGGCAGTAGTCGGGATCGGAATTATGATTCTTGGTGCATTAACTTCGCAGTTCTCGTACATGGTCATGACTGTAGGATTGGCTGTGTTGATCATTGCTGGATTTATAGCAAATCTTACACGGAATAAAAAGTTCAATACATGAAATATATCATCGCCCTTATATGCAGCTTATTCATTTGTCAACTAAGCTTTGCAGCGTTAACCATACCACATTTTTTTGCTGATAATATGGTATTGCAGCAATCAAGTCAAGTCAAGATCTGGGGGAAGAGCACCTCAAAAAAGAAAATACAGGTGACAACTTCCTGGGATGGCAAGAGTTATAAAACAGCTAAAGATCAAGATGGAAATTGGTCGCTATGGATAGAAACTCCAAAAGCAGGTGGGCCTTATAACATACAAATACAACAAGAAGAGAAAATTACATTGCACGATGTTTTGATCGGCGAGGTTTGGATATGCTCCGGTCAGTCCAATATGGACATGCCCATGAAGGGCTACTATGGCCAACCTATTCTACATGCGGCAGAATTGCTGTTAGCGTCACCCAATGACCAGATTCGTCTCTTTCGAGTAGAAAGAGCGCATGCCGAAACTGCAGCGTTTGATTTAAACGGAAATTGGTCTGTAGCAGATGCGGCGTCGGTAGCTAATTTTAGTGCGGTGGGCTACCAATTTGCAAAGTATCTACAGCAGCACCTTAATGTGCCCATAGGCATTATTCAAACCACTTGGGGTGGCTCACCAATTGAAGCATGGATGCGGCCATCGCTTGTAGAAAGATCTCTAAGACAACAAAAATTACCCAATAGAGCGATTGGAAAACAAGTCCACCAACAGCCGGGCAATCTTTATCATGCGATGATCTGTCCACTAATCGGATTTCGAATTGCAGGTGTAATTTGGTACCAAGGCGAACAAAACCGATATAATTATTATGATTATAACATTTTACAGACCAATATGATCCGTGATTGGAGAAAGAGTTGGGATATAGGAGAATGGCCTTTTTACTATGTAGAGATCGCTCCAATGCAATATGCCGGTGGACAGGGAGTTTTATTACCACGCCTTCGCGAAATACAACTCAAAACGCAAGACAGCTTGTCCAATGCGGGAATGGCTTCTACCATAGATGGAGGTGAAATGCATAATATCCATCCAGCCAATAAAACCATTGTTGCACAACGATTGGCAAGCTGGGCATTGGGTAGCCATTATCAAAAAAATGGAATCGTTTATCAAACGCCAACGTTGGATAAAATCGTCATCCTCCATGATACAGTACTTGTTTCATTTAAGCATTGTCCCTTAGGTATCACAAGCTATGGAAAATCATTAACCCAATTTGAACTCGCTGGCGCCGATCAAATCTTTCATCCGGCAATAGCCATACTGCAAAATAACCGTATTGCCGTAACTTCAACTGCCGTGAAAGCACCCGTCGCCGTGCGCTACGCTTTTCATGACTGGTGTTTCGGAGAACTTTATCGTACGGAAGGTATTCCTGTAGCGTCTTTTCGCTCGGATGATTGGCCGTAGACAACGCTACGACCAATTTTTCCTACCTACCTATTACCTACAATTATTTATTTTCCTGTAGCGCTACTTTTTTCTGCGAGTTTCAATAACTCATGACCAGCCAAAAGAAATGCGCCCACGCCGTAAATTTCCGTATCATCGTAGTTTACTTCGCCTGGAGCCTCACCTACTTGCTGTACATAGCCCAGTTTTCCATCGGGATGAACCGCATTAACAAGTGCATTCCAACCTTTCCATACGACAGTTTCATAATCTTTTGAAGGAATGACTTTATTGTTTATCCCCCACGCTATTGCATACGTAAATAGTGCTGTACCGCTGGTTTCTTTAGCTGGATAGCGTTCAGGATCCAAAAGGCTCGTCCGCCAATAACCGTCATGCTGTTGCAAAGAAGCAATGCGCTTTACCATGCTACGATAGAGATCTTCCCATCTCGCGCGGCTTTTGTAATCTTTTGGCATATCATTCAAGACACGAACCAGCCCAGCCAAAACCCAGCCATTTCCCCTAGACCAGAAGACGTCCTGACCATTGCTTTCCTTTTTATCAAAATAACTTTGATCTCTATAGAACAAACGCTCTTTGGGATTGTAAAGATAATTTGTCGTCTTCCACCATAAAGTGTCTACCAAATCAAGGTACTGTAGATTGCCCGTCACTTTATAAATTGACGAAAGTGCCGGTGGTCCCATAAATAAGGCATCGCACCAAGCCCATTCTCGCAGTGCAATATTATTTTTCCAAGCCAATGATTCGCTATGTGGACGACTTACCAATGTATCAGCCAACCTGACGAAATCTGCTATGTAATCGATATTTTTATCGCGAGTATACTTCCAGGTATACAACTGCCCAACACAATAATTGTCCGCATAATACCGATAGTTGTCCGCATACATTTTCCAAGCAAACTGCTCGCCTACCGACTCGAGATACTTGGCATAACGCGCACCGCCTGACTGCTTTGTCATCTCTATCAGGCCCGTAAATAAAGTTGCTGAAGTCCATTCACGGCCAGCATGACGGAGCCCATTATGTTCGATACTGTCCAACTGCCATGAGGCGACCCGATCCAAATACCGCCTAACAACAAACACTTTTTCTTCTTTTCGCACATCCATAGCGCGTGTGGGAACCTGAGATGCTGATAGCCCCGGATAAAGCCCTAAGATACCCAACGCAATAAAACGCCTTATTTTCATTAAATTATATTTTTTTAAAGATTGACCAACAGCAACATTCTATATAATCACCGACAGTAAAACGGATACTTTAGTTTCATACTTTATGGTGATTTCAGATCATGTGCAGGAATGTTTGAAATGTCCAAGCAAAATGACATAGATACGTTAGTTATCCTAAATTAGATAAAGGCTTTCAGGATTTTAGGCATAGGTTATGATTAAATTTTATGAAACCGTTCCCANNTGGGAACGGTTTCATAAAATTGTTTTTATACTTAGGCCTCATCTTTGGTATTCTTTACAAGGCCTATACCAGCGAAAAAGAAGATTAATCCCAATACACCAATTACGCCTAAAGTAGTATAGGCAGCACTTTTATTGATAAGTTCATATCCGGTATAAATTAAACCGACAATACCAAGAACAGTTAATACTGTCCCAAAAAAACGTTTTACGTTCATAATGATTAATTTAAAATTATAGATTACTGAAAATGAAACCGTTATTTGGAAAGTTTATCTACTATACTTTTTAGATTGATACCTTTTCCCAATACCGGTTTAAAAATATCTCCTTCACTTCGCATCCTCTCAATGGCGTTTAAAATATGAAAATCACTTATTTTTAAACCTTTTTTCACTTCCTCCCAGTGTAATGGCATCGACACAGTGGCTCCGGGTTTAGGACGAACGGAATAGGCTGCCGCAATTGTTGCGTGAGGCCTATTCTGCAGAAAATCAAGATACATTTTGCCCTTGCGATCTTTTATGGATCGCTCCAAGCTCGTGAATTTAGGAAGCTCATGATGAACCAGGGTAACGATAACCCGGGCGAACTCTTTGGATTGATCGTAAGTATATTTCCCGCCAAGCGGGATATAGATGTGAAGCCCCGTAGAACCGCTGGTTTTACAATAGCTCGATACCCCCATATCATCCAATATGTGCTTTGTGACCTGTGCAGCCTCAATAACCTGATCAAAAGAATTTTTATCCGGATCAAGGTCTATAATACAGAACGATGGATTGTCAGGCTTCTTCACAGTACTACTCCAGGGATTCATTTCTATACAGCCAAGATTCGCCATATAAAGTAGTGTAGCGTCATCCTTCCCAACAAGATAATGACGGTCTTTTTCATCAGCTTCACTGTGGTAAAGATAAGTTTCCGCCCAGTCTGGCGCCATATCGGTCACGTTCTTAAAGTAGAAACCATCTTCTTCAATTCCGTTGGGAAATCGATTCATACTTTGCGGCCGATCCTTTAAATAAGGTAATATAAATGGAGCTGCCTGATAGTAGTAATTGATGAGGTCTCTTTTTGTTATTCCCTCTTTCGGCCAAAAAACCTTATCCAGATTGGTAAACTTCAATTCATGTTTGTTTACCTTTCTGACCTGGGTTTTATCCGAGGGATTTAAGAGGCTCTTCCGCTGCCCCTTCACTCTTGACGAAACTATTTTATCTTCCATATGATCGACCATTTTTTCAGTAGGAGCCTCATCTTCAAGAATAACATTTTTAGCACGTTTGTCTTCTCGCATTCCGTTAAACGAGGGATGACGCATAATACCATCGCTGGTTAACTCCGTAAAACTCACCTCGCATACAAGTTCCGGTTTAAGCCATGTCACAGTAGCATGTGGCGGATTTGGTCTAAACCTCGAAGGCTTATTAACGTCGGGTTCTTCAGAGAAAGCCGCTTTAGAAACAATCAGCGGCTTAAATAGTTCCATCATCTCCTTTTGAAGTTTTACATTGAAACCAGTACCCACTTTTCCGGTATAAATCAATTTTTTACCTTCATAAATACCGACTAATAAACTACTGAACAATTTACTGGAATCATCATTCAAAGTGAAACCACCGATGACGACTTCCTGCCTTTTGTTCGCTTTAATTTTCAACCAGTCTTTGGAACGGTTGTGAACATGATATAAACTATCCTTCCGCTTTGCCATAATCCCTTCAAGCCCCAATTTCTTGGCCTCTTCCAGAAAATGAATTCCGGAAGTTTCAAAGTGTTCGCTGACTAGAATGCTGTTGCTCTCAGGAAGAACTTCTTTCAAAATTGATTTACGCTCAAGCAATGGCATGTCCTTCAAATCGTGGCCCTGATACCATAAGATATCAAAAACGTAATAAACGAGGTCACCATCCGCTTCGCTGCGCCAGTTTTGTAGCGCTCCAAAACTAGCTGTGCCATTTTTATCTAAAACGACCACTTCTCCATCCAAGATGGCGTCTAATTTAAGAGTCTTCAATTGCTCATAGATCGGATAGAATTTTTCATTAAAGCTTTTGTCATTACGGGATTTTAGTTCAACTTCACCCTTATTCATAAAAGCAACTGCCCTGTAGCCATCCCATTTAACTTCATATACCCATCCTTCATCATCGAACGGCTTATCCACAAGTGTAGCGAGCATAGGCTCTATATGAGAATAGAACTTCTTTGCGGGCGCATTTTTTACTAAGGTCTGAAGATTCCTCTTGCTTTTAGCGCTATGCTTTGGAACAGCTTCCAACTGATCGTTGATTAGTTTGGATGCCTTGTCTTTAGTCGAACGATTGTCTTTTACTGTGCTGTTTTTCTTAATGATATTTTCACCATATACTTTATCAGGTGACCTTTCCATTTGCTGAATAGTTTTACCCGATATCACCGATTTATCGTTTTCAGTAATATCCTTATTGCTAGCATATTGATCCTCCAGCTTCATTAAAAGCCAACCATTATCTCCCCTCCCATGAGCCTTAACAAGAGCAAACTCGCCGTTAAGCTTTTTACCGTTAAGCTTAAATTTAAGCTTGCCAGAATGAAGTTGATGTAAGAAATCTTTTTCTTGTTTGGAGATATCCTTGACGCTCCCATCAGCCGGTTCATAGTATCCCTCATCCCAAACGATAACCGTGCCTCCGCCATATTGTCCTTTAGGGATTGTACCTTCAAAACTTCGATAATCATAGGGATGATCCTCCACCATCACAGCGAGGCGTTTGACACTTGGATCCATTGATGGGCCCTTAGGAACTGCCCAACTTTTCAGAACACCGCCCATTTCAAGACGAAAGTCGTAATGTAGATGTGAAGCATCATGTTTTTGGATTACAAACCGAAGTTCCTTTCCGTTTGGCTTTCCTCCAAATGGTTCTGGGGTGTTCTCCTCGGAACGCTTTTCGCGATATTTAGACAGTCCCATAACTACTGTATTTAAGTATATTGAAAATAACGTTTATTTTCCGTGCCGTTTCTTCAAATAATCTTCAAGAACTTTTCTTTCATTCGATCCGGTCGCCCGTATCGCGCCAACAACAGCTTGACTGCTCACCCCCATCTTATTCTTAAAATATTGAATTTCGTATTGTTCTGATCCGCTTACTTTGCTTCTGTCGGATTTCCCTTTTTTAGATTTATTATCTGCCATGGTATTTTGTTTTAGTGTCTTTTCTTTTGGCGATTGAAAAATCCTAGATTTCAATTCGCGATACGTTCAATTTTGATATAACACAAACGTCGAAGTGAAAAGGTTTTTAAAGAATTGCGCTTAAGGAAAGCATACATGAAAGTATTGCTCGCTATTGCTGGCCTAATTGTATTTTCCGTACGACTAAAGCTAACTTGGAATGTTATATTAAATTTTAACAGAAGCAGCATTTAATTTGTAACTTGCTGTTGAAAAGATACTACGTTCTTTTATACACTACGTTTGCTAATAAAAAACGTGTATGTTGGATATTGCTTTTGCAACATGTTGTTTTGTATGGATTATCAGTATGAATTTACCTAAATATGCACTGGAATATACATCTTTAGCCCCGCCTCCAGCACTTGCTGCGGTAATCGAAAGTATTTGGATGTTGAAAAATCATTCGGATAAGATAGATGAAGGCATTATCATACCTGACGGAAAAATAGATTTATTTCTCTTGATGGAAGAAAACAATAATTTCCAGATCTTCATTTCCGGAGTCTGTGATAAACCCATTTTAAAACCGCCCTATCCGAAATCGACGATGTTTGCCATAAGTTTTTATCCGTTGGCCGCTGAGTATATTTTTAAGCAGTCTTTCGAAAAATTAAGAAACCAAAGGCTAGTACTGGCAAATGATTATTTGGGATTTGGCAAAAATGATCTTGCAGATTTTGGAAACTTTTACACCAAAGCCTGTAACATATTCGAAAAGCAACTCGAAAACAAGATAGATGTGAGGAAAAAAAAACTATTCGAACATATCTACCTATCAAAAGGCCAAATGACGGTGGAAGAACTGTCTAATAAGATTATTTGGAGCAACAGGCAGATGAACCGCTATTTCAACCACTGGTTTGGGATTCCATTAAAATCTTACATCAATATTATTCGTTTTTCAAACTCCCTAAAACAATTAAAAGTCGGCATATTTTATCCGGAACTCAATTATGTAGATCAATCCCATTTCATTAGACAGATAAAGAAATTCTCAGGGGTAAGACCAACTATACTACATAAAAATGAAAACGACCGATTTATCCAATTGAGTGTATTAAACGATCGCTAATTTTGTCTGTAAATCAACAAAAAAATGAGTATTAATCATATCAATCTTGTCGTAAAGAATGTCGATAAAGCCGTTAATTTATTGACAGATATTTTCAAATTCAATTTAATGGTCAACCGCAATAGTAAAATGGCGGTACTGAAGGATAACAATAATTTTGTACTTGTAATTTGGGGACAAGAATTGAACAAAGAGAAAGATGTACCACAATATCCTAAGAATTTCCATATTGGGTTTTATCAAGACAACGAAATTGCAGTCCAAAACATTTTCGAACTTTTAAAAAACAACGACGAATTAAAAATTGATGCAGCGCCAAAAAAAATCAGAAATACATTCGGATTTTATTGCTACTTTGAGAATCTAATGATTGAAATTAGCGTAAATCCTTTCAATTATGAACAGGCTGGCCATGAAGATGTATAATGACCGCTAAATTCTGATCCGTTGAACATATTTATTAATAAGATTTCGGCCGGGTTTATTAAAAATAAACTTCCTCATTGGAAGTAATTCACATCGGGATATATTTATATGCTGCATATAAAAAGTTTTGGCCGCAAAGAATCTCATTCTCTGCGGCCAAACTAGCAGCTAGCATAAAGCTAAATTAAGGAAGAAGAACTTGATCAATTACATGGACGACACCATTTGTTGCCAGCATGTTTACGCCAGTTATTGTGGCCTCACTGGTATTACTTTTACCTTTCAGCATTGCCTTTCCAGACAATTTCACCGTGATTTTTTCACCGTTTAGGGTACTTAGCATCTGTCCATCTGAAAGATCAGAAGAGAACGCCCTAGCTGAAAGAACATGATAGGTTAGAATCTTTGTCAGTACTGCGGGATCAGCTTGATTAATTGAAGCTATTGTGTTGAAACCCGCGTTGATAAAAGCTTGATTTGTAGGTGCGAAAACTGTATATGGTCCTGATCCGCTCAACAATTGAGCAACATTTGTCGTTCCTTGACTTGCTCTCAACACTGCAGCAACTAAGAAGGATAAATCACTATTAGCTGTCGCAAGTTCCACTATATTTTTTGTTGCGGGCATAAGTACATGAGAAATACCATGAATTACACCATTCGTAGCCATCATATCTGGCGCTGTTACTGCCCAGCCATTTACAAATACACCCTTACTATTTTTAGTAACGTAAACATTGCTTCCGTTTGCTGTCTTCACTTCTGCATTTGGACCAGCGGGTACGCTAGAAGCAACTACTTTAGCGGATAATGTATGATACAACAAAACGGATTTCAAGCTTTCCGCAGACATACTACTAATATCTGCCGAAGTCATCCCTGAGCTTTCGAAAGCAGCATTATTTGGAGCAAATACTGTAAATGGTCCCGTCGAAGAAAGCGTTTCACCCAGACCAGCCTTTGTCACGGCAGAGGCTAATATGGAATAATCCTTGTTCATGGATACCATCGCAGAGATTGTTCCTGTTGTTTCCATCTGCTTGTCATCATCTTTACTACATGATAGTGTAATCATCGAGAATACCATTAAGGCTGATGCCATACTCGATAGTCGTTTGATGTTCTTGTTGAATTTCATAATTATAATTTTTAATCTTTTGATTTACAAACAACCAAGAGAACAAAATAGTTTAATAATAAACCAAATTAATTGACATTTATCATAAAAAATCATTTTTAAGGCTTTAATATGATATTATTAGTATCAAAATAAACTAAAAAAAGCTTTTGTATGCGATATAGATTTTTAAACAAAACAGCATTGCCCTCAGCATTGTTATGCTTTAAGATCATGCAAATGTGTTATTTTTTCCACAGCGTGTTTCGGCTGTTTTGGAGAATAAACGAACGATAAGCTGGCAAAAACATTTGATATCATAAGAGTGCGATAAATTATACACCATAAACAATACATATATTATGTCATTATTTTCAAAAGATTTGAGCAAAGAGCCAGTATTTGACGGCGTGGGCTATGAGCCTTCTTTTTTTTCGAGAAAAGCAATGGTTACTACAAAAACCGACTATAGTAAGAAGAAATATGACGAGGGCAACAAAGATACGAGAAAAAAAATTCTTGTACTTTGTACGGAGGAACGCTATATGACCATGAAAAATGGCAAGAAATTTTCTACTGGCAATCATCCCGTTGAAACACTCGTTCCTATTCTTCATTTTGACCAAGCCGGATTTGACGTGGATTTCTATACGCCAACTGGTGGCACCGTGAAGTTTGAGATGTGGGCAATGCCTTATGAAGACGAGCATATTGGCAAAATTCTCGAAAAATACAATACACAGTTTTCAAACCCACACAGTCTCCAGGATTTTGTAGCGGACACCGCTAAATCGTATGTCGACTATGTGGCTGTCTTCATCCCGGGAGGACATGGCGCAATGCTCGGCCTTCCCGAAAATAACGATGTAAAAGAGCTGATTAAATGGGTAATAGCCGAAGATAAATTTATGCTGACAATATGCCATGGGCCCGCAGCCCTCTTATCTGCTGCACAAGGTGTTGATGAGGGTGATTTTCCATATAAAGGATATAAAATCAATTCATTTCCTGACGAAATGGATCTCATTCTGCCACAAAGTGGATACCAGCCCGGCGAAATGCCTTGGCTATATGGCGAGAAACTGAAAAAGCTGGGGATTGAAATTTTAAATAAAAAAATTAGCGGCGATTGCCACATTGACCGGAAGCTGATTACCGCCGACAGTCCGCTAGCAGCGGATAAATTCGGTAAAATATGTGTGGAAGAATTGCTTGCTGATGAAAAGTCTAAGGTAGAAAATTAATCAAACAATTTCATGCCTCGACCGACGACAGATCGGCCGAGGCTCACGCTAATGCGTCTTAGTTATCATTTAACTGCTATAATAATAGTTGTTTACGATATCGAATACAATAGGAAAACAGGTTTAGCAGCACAATAATTGCTACTACCATCGCCGCTGTATATAAGACGCTATTCATCCCCTTATTAGCCACTGCAATTGCAATTAAAGCCCAGGCAGCTACGAGTCCAAATGCGGGCATACGACATTGCCAAATCATCAGCAAATGAATTACTAGCGCAACTACAAACATGATAAGTGTCCATGCTGTTGCAGATATTCCGAATCCATCCCAACCTATCTTGGTAAGATATGCCGCAACGTCGGCAATCAAAGCGACAGAAATCCACCCAGCATAAAGATGAAAAGGCAACTTTAAAAAGGCAAGCTTTTTAAGGTTTGATTCAAAAGCAATAGTCCGAGTATTCTGAATGATCTGTAACAACGATACAAAGAGCAGGAGCATCAAAAAAATGGTCACAAAAGTGTAGTCGTACAACCAGGTAATAACCCATAGACAATTTGCCAAACAAGAGACCGAAAACCACCACCCCACTTTTGAGATCACTTCTTCCTTTTCTCTGGTCTGTTTTAAAAGTGGGCCAAAATAGACCACAAATCCAAACAAGCCCAGATATATCAAGCCCCAAATGGAGAAAGCATACCCGGCCGGTGTAAAAAGATTTTGATACTTGGCCGATATCGTTGCCATCGTTTCCCCGTTGAAAATACCAGTATTGGATAAATAATTGATAACTACAGTAACGACTAAAACAATTCCATTGACTATTTGGTAGATTTTTTTCATTGTATACGTTATAAAATATTTTAATAAAGGCCGATTTATTAGTTTATGCCCGATCGATAAGCGATTAAAGAGTAGCTATCATACCTTTTTATTACGATTAAATAACTCTTCTAAAATCTCATAGCGATAATCAAAAATTTGATCTAATTTCTTTTTAACAAATATACTGTGCGCAATCGTGCCTAATATTCCGAAGGGCAATTCATAAACAACAGTATCTTTCATCAACACGCCTTTTCCATTTGGAATAAATTCATGAAAATGATTCCAAAATCGATAAGGTCCTTTTAACTGAAAATCGGTAAAACTCTTATTCTTTTCCACCTGTGTTATTTTGGTCTTCCACTTCAACGGAATTCGAAAAATTGGAGATACTAAATAATCGATGACCATCCCCTTTACGATTTCTTCTCCATTAAATTCTGAAACAACCACAAAGCCCATGTCCTTTGGCGTTATTTGAGCAAGATTTTGTGGAGACGAAAAAAAACTCCAAGCGCGCGCTATATCGCAAGCTAATTGTTGTTCCCTATATAATATATACTTCATTTGAATATGAATTGCAAAAACCAATTTGATGCCCATCGCTAGCATGCTATTAAAATAACAATGCGAGGATTATTTAGTTTAAAAACATACTAAAGATACAAAAAAATAAAAAAAACAGTATTAAAATAGCAAACAAAGAATAAAATTAAACTATATGTAACTATAATAACACTATGGGATGTAGAGTTTCGATCGACTAAAAAGACTCGACGTCCTGAAAAAGTGCTTCAAGCGTATCGATCAGCTTGGCAACATGCAGACCATCACATACCGCATGATGTACCTGTATAGCCAATGGCATAAGGGTCTTATCTCCTTCAACCTTATATTTTCCAATCGTAAATGTCGGTGAAAAATAATTGCTAAAATCTGCAACATTAAGATTGAAACTATCAAAATGAATCCAGGGAAGAGCTGAAATATTAAAATGGTTTTTTGGCGGTTTTTCTGGGAAAAAGAGCTTGTTATCACTGTATTTTTCAGCAACATGCTCGTATTCCTGCAGAAAAGAGGTAAAATTTTCCTGATATCCTATTGACAATGCAGAAAAAGTTTCGGCTTCTTTATGCAGTATTGTGTAAATAGGGTCAACCCTGTCCCAACAAATTAATTCGCTACCTCTCATTGCCATTTTGAATTCAGCATGTTGGTTCACAGCCCTCGAAAGGAGGTAAATCATGACAGGATAGAACTTATAACCGCGCATTTTTACAAATTGGACCACCGCCGATATATCGAGCTTAACTGTAAGGCTAAAACCACATTTTACATCCCCACGGTAAATCTCGAAGTGCTCCCTTCGCTTCCAATTTGCTGTATCAATTGTTTGATATTTTGTATCCATTTTTATCAATTATCTAGCTAGTATTTATTTCCTCGTCGCTATAATGACTTAGACAGTCAATTTATCCGACAAAGAACGCCTTTAAAAATATTCTATTTTTTTGGTTGCAACTAATTACGACAAGTTTCCAAAAGATGAAAATTTCATTTTGATACGATTGACTCCAATTTCCTATATTGGAAGATGAATTCAAAAAGGTAAAATCGTTCCACGTATTTCTTCCAAATATAAAATATTTTTGCTGGTATCAATCAAAAACAATAGGATTGATACCAGTAAAATGTTACTTGAGTTCCAATTCCAACCGGTGTTTACCAGCCTTCAATGCAATAATATTACCATTGCTTACATTATTTGGAGGATAAAATGTCGCCTTCGCATTTGGAGGTATCTGAACATCATATACAATCTTATTACCACTTAATTTCCAATGAGATAAAATTTTACCATAGGGTGATTCGTAAGAAATGGATGATTCTTTCAATTCCTGAGGAAAAATAGGCTTCAACAGTATGTTTTTGAATCCAGGTTGTTCGGGATCAGGAAGAATCCCGCCGATAGATTTAAAAAACCAGCCACCAATTTCACCAAACATCATGTGGTTGTCCGAAATATCCCGAGTTGCTTTTAAATCCCAGTTCTCTAACAGTGTTGTCGCCCCATTGACAATCCACCATCCCCAAGACGGATAGGTATCTTGTACCGCAACTTTATACGCGGTAATCCCATACCCGTTATCTTTCAATGCATTCAAGAGGGCTTTTGCTCCCAATACCCCTACGTCCAAGTGAAAGTGAGCCTCTTCAACTTTCCTATTTAGATTGGCCGCAACCCTCGCTTTCATTTCGTCAGGGACAACTCCCCAATAGAGCGGTACACTCAATTCCGTCTGTGTTCCATTGTTATAAATTCCACTAGAAACATTCAAAAATCTCGCATTAATTGCCGCCTTGATTCTTTTGCTAAGTTGATCATATTTTTGATGGTCTGCCGTTTTTCCGAACAACTTTGCAGCTGCAGCCAAAATGGTCGCATCAGCATAGAAATAAACAGATGACGTCAGTTCCAAATTGGACTGAGCCTTAACTGGAACCCAATCTCCGCGTCCAAAAGTAGTAAGGCCTGAGGGGCTGATGCCGTCGACATAATCGACATAGCGTTTAATATTATCGTAGCATTCTTCCAATGCACGCGGATCACCATAAAACTGATAGATCTGCCAAGGGATAATGGCGATGGTGCTTGTCCAGTCAAGACCATTCGCAGTACCATACCCCCATCCACCCGTTGGAATAATATCTGGTAATACGCCATTCTCATGTTGCTCATCACGATGATCGGCCAGCCATTTTTCATAAACTGTAATACCGTCAAAATTATACAGGGCAGTTTCAATCGCCAGGTGACCATCCCCTGTCCAACCATTTTTTTCGCGTTGCGGGCAGTCCGTAGGATACCCCATCAAATTCGACAAATAGGCATTGTTGGTCGCTTTCCATAGTTTGTTAATCAATTCCGAGGATGTTTTAAGCTGTCCGATAGGTTCAACATCGCTGTGCATAAAATAGGCAGTCACAGCAGAATTATCCAAAGCTATCGCCGCGCTGCTGCTAACCTCGACATAACGAAAGCCTTTATAACCAAATTTAGCCATAAACTCATCATCGCGACCACTTAAGGTTAGTATATCCGTCTGAAATGGCTCGCTTTCCTTATCGCCAAGATAGTAAACATCGATATTGGACTGATCGAGTCGGCCATCAGACTGTAACCGTTCACCATGCTTAATACGCAGAACAGTACCCCTCGGCCCCTTTACCTGAATCCTTGTAATCCCCGCCATATTCTGCCCCATATCGAAAACATACGTACGGTGGTCAATCTTTGTGACTGATTTTGGTCTGAATACTTTTCCCAGTCGAATCGGAACCATTTGTTGAGAAACGATATAGGTAGATGGAGCAGTTCTATATTGAACGGCCTGCCAGGCTGAATCTTCAAATTTTGGCATATCCCACCCGGGCATGTCAATTCGAGCATCGTAATGCTCACCCGTGTAAATATTGTTATAGATAATTGGACCGGAAGCTGTTTTCCACTGCTTATCTGAAACGACCGTTTCCTGTGTGCCGTCTGTATACTCGATTTTAAGCTCCAAACAGAATGTTGGCCGATTTCGCCATGGGGCTTGATGAAAGTTCCATACCGCCAGCGGTTGATGATTATACCATCCATTTCCCAAAACGACGCCAATCGCGTTCGCACCTTGTTGAAGTTGTCCGGTAACATCCTCTACCACATACAGTGTTCGACGATCAAATCGCGTATACATGGGATCAAGACGGTGGTCTCCAATGCGCACGCCATTAATAGAAAGTTCATATAATCCGGCAGCAGCAACATAAGCACGAGCCGATTTTATTCGCTTCTTGGCAGTGAATTCAGTCCTAAAATACGGAGCGTTGCGCGCATTGATATCTTTATTGTCACTGATCCATTTTCCTGTCCAAAGATCCTTCCCCATCATTCCAGTCTCGAAAGATGCTATTGCTGAAACGCTGGAAATGCCGTCTCGGTCCCATACTTTAACTCGCCAAAAGTATTTTGTCCGCGGTTTTAACTCGGTACCATTATATTGCACCAACATCGCCGAACTTAGCTGCTTTCCACTGTCCCAATGCGCTTTTGCCCCGTGTAACAATGCAAGAGAATCTTGCCCTAAAAGAATCTGATAAGCTTGTTGTAAAGCGTCCCTTCGCTGGTCTTCAAGGCGCCAGCTTAGTCTCGGACGGGATGGGTCAATGCCTAGCGGATTGACCAGATGTTCGCATGTCAACTGTACAGCAGTGCAGTTATTCTTAGATTGTGCATATGCAGTACATGCCATACACAATAGTATTGTCAATAAAATCCTACGCATTAAAGGGTATAATTGTCGGTAACTGTTAAATTGTTTTAGCTGATTAAAAAACGAATATATTAAATATTTCCCAAATCGCGACCTGCACTTTCCTGATCTATCTGTGAGGCATTTAAATTAAAATTCTTGCAACTTTCACAAAAATAATACTATCTTCGTTTTAACTTTAGGGGTGTCTGCTTGTGCAGGCTGAGATTTTACCCTTAGAACCTGATCCGGATCATACTGGCGTAGGGAAAAGTGAGCTGTCTAACAGGTGCATTGCTGTACCTTCGTGTAGCCATTCCTAAAGTTTAACCAAAAAAATTAAGGAATGGAACTTACAATAAACCATCAAATTCGATTTTTCGACCCCGCCCCTCTTTCACTTGAGGAACTATTGGTCTTGGAATTATCTGGCAAAACCCAAGGTGTTGCCGCTGCCATCAACAACCATGTTATACCCAAGGAAGATTGGGCTACAACAACACTCAATCCTCACGATCAAATCATCTTAATAACCGCATCGCAAGGCGGATAATGATTTCAAAAAAATCACCCTAATCATTCACTTCAATTCAGAAAAATGACAGCTGAAACAATTACGCAATCCCCTTTTCCCAATTCAAAGAAAATTTTTGTACCTGGAACGCTATTTCCTATTCAAGTTGCTATGCGACAAATTTCTTTAAGTCCAACCAAATTGAGCAATGCGCAAGTAGAAATTAATCCCCCTATCACAATCTACGATACCTCTGGTCCATATACCGATGAGGATTTTCAGATCGATATCCGAAAAGGTCTCCCGCGGCTTCGCGAACAATGGATATTGAATCGCCAGGACGTGACCCAGCTAGCCAACATCACATCCCAATACGGACAAAAAAGGCTCTGTGACCCAACGCTTGATGCGCTCCGATTTGCCTATAGTCATAAACCGAAGGTGGCCACTTCTGGCGGAAATGTCACCCAATTACATTATGCAAAGAAAGGCATCATTACCCCCGAAATGGAGTACGTAGCTATCCGGGAAAATCAACGTATCGAGCAGCTAGTAGCCACCACACCTGGAATGGATCATCAGCATACAGGTGAAAACTTTGGTGCCAGAACACCTAAAAAAAAGATTACTCCCGAGTTTGTCCGCGAAGAAATCGCTGCCGGAAGAGCGATCATTCCCAATAATATCAATCACCCTGAAAGTGAACCGATGATCATTGGCCGTAATTTCCTGGTTAAGATCAATGCCAACATTGGCAATAGTGCTGTTAGCTCGAGTATCGAAGAGGAAGTTGAGAAAGCGGTTTGGGCCTGCCGTTGGGGGGCCGACACCATCATGGATCTCTCCACAGGTAAAAATATTCATGAAACCCGCGAGTGGATCATCCGCAATTCACCCGTTCCAATCGGCACCGTACCAATCTATCAAGCATTAGAAAAAGTAAAAGGGGTAGCCGAAGACCTTACTTGGGAGATATTTAAAGACACCTTGATCGAACAGGCAGAACAAGGTGTTTCATACTTTACTATACATGCAGGTGTACTGCTTCGCTATATTCATCTTACAGCTTCAAGGGTAACTGGTATCGTCTCAAGAGGTGGTTCCATCATGGCTAAATGGTGTCTTTTTCACCACAAAGAAAACTTTCTTTATACCCATTTTGAGGAAATCTGCTCGATTATGAAACAATATGACGTCGCTTTTTCGCTTGGCGATGGTCTTCGCCCTGGAGCTATTGCGGACGCCAACGATGCGGCTCAATTTGCTGAACTCGAAACATTGGGTGAACTTGCGAAGATCGCCTGGAAACACGATGTTCAGGTAATGATAGAGGGCCCCGGTCACGTCCCAATGCAACTGATCAAAGAAAATATGGACAAACAACTGGAATGTTGTAATGAAGCTCCATTTTATACCTTAGGCCCGCTTACCACTGATATTGCTCCGGGGTATGACCATATTACTTCGGCCATTGGAGCCGCGATGATCGGTTGGTACGGTTGTGCCATGCTTTGTTATGTCACCCCAAAAGAACACCTCGGACTACCAAATAAAAAAGATGTTAAAGATGGTGTCATCACGTACAAACTAGCCGCGCATGCTGCCGATTTGGCCAAAGGACACCCTGGAGCACAGTATCGTGACAATGCTTTAAGTAAAGCAAGATTTGAATTCAGATGGGAAGATCAATTCAATCTGTCCCTAGATCCGGATACCGCACGGGAATATCATGACGAAACCTTGCCTGCAGATGCAGCTAAAGTCGCTCATTTCTGTTCCATGTGCGGCCCCAAATTTTGCTCCATGAAAATTACGCAAGAAATACGGGATAGTGCAGCGCAGGGTATGCTTGAAAAATCCCAAGAATTTATCGCACAGGGTAAAGAAATCTATTCATGATCATTGCACTAACGCCAGAAGAGACCATAGATACCGAAAAAGCGGTTCTCCATACACTTTTTGAAAAGGGACTCGATTTCCTGCACTTACGCAAATATCATTTTACAGACTTACAAATGGCAAGATATGTAGAATCAATAGATCCTGCATATCTTGAAAAGTTGGTCCTCCATTCCCACCCTCACCTGTCGGCTGAACTTGGGATCGCACGCATTCATATAAATGAATGGAGTAGACAGCATAGCCCCTCCAGTCAGATGAACGCTCCAATTATTTGCTCAACATCTGTACATGATATCCTGGCATTCAACAAACTGGATGAATGCTGGGCTTATGCTCTTCTCAGTCCAATATTTCCAAGTATTTCAAAAAAAGGATACGGACGAGATAATGCCCAACTGAATCAACTTCCAAAACGCGTTAATTTTACGGTTCGTCTGATAGCACTTGGCGGTATAAACCAAGCTAACTGCCTCCTGCCATTGCAGGAAGGGGCAGATGGAATTGCTTTGTATGGCGCTTTATGGCAGCATCCAGACCCAATTCAAAATTTCATTGCATGTCAACAAAAACTATGGAAAAACTCCAATACATATCACAAGGACAAACATTAGATGCACAAAAAGATAATATTTTAAAAGCTCTTGATGCTGGTGTCAAATGGATACAAGTTAGGTGGAAAGGAGCTCGCCAAGAGCATCTTTACACATTGGCAGAAAAGATCAAAAACGTGTGTTCGCTATACGGCGCCACCTGTATCATCAATGATCATCCTGCGCTTGCAGCGGCTGTAGACGCAGACGGCGTACATCTCGGACTGGAGGACGGCAGTATCGCTGCGGCAAGGAAGCTATTGGGGCCAGGAAAAATAATTGGCGGTACTGCCAATAGCTTTACAGATGTAAATCAAAGAATAACGGAAAATTGTGACTATATCGGGCTTGGACCATTCCGATTTACGACAACAAAACAAAAACTAAGTCCCGTATTGGGGCTTGACGGATATGAAAATATCATTAGGCAGGTCAGACGAGAAGGGTTATCCCCTATCCCGATATTCGCCATAGGCGGTATAGCCCACCTCGACGACATTCAACAGCTATTACAAACTGGAGTTTATGGAGTTGCAATTTCCGCTCGTATAACCTATAATCCAGCAATCGTTTCATCAATCAACAAAATTTTAATATGAGCAATTTAACCATAGCCGATCGCGTATTTGAATCAAGGTTATTTTTGGGTACGGGCAAGTTCGGCAGTCTCACAGAAATGAGCCATGCCATTGAATCTTCGGCTTCCCAGTTGGTTACCGTGGCCCTCAAACGCATCGATCAGAACACCGTAGACGACAATATCCTGAATGCCCTCCATCTGAAAAATATTCATTTGCTTCCCAATACCTCGGGAGCACGTACTGCTAAAGAAGCGGTACTCGCAGCCCAACTTGCACGAGAGGCTTTGGAAACAAACTGGGTAAAGTTGGAAATTCATCCCGATCCTCGCTATCTATTACCTGATCCCATTGAAACCTTACGTGCAACTGAATCGTTGGCCAAATTGGGGTTCGTCGTCATGCCTTATATCCATGCAGATCCAGTACTTTGTAAAAGGCTGGAAAATGCAGGCACAGCAGCAGTTATGCCTCTAGGTGCTCCTATTGGCAGTAATAAAGGACTTCGTACTATGGACTTTCTTGAAATTATCATTGAACAAAGTAATGTACCCGTCGTTATAGATGCTGGCATCGGAGCGCCTTCCGATGCCGCCAAAGCTATGGAAATCGGAGCAGACGCTGTTTTAGTGAATACGGCAATTGCCATTTCCAATAACCCCGTACGCATGGCCGCAGCATTCAAAGAAGCGGTTACAGCTGGCCGAAGAGCCTATGAGGCCGGCTTAGGAAAGGTCGGAGCACATGCCGTCGCTTCGAGCCCGTTAACTTCATTTTTGTTAGACTAATCATTGCCTTATGACCGATTTTAAAATGCTTTTCAATCAATACTCCTGGGATGAAATCCAAATGCAAATTTACAGCACTACAGATCGGGATGTACAGCATGTGCTAAATAAGGATCATTTGACCCTATATGATTTTGGCACACTTACCGCTCCGGCAGCGGCTCCATATCTGGAACAAATGGCTCAAAAGACACAACAACTCACACAGCGCCGATTCGGCAAAACTATTCAGCTGTATGCTCCCCTTTACCTCAGCAATGAGTGCCAAAATATTTGTACCTATTGTGGTTTCAGCATGGACAACAAAATCAGACGAAAGACGCTTAGCGATACCGAGTTGTTACTGGAAGCGATGGCACTTAAAGCTATGGGAGTCAACCATATCCTCCTCGTTAGCGGAGAAGCTAACAAAACTGTTGAAATCAATTATTTCCTACATGCTATTCAACTTCTAAAGTCCCATTTTTCCCAGATATCCATTGAGGTACAACCGTTGGAACAATCCGAGTACGAGTTATTGCAGGCCGCTGGCGTATATGCCATCTTGGTTTATCAGGAGACATACCAACGGGAAGTTTATAGGCAATATCATCCCAAAGGAAAAAAGTCAAATTTTGATTATCGTTTGGATACACCTGATCGTATAGGCCGGGCAGGCATCCATAAAATCGGATTGGGTGTATTACTGGGGCTCGAAGACTGGCGGGTGGACAGTTTCTTTACCGCCGCACACATTGCTTATTTACAAAAACATTATTGGCAGACTCGTTATTCAATTTCCTTTCCACGCCTGCGTCCAGCTGCTGGCTCTTTGGAACCAAATTTTCATTTGGCCGACCGCGATCTACTGCAGCTGATCTGTGCATATCGCCTGTGGAATGAAAATTTGGAAATCTCTATTTCCACAAGGGAAAACGAAACTTTTAGAGATCATATTATACCCATTGGAGTAACGACGATGAGCGCTGCATCAAAAACAAATCCCGGGGGCTATGTTGTCGATCCACAAGCTTTAGAACAATTTGAAGTAAGCGATGAAAGGGATATGGAAACCATAAAAAGTCAAATCCGAAAAATGGGATACTCGCCGGTGATGAAGGACTGGGAAACCAATTTCGCTGGCATAGTACGTTAAATAAATGAAAAAAGACAATATTTTTGAGCGCTATAGCCGGCAGATTTTTATCGATGAAATTGGCGTCTCAGGACAAAGAAAAATCATGGATGCCAAGGTATTGATTGTTGGCGCAGGGGGACTCGGAAGTCCCGTCCTTCAATATTTAGCCGCTGCAGGTATAGGTAAACTTGGCCTGGCTGATTTTGACCATGTTGAAATCCACAATCTAAATAGACAGATCATACACTCCGAAAACAACATTCACAAAACTAAAACCGAAAGTGCCCAAGACTATATTCGACAGCATAATAGTACAATTGATTTTCATACGGTTCAGGTGAAGATAGAACCGAACAACGCGGCTGCAATTCTTGCTCCCTATCAAATAGTAGTAGATTGCTCGGATAACTTCTCGACACGTTACTTACTGAATCAAATTTGCTTGAAACTCGATAAACCCTTGGTATATGGGAGCATCCACGGCTTTGAAGGACAGCTGGCAGTTTTTAACTTTGAAGGCAGTAAACACCTTCTGGACATCTTTCCCACTCCCCCAAACCCCGATCAGGTTCCAAATTGCGATAAAAATGGAGTACTAGGCCCCCTGCCAGGGATCATAGGTAGCATGATGGCTATGCAGGTACTTAAGATCATAACCGGTTTACCTGTAGACAGCAACCAGTTAACCATTATCGATACCTTAAATTGGCGGTTTTCTAAACTCTCATTCTAAATGTCGTCTCAAATGGTATCCCATAAATGGTTTAGAAGGATTCACGAGCGCGCAAAATTTATTTAAAACCACAGTGCACAAACAAATTTTGCTAATTTTAGTTTATATATTAGCAAGCTTAAATGTCAACTATACAATCCGGAATGAAAAAAGTAATTTATCCATTACTATCACTAATACCTTTATTCTCCATGGCGCAAGAGACAAAACTCACTGCCGATGATCTCTTTGCTAAAGCGCGAAAGGTTGCTTTTGAATCAAAAGATTATCCACAAGCGATTCAATTATCCAAGCAGGCGCTACTTCAAGCACCGGACTACACGGATATCAACATTTTTTTAGCGCGCATTTATACCTGGTCAGATAAGATAGATTCGGCAAGGGCCATCTTTACGGAACTGGATAGAAAAAATACCACTGATGAAGATTTCTTTTTGGCGTACGCTTCGCTTGAGTATTGGAACGACCAGGCTGAAAGAGCAATTGCAATTACCGATAAAGGGCTACGCATACATCCGCAGTCTCAGGATTTACTATTGCTAAAAGGCAAAATAAGCTATGGCAACGATCAATACGAAACTGCCGAAAAGGCAATTCATAGTTTGTTGGAAATTAATCCAAAAAATACGGAGGCCAGAGCATTGACAAAAAATATTGAAGAGTATACCGCTAAAAATGCAATCGGTCTGACGTACAATTTTGTCTATTTTGACAAACAGTTTGATCACAATTGGCACATTGTTGGATTAAGTTATAAACGGGCAACAGCAATAGGATCTGTAATTTTCAGAACTAACTATGCGAATAAATTTGCAGAAAATGGCGTCCAATTTGAGATGGAGGCTTACCCACGGCTTTCAAAGATATTTTACCTTTATGTCGGAGCAGGCTATTCCAATAATGTGGGGATTTTTGCGAAATATAGAACTGGTGTGTCTCTCTATGCCAATCTTCCGAACAGCTTTGAGGGGGAAATCGGATATCGTCAGCTCTATTTTAGTGACAACATCTGGATGTACACAGCTTCAGTCGGAAAATATTACCAAAACTTGTGGTTCAATCTAAGGACTTACCTTACTCCAGGCGAAAAGAATATTTCCCAATCGTATACCGGAACAGTCCGCTATTATACAAAAGGAGCAAACGATTACTTCGGATTTAGCGCCGGAACGGGTTTGAGCCCTGAGGAAAACCGAAATAATCTATTGGACAACGCTTCCTATAAATTAAAAACATTTAAAGTAGGTGCTGAATATAATTTCTCTGTTAAGCAAAGTAATCTGTTTTCAATTTCGGGCACCTATTATAACCAAGAATTCCGTCCCAAAGAAAAAGGAAATCAACTAGACATCATCCTAGGCTATATTCGAAAATTCTAGCGGTTTCCTGTCCGTTTGAAATAGTTGGTATAGACGCTATCCGGAATGAGCCGCTTCTCTGTATAGAATAGCTTATTTTTGCGCTTAAATAATTCAAAGCGCCTTGTAACCTCCTCTTTCGCATTATCCGAGGCCACGTCTTCATTGAACACACCATCCAACTGATACAGTTGTCCATCAGAAAGATGATAATTACCCCTTACAAAATCAATCAACTGATTTTTGCTCTGCATCATACCGATGCCATCACCTTGTGCAGATGCCCCTTTGTCAAGGCCCGCACCTATCCAAGTAACTTGACCGGGAGTTTTAACTCCAAAGTTTTCTCGATAGTAGGCCAATATAGATGGCGCGACATCAAAATGGCTAACAAAATGATGAAAAGTCTTTGGCCCTTTTAAAAGTGGTGAATAAATCAACAAAGGAACATGATAACGATCGATTTTGCTTTGTAACGGTATCTCAGGCATTGCGTGGTCTCCAGTTATGACAAAAATCGTATTTGCAAAATCTGCTCTCTTTTTGTAAGATTCAAAAAATTGTTCCATCGCATCATCCAAATTCAACACTGAGACCAGCTGCGTACGGTTTTCTAAAGCCCACTTTTTCTGCTCGGCCGTAAGGTTCAATGTCACCATACGTTGATCAAATAATTGCTCATAATGGGCCGCATTATTAATCAAAAATGGATTATGTGTAGAGAGCGTCAAAAGCACATGGAAATAAGGTTGTTGCTGCACTTTCTGTACTTCAAGAAGCTTACTAAATACAGCTTGGTCTTCATATCCCCAACTTTCTCCCCCCTTTTCAGGCAATTTCTTATATGGAGGACCAAATGCTTCCTGATCGATGAGCATATCAATTTTATTATAATCCATGAACTTCTTCATGAAGTCAAAATTTGAATGACCGCCATAGAAAAAACCAGTATTAAATCCGTTGCTCTTTAGAATATTAAATAGATTGAAATTGTCTGGTAAGGTATCTTGCTCTAAAAAACCGTGCATAGCAAAAGGTAGTGAGCCTGTTATCGTAGGCAGAACAGAAAATGTCCGTCCTGAAGAACTCATGTTATTGTCCCAATACAGCGATTGCTGCTTCAGTTTACCGATAAATGGCGTAAAGTTACCGATATAGCCATTCTCAGCGCTATAGGCATGCCCTAGCCCCTCAATGACGAGAATAACTAAATTGGGCACTTTCGTCGTTTTCTGAAGGTGTGTTCCTAGAAAATCTTTGGTATCTTCTTTTTTCAAAAAAGGAAATTTAGTATCCAACACCTTTGTATCCTCCTCTTTATGGAACATTGCGAGCATACCCGGGTGTTCATCCACATAATTTGATAAATTGGAATTGAAGAAATAACGCCATTTACTCCGGCTTGCATTGGCTACGAATTCATCGTTATCGGAGCGACCCCCTAAAAGCGAAGCCGAACTAATGAAAAACGATATGATCCCCAAAGATAAGAGTGCAATACTAACATAGTTTTTTTTGAATGTCTTTTTATTGGCAATCCAAAGCGGAACCCAAGAAATTGCGATCAATAATAAAAGTAAAGCAATATTGGTAAAACTCAACATACCGCTAGCCTCCAAAATTTGCTTCATCTCTTCCGAACTGTAATAGAACATATCAGCCCCAAGCAAATTTCTCGATTCGCCAAAATACAGAAATAAGATGAACTGCATAACAACAATAAGCGAGAACGAAATGATCAAAAGAAGCCTCGCCCAAAATCTGCTTAAGAATTGTAGCAATAAATAGCCTATTCCCAAACACGCTAAGGCTTGAAAGATAAACAGGATGTTATCCAAAAATAGGTATTTGCCTGCGTGGACCTCCGAAAGCTGAGAAAATCGACGACCGTACCACCACCATTCTACACCAACGGATAACATATACAAGGCAAAGGCAACCAACATCACAGGTCCTAAGCTTTTTAACGACAGATTTAATCGGTGACCGAGGTATTTCCAAACCGACTCATTGGCATCTTTTTGTTGAAAGCCTTGTCGTGTCATTTCTCCCCAGCCATGCTGCTTGCGAAAGTAATCAACAACCCCCTGGACTCCAGCTTTAACGACAATAGGGTGAAAGTAAAATGGTTCTAGAATAGCGGTAGTTATTAACGTCGAAAGGTCCCGCTTCTTTGAATAGACCTGGTGGCTAACAAGATCAATCAGGATGGCATAGATGGAATACAAAATTCCCGAAGCAATTACCAGTGCAAAAAGTGCGAAGAAAAATGGCCAGTTGATGATTCCGAGTATAAAAAAGATTAGAAAAACAATGTAACCCGTAAATTCGACAATAGGCCCCAAAAATTCAAAGAAAAACCAATAAGGCATGCTAACCATACCGAACCGACCATACTTCGGATTGAACATGAGTTTACGATGCTTCCATAAGGTTTCCATCGTGCCGCGCATCCAACGATTGCGCTGCTTACGTAGTACCTCTTTAGATTCTGGCACCTCCGTCCAGCATAAGGGATCAGGAATATTAACGACCTCGTAAGCCTGCTTTTGCTCTTCCATATAGCGACGCATACGAACAACAAGCTCCATATCCTCCCCAACCGTATTTCGGTCATAGCCTCCGCAAGCCAACACAATCTCCCGGTTAAAAGCGCCAAATGCACCTGAAATCAGAATTAATCCCGAAGCTCTAGACCAAGCCATTCGCCCTAAAATGAAAGCACGGATATATTCTAAAGCTTGCGTGCGCCCCAACCAAGACTTTGGCAAATTAACATCCACAACAGACCCATCCACGACGTTACAGTTGTTGGCCAAACGGATAACGCCACCGCAAGCGATAACGCGTTTGTCAGTTTGTTCTAGAAATGGCTTCGCTAATTTTAAAATCGCATCCTGTTCTAAAATACAATCCACATCAATACAAACGATATAATCTCCAGAAGAGATATTCACCCCAACGTTAAGCGCGTCCGCCTTGCCGCCATTCGCTTTGTCTACAACAATCAGCTTCTTAAAAGCCGGGTTTTTACTTTTATAGATTCCCCGTATCTCCTTCGTCTCAATGTTTCCTTGAACAAAGAAAGACGTCGGTTCAAGTTCATAAGACGTGATCAATTTTGATATAGAATCATCCTTACTCCCATCATTTACGATAATAATTTCTAGATTATGGTAATACAACGACAATAAGGACCGCACATTCTCAACGATGGTCATGCCCTCGTTATAGGCTGGTGCAATCAGACTGAATGTAGGAGCATTGGGATTGGTGGCAATAATACTATAGTCCGTAAACGTATTATCATGTTTGTAACGAAACACAGCTCCATAAGCATATAATCCTATCCAAGTATAAATAAGAAATACCGCCCCGGAATAAAGCAAAAATAACCAAACTATAATTTCATATACGATATGGGAAAACTCTAACATTTTTTCTCTTGCAAAGCGTGTTTAATAATTCGTCTAAGTTCGTCGTAGGTATCTCCAGCTTGTGATACCTCCTGCAAATAGTGTTCTTCTCCAAGAACGACAAGTACTTCGGCGGCAGAAATTTTAATTGATACTTGGGGATGATTCCACAGTAGTTCTTTAAGAAAATGCTCGCTTTCTTTACTCTTGGCTATCTTCATCGCTTTCAGAATCTCATTCTGCACTGCGAGTGGCTGCAGATCGAAACTTTGTATAAATTGCTGAATTGTCCCACGATGCTCGATGGCTTGTAAAGTTCTTACAGCCTGTACACGAACCATCGTCGATGGGTGAGCCAACAGGTTATGAACCGCCGTATAGAGGGTCATCAATCTGAATTTTCGGATTAGACGTAAAGTGAATATGACAACCGAATCATTTGTGCTATTAATCCAATGATCAACTTGCAAATCAGATTGTTCCGGTATATCATGAATGGAATACAATAAGCGCAACTGTTGCCAATCTGATAACGGCTTATCGAAATGCTCCAAAAAGCCAAGGCCTTCGTATCCCTTAAAACTGACAATTGCATATTGGGCCTCCTGATAAACGGCAGTTCGGGGATCGTTTAACTTCGCCATGATTTCAGGTATTGCAGCTTCAACATTCATCGCTGCAAGCTCCTGAACACCGCCGGCTACCAAATAGCCGCTGCGATGCCTGAGTTTCCGCCAGGCTTCATCCTCGAGTTCAAAATCACGAAACAGCCTATTAATCGATTGTTTAGCACCACCAGAAAATTTTCTATCCGAATCAACCAGTACATCTAAAAAAAGTGCCCGAAATGAAGGCTCCTTTAAATGTTTCGCAAATTCCTTATCGCTATCACTACGGTCATCATTCCCTACGATTGTCTCCATAATCTTATACTCGATGATTTCTCTCCAAGATTGCTTATTATGAAGTATTCGATAACTATAGAAGCTGTAACCCAATACTGTAATAATCAACAACAGTACTAAGATCAACACGATAACTATCGCAAGAATAAGTTCATGTAGTGCGATATGGTGATACATATTGTTTATTTATTTTTTAGGCGTTTTATTCTGAGAATGAGCTCGTTTGGACTAAATGGCTTAACCATAAAATCTGATGCTCCTAAATCGAACGCATCGACCACAACCTCCTCCTGGCCCATACTCGACAATACAATGACTGGAATCTCCTTTCCAACACGCTTAATCGCCGAAAGGATTTCAATACCAGAAGCAAAAGGCATCATAATGTCCGTCACAATTAAATCCAAATCCAGTTCATTAATTTTCTCTATCGCTTCACGACCATTTCTGGTCAACACTACTTCGTGCCCTTCTTTTACCAACTTGTGTTCAACAGTACGTAATATCAATTCGTCGTCTTCAGCTATTAAAATCAACATAGCGTTATTTATTTAAAATTTTTGTAATGAGTTCCAAACCTATATCCATTTCTTGTTCAATTGCTCTGAAAGCGTTCGCAAGATCATTTTCAATGGTCGAACTTGTTTCCAATTCTTTTGTCATCTCGGCCAATTTGACAAGCCCTGCTGTTGAAGCAGTGCCCCGCAATTTGTGTAGCAGCTCCTTGACATGGACAAAATCATCTGCATGGATTGCCACCTGTAGCTGCTTTCTAGCCCCTGTTATCTCCCGTACGACCAAATCCAGAAAAAAAGCTAAAAATGCAGGATCATCACCGGCCTGTTCATCCAAGCGATGCATGTCTAAATGTTGATCGCCGTGTGCTAATTCGGAGGCGTCGTCAGCAATAGGAGTACCGGATATTGCTTTATCCAACGCTATGTACAAATCTTGTTGTCGAATAGGCTTAGCTAAAAAATCGGACATCCCCGCCGCTAGACAGCGTTCCCTTTCTCCCGAAATATTACCGGCTGTAACCCCAATTATAGGTGTTTCGGCGTAACCTTTAATCTGGCGAATCTGTTTGGTAGCTTCAATACCATCGACCTCAGGCATCTGAACATCCATTAAAATAAAATCAAATGTCTTCTTCCTACAGGCCTCAATGGCCTGAGCGCCATCAGACACTTCTGTCAGGCGTGCACCCGGCATTATACTGGCCATAATGCGCAAATTGAGCGCCATATTGACCGCATTATCATCTGCCAATAAGACCTGAATTTCCTTATGATAAAAATCTGAAGACACAGACAAATTTTCATTAGCTTTTGATTGGACGGCTTCTTGCCTATTTTGCTGGATCGCTCGGCGAAGTGTTGAATATAACTCTTCTGACTTAATGGGTTTAAGCAAACAGAAAGAATGCTCTTCCTGTCGGAATGCCGAAATCACCTCATGCTCTTCCGATGAGGTATGCAACACAATCAATGGAATGCCTTCCTCTTGCTTCAGAAAGAGTTCTTTGATTTTACCGATCGTTTCTAGGCCCGATAATATCGGCATATGATAGTCCATTAAAATAACATCGAACCTTTCACCTTTCATCAATAACTGTAAAGCTTCCATACCATTAGCCGCGAGTACAGAGTCGACGTTCTTATACGATAGCATATGTTGAAGAATGATCCGATTATTAGCGTTATCATCAACAACAAGGACACGATTTAAAGGCAGTTCTGTATCTATATCCTCCTGTTCTTCAAATCGGACCTCAATATCAAAGAAGAATGTGGACCCGACGCCCATTTTGCTCACCAAATTCAGTTTGCTTCCCATATATTTCAACAGGTTGTTAGAGATTGTCAAACCAAGTCCGGTGCCACCATAACGTTTACTTACGGAACTATCTTCTTGGGTGAAAGCATCAAATATACGTTGTTGCTTGTCGGGCGGAATTCCAATACCAGTATCTCTGACTTCAAAACGTAGCGCTAATTTATCCTCGCTATTATAGCGCTTACTGATCTTAAATTCGATCTCGCCTTTTTCTGTGAACTTCACAGCATTGCCCAACAGATTCACCAATACTTGCTTGATACGTGATTCATCAATCCAAACAAAAGCGGGTAGCCCCTGCTCAATATTCAGAAGCAGTTCGACATCCTTTCGCTGGGCTTGATAGAGAACAACATTAATAACCTGATTAGCTACATCATATATATTATATTTATCAACAAATAATTCAAGTTTTCCGGATTCAATTTTTGAAAAATCCAAAATGTCATTAATAATATTGAGCAAGCTATTCCCCGATTCATTGATATAGCCAAGATACTGCAACTGCGTATCATTTAATGGCGTTTTCAGCAATAAGTCCGAAAATCCGATCACCCCGTTTAAAGGTGTTCGAATTTCGTGGCTCATATTGGCCAGGAATTCGGACTTTGCTTTACTGGCTAGCACGGCTAGTTCTTTTGCTAATTTCAATTCATCATTTATTTTTACTGACTCCGTTATGTTCTGCGTAAAAATAATGATCCCGCCGATACTTCCATCAGCAAGATGCCATGGTCTAACTTCCCAATTGAAATGCTGCGCTTCGGCCAATCCACCAGCCTGAATAATCTCATCCCTATTCTTATAAGGTATGCCACCCAAAGCATCGCGGTATATTGTTTTTCTATTTTCCGGAATATGAGGAAAAAGATCGAAAAAGTTACTATTAGTCGGTAAACTGGCCCCATCATGAAAGTCTTCCAACCATTGATTACTAACCGAAATATAGTTAAAATCACGGTCAAACATAGCAACAGAAGCCGGAACGTAATCTACAAAGGCGCGTAACATCGATTCTTTGCGTTCTAATTCCAGAAATAGCGATTTACTATGATCGATATCCTGTATAATTCCATACACACGTTTGCATAAATCATTTTCAAATTCGGGAATACCCTTTACGCGTACCCAAATCGACTCGCCGCTTTGCTTTAGTAGACGTAATTCCGTATCATAAGGTGTCCTGGAAGCAATTGCCTCTTCAAATACTCGTCGCAATGTGCCCTGACTCTCCTGTTCATAAAATCCGATAGCATGCTCAAAATCCGGTGTAAAATCAAGAGGTACACCATGGATAAGCTTTGTAGAATCCGACCAATAGACCTTATTGTTAACCAGGTCTACCTCCCATCCACCAACTTGAGCGACAGCATTTGTCTGTTCTAAGATCTGCTTGGTATGCAAAAGATCATTTTCAAGCCGCAGCCGATCCGTCATATTTAACGCAGTGCTGACAACGTAAGACTTTCCATTTTCATCAGTTTCTAGCATGTTATGATAAAGCCAAGAGATATCTTCACCATCTTTTGTTTGCAAAACCATCATTCCTGAATCCTCTCGGTTGCTCGCAATACGTTGAAGATAATCTGCGACTAAAGCAACATGATGAGCCGGGACCAAGTTTTTTAGATTAAGTCCTTTGACCTCCTCTTTGGAATAACCTAATAACTCTCTTCCTTTTTCATTAACTGATAAAATATTGCCTTCCATATCATGCATGCTCATCAGGCCAATGGCATTTTCAAAAAAGCTACGGAATCTACGCTCAGAATTTTCCAGTTTCAGTTTTTCTTTCCGTTCCGCTGTCACATTTCTGCCAAAAGCCAAAATATCACGGTTGACTGCATCAAATTTAAAATTCCATTCAATCTCCACCATTTGGCCGTTCTCCATTCGAGTCGTACTACTGCTTTGGATACCGTATTTTGTTTCCGCTACCCGGTTCAAGTTGAATGCTAATTTTTCTTCAGTATCACCCAATAAAGTGAAAATAGATTTGCCTAAGCTGTCCGAGCGGGACAATCCTAAAACTTTACTAAATGCAGGATTAACATCTTTAACATTGTGCATATCATCCAAAACACAAATGATATTGTTGGTCAAATGAAAAATTTCAGCGAAATAACCCGCCTGTTTTTTTCGATGCTTTCCCAGTAATATCTTGGTCGCTGCCTTGCCTAATTCTGCCAGGGAGCTGACCTGTTTCTCTGAAAGCTGTTTGGGATGGAAATCAATCACGCAAATTGTCCCAAGCGCATCACCATCATCGTCCAAAAGCGGAACCCCCGCGTAAAAACGGATATTTCCCTCGCGAATCAAGGGATTGGAAGAAGAGCGAACATCGTTAAAAGTGTCTTCAATGATGAGCACTTCTTTACTCATGATCGTATACTGACAGACGGTATTCTTCCTGTCCACAGTGTCCAACGCTATCCCAACGCAACTCTGAATACGTTGCGTTTCTTGTTCCATCATGGCAATTAGAGCAGCAGGACAATCTGTAATCAAACAGGCTGCCTGCGCAAAAACATCTAATTCCGGGTCTTTCCCGAGCCCCATTAACTCATAGGATTTCAGTTTTTCTATCCTTCTTAACTCATTTTCAGGAAAAACATTATTTACCATTTATCTCCAGTATTTAGATCAGATTTATTATCACTGTGAAGTTAACAAAAACATTACTGAACGCCGCGTAAATAATAAGGAAATTGATCAAATAATGTTTTATTAAGAACAAACACTGCGAAGAATAGTTGTTGTATGGCAAAAATTCATCGCCTATATTCCTAATAAATAAGTTATTTTCCAACTTTAATTTACAGAGATACCGTTATTGATACACAATTGAGTTTATTAATCTAGTTCAATAAAACTTCCTTTGGGTTGGCGTAACTTTACATTAGTCAAGAAAACATAATACGTTAATATGGAAAATAAAATATTAGGATTGCATCACATTACTGCGATAGCCGATAATGCAAAACGAAATCTCGATTTTTATACGCAAGTACTGGGTGTCCGTCTTATAAAAAAGACCGTAAACTTTGATGATCCCGGCACCTACCACTTTTACTACGGCAATGAAATGGGAGAACCTGGGACTATCCTTACTTTTTTCCCTTGGGAAGGTATCGGAAAAGGAGCCCCAGGTGCAGGAATGGCTACCCACATAGGGTACTCGGTACCGAAAGGTAGTCTAGATTTTTGGAAAAATCGCTTAACACAATATCGCATCCAGTGGATAGAAGATGAGATTTTTGGAGAGAAATTAATATCATTTCGTGATCCTGACGGGTTGCAGCTTCAGTTTATTGAAACAACTGATCCAAGACTTCCTTGGACAACCACCGATATCCAAGCAGAAAATGCCTTAAAAGGCTTCCATAATGTAACACTCTCTTTAAGAAAGGCAGAACCAACCGTAAAAATACTGACCGATATTTTAGGCTATACGCTTAGCCAACAGATTGACAATCGTTATCGATTGACGACGTACAGTATAGCCACAGCCAACATGGTCGACATCATTGCAGATGAAAATCTGAACTACGGCAAAAATGCAGCCGGTACAAACCATCATATTGCATTTCGCGTGAAAAACGATAACGTCTTGATGGAGTACCGCGAAAAAATACTTTCGGCAGGATTAGATATCACGCCTAAAATAAATAGAGACTATTTTTTCTCGTTATACTTTCGTGAACCAGGAGGCGTACTTTTTGAAATCGCGACCGATAACCCCGGTTTTACAGTGGATGAACAGCTATCGAGTTTAGGTTCTGCCCTCAAATTACCAAAACAGTATGAAAGCCACCGATTACAAATTGAAAAAGCATTACCGAAAATAGACTAGATCAATAAATCACATTAATTTCACCTGCAAAAAAAAAGAGCTATGGAAAGAACTGAAATTATCCTGGACAAAAGTCAACGCGGCGAACTCCAGTTATTCTCTGATAATCATAAAGCCGGCTTAATGAGCATTGCGATCATCGACGGCAACCTTGTTGTTTACCACACCGAGGTAGATGATGTATATGAAGGCAGAGGATTTGCAAAAATACTTCTCGAAGAGCTCGTATCTTATGCCCGCGAAAATAACATGAAAATTGTTCCATTATGTCCTTATGTAAATGCACAATTTCATCGCCATCCCGAGCGCTATCAAGATATTTGGTTTAGAAGAACAACATAATTATCAAAAAAGAAAAAGCAACATGAGTCATCCAATAAACATCAAGAGAGCCGGTCACAATTTGGAACAGGCAAAAAAAGCCATCATCATGATCCATGGCCGGGGCGGAAGTGCCGAAGATATACTTAGCCTGTCATCGTACCTTCAGGTCGATAATTTTGCACTGCTGGCACCTCAAGCCGAAAACCACAGTTGGTATCCCTTTTCCTTTATAGCTCCTGTTCAACAGAACGAACCGTGGTTGAGTTCAGCAGTGGACTTAATCGACCATACCGTTCAACTCGCTTTAGCGCAGGGAATCCCTGCCAAAGACATTTATTTTTTCGGGTTCTCTCAAGGAGCCTGCTTAACGCTCGAATACCTTGCACGGCATGCGCAGCATTACGGAGGGGCAGTCGCAATTATCGGCGGCGTAATAGGTGAAGAAATTAACCACCAAAATTACAGCGGAGATTTTGCACAGACTCCAATTCTCCTCGGCACTAGCGATCCCGATTTCCACGTTCCATTAGAACGGGTCAAAACAACAGCATCCATTTTACAAAAAATGAATGCAAACGTACAGCTCGCTATATATTCAAACGGAGGTCATACCATCAATCGCGAGGAGATCGATCTTGCAAATGAATTTGTGCTCAAAGATGTACAGCAATAACCCATTGGTTGTTGATTATTTATTTTAATCAACAACCCGTCGCAATGCATTATACCTTTGGATATTTATATCCGTTATGATAAACCGATGCTAAGTACGCATTCGCCTTTTGATCCGTAAAATTCTGTTGTTCTTTATTCCAATAGAGCTTTTGACCTGTCCTGAATGCTATATTTCCTAGATGAGAAAAGATGGCGATATGGGCGCCAACTTCGATTGGTGCATGAAGTAATAGCGGATTACGTTGACGAATGGCGGCCACAAAATTTTCCATGTGCTTATCTAGTCCATCGTCTAAAGAAGGTTGCATAGCGACCGCTTCCATCCGCCCCTTTTCTGGAATCACCTCCCATCCAGACCGGTTTAAAACCAGCGTACCATTGTTACCAATAAATGCGACACCGTGGTTACGGTTATATGGACCAAGATCAATTCCTTTGGCATGCTCCCATTGAATATTAAAACCCTCAAACTCGTACACGGCCGTCATTGTATCCGGCGTTTGTCCAGCGTCATCCGGAAAAGCAAATTTGCCTCCTGAGGCCATAATAGACTTTGGATCGGAAACGTTCATGCCGAGTAAAGCATAGTCCAGCATATGGACCCCCCAATCGGTCATCAAGCCACCCGCATAGTCCCAAAACCATCGAAAATTAAAATGAAATCGATTCAGATTAAATGGCCTTTTTTGCGCGGGTCCAAGCCATTCCGTATAATGAACACCTGCCGGAACGGGTTCGTCAGGTACAACGGGAATGGCACTTTTCCACCCTTGGTAGGACCAAGCCTTTACTAATCTTATTTTGCCCAATTTTCCAGAATGAACAAAATCAATAGCGTCTTGAAAATGTTGCTGACTTCTTTGCCATTGGCCAACCTGAACAATAGCCTTATTTTTTTTCGCAGCCTGAACCATTAATTGACATTCAAGAATAGAGTTGCCAATGGGCTTCTCTACATACACATGCTTTCCTGCATTGACAGCATCTACCATTTGCAGGCAATGCCAATGGTCCGGCGTTGCAATGATCACTGCATCCACACGTGAGCTCTGGAGCATCTTTTTATAATCCACAAAAGTTTCGACGTGTATGTTTCTTTTCCGCAGCTCTTCCGCTCTCTTTTTAAGAATATTATCATCTACGTCACAAAGAGCCGTACACACAATCCCGTCATTCTTTAATAATGAATTCAAATCTGACCAGCCCATGCCATTTACACCAATCAGTCCAACTCGAATAGACTGATCTAATAAACTGGAACCTTGGACATTTAAGAAAAACGATGATGCAGCCAAAACAGTAGACGATTTAATAAAATCTTTTCTATTCATTAGATAATGGTTTAAAAATTGTTATTTGCGCATTGCCGAGGTGATCGATATGAATACATACGCCCCGATGAATACCTTATTGAGAAATGCTCCCTTTTTTATAAAAAGCAAATTGCTTCGATGAAATTACAAAAATGAATTTAGGTGCCTGCAATACGCATTGTAAAATATATATATACAAACCTAACGAAAGTTTACATAGACGATGAAAATTAGTCAACTGAACAACACATTTTGTAATTCATCAAAAAAAATGAGCGATTAATGGTTTTTTATACCTAACTTGCCGCACTTAATTAAAAATAATGAATACAGGTAAAATTAAATTTTTCAATGAAACTAAAGGTTTTGGTTTTATTACACCAGAGGATGGTAGTGCAGATGTTTTCGTACACGTTTCTGCGCTTAAAAACCAAGTATCTGAAGGCGACGTTGTTACTTATGATGTAGAAAGAACTCCAAAGGGGATCAGCGCTACAAATGTAAAATTGGCGTAATCCAAAAAATACACTTTCTTGTTAAATGGGGTAATTCACAATGACTTATCCCATTTCTTTTTCCTATTCTTCCTTTAAACTTTCATTAATCCTATCCTTTTTATTTGTAGACTTTTGGCATTCAAATAAAAAGCATAAAATGATTTGAAAAGGTTTTATTTAAGACAAATTCGAACATACTACGCATGGAATTTAAACAACTCAGTTTAATCGATCCGCTTTTAAAAGCAATAACAGAAACAGGCTATACACATCCCACAGCAATTCAACAAAAGGCGATTCCAATTGTACTGAAAGGAAACGATCTGATTGGGTGTGCACAAACGGGCACAGGGAAAACTGCCGCTTTTGCACTCCCCCTTTTACAACGCCTTGAAGAAACCAAGACATCAGGTAAATTCGTTCCAATTAGGGCACTGATTCTTACGCCAACACGTGAACTGGCTATTCAAATCGGAGATAATATCAATTTATACCGAAAATATCTAAAATTAAACTATTGCACTATTTTCGGCGGAGTAAGCCAAGAAAAACAGGTCAAAGAAATAAAAAAGGGCGTTGATATCCTGGTGGCTACCCCGGGGCGCTTACTGGATCTAATAAACCAAAAGATCGTTTTTCTAGATAAGATCGAAATGCTCATATTGGACGAAGCCGACAACATGCTGGACATGGGCTTTATACATGATATAAAAAAGATCCTAGCTAAGATTCCGTCAAAGAGACAAACACTATTTTTCTCGGCAACAATGCCTCCCAACATCCGTAAGTTTGCCCATGGAATATTGAATAAACCTTTGGAAGTTGACGTTACTCCGGTAAGCTCAACAGCCGAAAAAGTAAATCAATCGGTATTTTTCGTTGAAAAGAAGGAGAAAATCAAATTGCTAACAGTCCTATTAAAAAAACTTAAACAGGAACGTACGATCGTATTCTCCAGAACAAAACACGGAGCCGACAAAATTGTTAAGCTACTTGCGAAAAATGGTTTGAGAGCAGCAGCCATTCACGGAAATAAATCTCAAAATGCCAGACAAAAGGCACTGGGTGAATTTAAAGACAATCATCTAAAAATATTAATTGCCACCGATATTGCTGCAAGAGGAATCGATATCGAACAACTTCCCCTCGTTATCAATTATGATCTCCCGAACGTACCTGAAACCTATGTTCATCGCATCGGAAGAACAGGAAGGGCCGGACTCGAAGGAAAAGCAATCTCTTTCTGTGATGTGGAAGAAAGACCTTATCTGGCTGATATTGAAAAACTGATCGGATTAAAGATCAAAATAGAAAAAACAAGTAAATAAGCATTCATAGCCTTAAACAAAAAGCCCTTAGATCAAATGGATTAAGGGCTTTTTGTTTAACACTACTTTTTTTAGGGTCTACGATCAGCCATCAACAACGTTAATGATGGAGCATATTCTCATATTTATTACAAAAATTAATAGTTTCATTACAATTTAATCATTTTAGACCATTAATTTAACATTATTATGCGTATATTAATACTATCGTAATTAGCCGATCAAATGATTGTCTATACTATTTTGGTTAAACACGCCTGATTTTTTATCGGGCCTAATATGGAACACTATGGAAAAGCTCATTTTCGAAACTAATGCTCAACATCCCAGTCTTGTAGACAAAATCAAAGACGCTATTGAAAAATTGAATGGCATCCACGAATGGAAAATAGACTTGGATTCTATTTATAATCTATTAACCATAGAAGGTATCCGACTCAACCCTACGGAAATCGAATCAGAACTAGCCCTTCACGGAGTCGAGGCAAACCGCTTATATGAAGAGTAGAATCAATCTATGTTGTAACGAATAGAACAATCCTCTTGGAAGCTATGAATGATCAACAATAAAATAAATGAATGGAGCTTCTTCCAGATAAGTACAATAATCTGATCTGGAAGAAGAATTAAGTTCTTCTGATTATCATGGCAGATGCGCCACCGCCACCATTACAGATTGCCGCAAGCCCCAATGAGCCTCCCTCTTGTCTTAAAATACTATTTAATGTAACCACGATTCTTGCTCCCGAACAACCTAATGGATGGCCTAAAGAGACAGCTCCTCCATACACGTTGACTTTGTCCATTGGCAAACCCAAAATTTGTGCATTTACCAACGCCACAACAGAAAAAGCTTCATTAAATTCAAAGTAATCAATATCTTGGAGTGTCAATCCAGCTTTTTTCAGCACTTTCTCGGTAGCAACGCTTGGAGTCGTTGTAAACCATTCTGGAGCCTGTTCCGCATCAGCACAAGCGACAATTTCTGCAATTGGATGAAGTCCAAGTTCTTCCATTTTTTCGCCAGACACCAAAAGGACAGCCGCCGCTCCGTCACTGATGGTCGATGCATTTGCTGCAGTTACCGTCCCCTCCTTTTTGAAGGCTGGTTTAAGTTCGGGTATTTTGTCAAAATTGACCTGGGAAAATTCTTCGTCCTCCGAAACTACGGTGTCCCCTTTACGACCTTGTATTGTTACAGATTGAACCTCCTTTAAAAACTTATCTTTCTGCCAGGCATCGAGACTGCGTTTATAAGAGCGGATGGCATAGCTATCCTGCTCTTCACGACTTATGTGATATTTTTCGGCACATAGCTCGGCGAAGCACCCCATAGCTTCATTTGAATAGGCGTCACTCAAGCCGTCACGCTGTAAACCATCACTCAGACGCTGCGTACCAAACTTAGCACCCCAACGCATGGAATTAGCATAATAAGGCACTCTACTCATACTCTCCATCCCACCCGCAATTATAATATCGGCGTCGCCTAAAAAAATAGCCTGCGCAGCGACGGCTATTGCTTTCATACCGCTCGCACAGACCTTATTAATGGTTGTTGCAACCGTATGATCCGAAAGACCAGCAAACTTGGCCACCTGCCTCGCCGGCGCTTGCCCCAAGTCTGCTTGCAAAACTGAACCCATAATGATTTCCTCAACCAAATCGCTAGCAACACCTGCTTCTTTAACAACAGAACGAACAGCGTGAGCTGCAAGCTCTGGTGCCGATAGGGTCGATAATGCACCACCAAAACTTCCAATTGGCGTACGTTTCGCAGCAACGATAAATACTCTTTTTGACATCTTATAAAAGTTTATAATTGTTTTGCTAAAATCAGATGGCTTTCCTGATGATAACCCGGCCACCTTCCTGATGTTTAAAGATAAAAAATTTAACAGATACAGCACAACAACGCCGTTTTATTTTTACACATTAAAACAGAATAAATAGCAAAAAAACATTTGAAAAACTTCCCTACTTAAACAATTGAACGAAAAATAAAGAATAAATATTTGTAAAAAGCCAAAGCTTTTAATTAAATTAGTATAGGTAATATCCCGAAAGAGCAGATACGTAAACGCGCTCGTATTTCAAAAATAACCAATAAGGAAAATAAACGATTATGCAGACAGTCAGGTTCACAGCCGAACATCATATTTTTCGCGATACACTTCGCGCATTTATTCAAAAAGAAATTACACCTTACATCGACGACTGGGAAAATAGAGGTGAAATAGATCGGAATATTTGGAAAAAAATGGGTGATATGGGACTTATGGGACTAAATATGCCAGAAGCTTACGGCGGAGTAGACCTGGATTTCTATTATTCCTTGATCCTTTGTGAAGAATTATCATCTTGCTTTTCTGGAGGATTTACTATTTCCGCACTTGTTATTCAGTTTATGTCCGCTCCTTACTTACTCAAATATGGTTCAGAGGATCTAAAAGCACGTTATCTTCAGCCCGTTATTGCAGGTGATATGGTCAGTGCTGTGGCTATAACGGAACCCGGAGCCGGTTCTGATGTAAAGCAAATCAAGACAACAGCCGTACGCGATGGAGATTTTTATATTGTCAACGGGTCTAAAACTTTTATCACTAATGGGTATTATGGTGATTTCTTTATTACAGCTGTCAAGACATCTCCTGAACAGGGTACAAAGGGTATCAGCTTGCTACTTATGGATCGAAATGCAACTGGCGTTTCGTCAAGCAAAATCAAAAAACTAGGCTGGCATGCCTCTGATACAGCTGAATTAGGATTTAACAACGTTCGGGTCCCTATTTCGCACCTCATTGGTAAAGAAGGAGAAGGATTCCGCTACTTAATGGATGGGCTCCAATTGGAACGACTAACTGCAGCTATCCATAGTCTTGCTACCGCGGAATCTGCATTTCAGTATACACTTGACTATGTAGCACAACGTGAAGCCTTCGGCAAGAAAATTCAGGAATTTCAAACCATCCGGCATCGCCTCGCGCAGATGAAAGCGAATATAGCTACGACGAAGGCTTTTATTTACTATTGTTGCGACCTACAAAATCAGCAGGAATATGCCGTGAAGGAATGCTCCATCGCTAAACTACAAGCGAGTGAGCTTGCGCTGAACGTTGTAAATCAATGTCTCCAATTATTTGGTGGCTATGGATTTACAGAAGATTATAAAATCGCCCGGTTATATCGCGATGTGCGTGTAGGAACTATTATTGGCGGCACATCAGAAATCATGCTCGAAATCATCTCCAAAATGACGATAGATCATGTAACCTATCCATCCAAAAGTTCCAATCAATAATCGAAGTAACGCAACACCTATTGCCAAGTATTATGCAGGAAAACGAATCTTATAGGACACATCCCCTCTTTTGGGTAGAACAGGACGATCATCATATCATTACAATAAGCCCCATCTCAACGGCAATAGCCGAGCCGCTGGATATTGTGGGTTATCTCACGCAATTTGTTGACCTGGTCACGCTTGTTCTCGAAACGAAAGAAATCAAAGGCGTTGTGTATACTTGCCCTATTCAAGATGAAAAAATCGAATATATTCAGTTATTTGAGCAATTTTCACTGAGCCGTGCAACTTCTTCAAACTTATACACGCTTCTATCAAAGGTATTGCGTTGGAAAACGTTTAATATACCTATTGTTTCCATTTTTACTGGTAATTGTTCAGGCATAGCACTAGCAAGTATGTTGTGGTCTAGCTATCGAATTGCACCAACACAAATAGAATTAGGCTTCCCCGAAGCTCAATACGGGCTGTTTACAGCTTTTGGTACAACCGTCTACTTACCACCATTGATCGGTGCCAACGATGCGCTCCGCTTGCTGACACAAGGCAAACTTTGGAATAGTGAGGAAGCCCACAACCTGGGATTGGTAGACGAATTAGCGTATCACTCCGATGACTGCCTATATTTAGCCAAAACCTCGATCCGCCATACACCTCAATGTTTTGATAAACAAGAGAGTCGGCATACCGACAAAATAACAGCCGATGCAGTCTTCAATATTCAAAAAAAGGCACGCGGTTTATATCCCGGCATAAATGCTGTTATTGAGTTATTAACAGCAAACTCTTCATCCAGCCCTCTTGAAATCGCCGAGAAGGAAGCACAGTTATACCTGGAAACCTTCAGCCTTCCCGAGACATTGAGTATGGTCCGCACACTGCATTACGGCGTAAAATCAGCAAAATCATCCACGAAGATCACACATGGTAACGACTACAACCTAAAAAAAATCGGCATATTGGGCGCCGGTATGATGGGATCTGGTATAGCTTATGAAGCTGCGCGAGCGGGAATTGAGGTCGTTTTAAAAGATGTTACACTCAACCAAGCTGAACAGGGCAAAGCCTATTCCAATCGGATATGCAAAAAACTATTCTCTTTCGGTGGCATCACCTCCTCACAACAACACCAATTACTTGCTCGTATCAAACCCACCGATCAAATGGCAGATCTTGACGGATCTGATTGCGTTATTGAAGCGGTATTTGAAGATTTCCACCTTAAAGCACAAGTAACACGACAAAGCTTACCTTATTTACACCAAGATGGGTTCTTCGCCACAAATACCACATCATTGCCCATTACCGAGCTTGCAAAAGCATCCAACAATCCCGAAAATTTTATAGGTATGCATTTTTTTTCTCCGGTAGATCGCATGCCCCTTGTCGAAATCATTTGCGGTAAACAAACCGCACAAAAAACTTTAGAGAAAGCACTTATTACAGCTTCACGCCTAAATAAAGTTCCGATAGTCGTACATGATGGTCCTGGCTTCTTCACTTCGCGCGTATTCTTCAACTATTTACTCGAAGGTATTACCATGGTCCTGGAGGGTATCTCACCGGAGCTGATCGAACAAGAAGCGGCGGCAGCAGGATTTGCAGTGGGGCCCTTGGCAGTATTGGACGAAATTTCCCTGGAACTGATGTTACATGTTTACGATCAATTACCTCGGCTGCATGCCAGCCAGAAGCGCGCATATAACTACCTGAAATCGCTAGTCGACCAGGGAAGAAAAGGAAAAAAATGGGGAGCAGGATTCTACGATTACGCAAGTGAAAACAAAACGATTTGGAAGAATCCCAAAATTTCATCTTTAAAGGAAAATGTAAAGCCTACGACAATTCATAAACGTTTGTTGCATGTCATGGCATTAGATAGTTATCGATGCCTCGAAGAAGGCATACTCGATCAGCCCATCGACGGTGACATCGGCGCTATTTTAGGCGTAGGTTATGCCTCTTATACCGGTGGAGTATTTAGCCACATCGACCGCACAACGCTTCCGGTTTTCGTGGCCGAATGTCAGGTATTTCAGTCCCTTGGCGATCAATGGGACATCCCCGAATCTTTAAAAAAACTGGCGAACAAGAATTTCAGATTTTATCATGGCTTCGAGTCAAACTGGCCCTGTATCAGCTAACTTGAATTTGAGACTGCTGCTGCATGCTCCGATGCGAATCTAATAGCTGATTATAAAAATACGAAGAGGTACAGTATACCTATTACAATCTTAAAACAGCGTAGTGATTTAGTGATGTAGCGAGGTAATAAAAAAAGTAGGGCGACATTGAATGCCGCCCTACTTCGCTACCATTGGCGGACAAACAAATCCATGAGATGCGAAACATCCTGCTCAAGGAATGTATCGTAGTCCAAAGTTGCAGCAAGAATGGTTTGCTGTTGCTTTTCCGAAAATACACGAGCAAGATTTGTTTTGTATTTTTCAATTAACTTAGGAATACCTTCTGCCCTACGCCTGGGATGACCTATCGGATATTCAACCACTAATTCAGGCAATATTGTACCGTCAATCAATTCAATTGTCAAACCGTTTGATATTGCACGTTTTTGAGGATCGTGATAGTCAGCAGTGAACTGCGCATCTTCAACACAGGAAATTTTATCGCGAAGCGTATCGATTCTCGGATCAGAAGCAATATGATTTTCATAGTCGTCAGCTGTCAACCGGCCAAATATCAACGGAATCGCCACCATGTATTGAATACAGTGATCCCGATCTGCAGGATTGTGTAAAGGCCCCTTTTTATCAATAATACGAATAGCGGCTTCATGTGTGCGGATGGTTACACGAGCGATATCCGCACTGCTCTTTCCAAATTCTTTCAGTTGCTGATAAAGTTGCATAGCAGCTTCAGCTGCAGTCTGCGCATGGAATTCGGCCGGAAAAGAGATTTTAAAAAGAATATTTTCCATTACATAAGATCCATATTCCCGTTGAAATTTAAATGGATTCCCTCGAAAAGATACATCATAAAATCCCCATGTTGGCGCAGTCAAAACAGAGGGGTAGCCCATTTCTCCAGTTTTTGCGATCAACGCGAGCCGAACAGCACGCGAAGTAGCATCTCCGGCAGCCCAGGATTTTCGGCTACCTGTATTTGGTGCGTGTCGATACGTGCGTAATGCTTGCCCGTCAACAAAAGCCAACGAAACCGCATTGAGAAGTTCTTCTCTTGTTAGACCGAGAAGCTTACCTACAACAGCTGTTGAAGCCACCTTCACCAAAATAACATGGTCTATCCCCACCTTATTAAAAGAGTTTTCAAGTGCTAAAACACCTTGTATCTCATGGGCCATGATCATTGCTTCCAGCACCGCTTTAGTCTTTAACGGCTTTTGACCGTTAGCTATATTGATTCGACTCAACCAATCTGCCACTGCTAAAATACCACCCAAATTATCTGATGGATGTCCCCACTCCGCAGCGAGCCAGGTATCATTAAAATCTAGCCATCGAATAATCGTGCCGATATTGAACGCCGCCTGTATCGGATCCAATTGAAAATTTGTACCTGGTACCCGTGCGCCGTTTGGCACAATGGTACCGGCAACAACAGGCCCTAAGAGTTTGGTACAGGCGGGATATGTTAGTGCTTCCAAGCCGCAACCAACTGTGTCGAGAAAACAATAGAAAGCCGTATTCCAAGCGACTTTCCCTCCAATTTGATCGTGTAGAACATAGTCCACAATGTCCACTAAAACCTGATCTGGCTGTGGTCTTTCATTTGATATTGCTGAGCCCATTCGTGTATGTTGTATAAGACTGTCGTTTTATTTATTGATTAAAATCCGCTCTTACGCCTAATTTTCCTAATAGCTATATGCTAACAAAGAGGTTTGGCTTCTTGCCCCCAGTCCTATTTACCGTTCAGAAATAGGCACAAAAGCTCTATTGTCGGGACCAGTGTAATGTGCACTTGGCCGGATAATTTTTCCATCCTGACGCTGTTCGAAAACATGCGCAGACCATCCGGTAATACGTGAGAGGACAAATAAAGGAGTAAACATTTCTGTCGGAATGCCCATGATATGATAGGACACTGCCGAGTACCAATCTAGATTAGGGAACATTTTCTTTTCTTCCCACATGACTTTTTCCAATCGCTCTGCGATCAGATAGAGTGTCATGTTTCCAGCTTCCTCCGAAAGCTCCCTTGCCACTTGTTTTATCACTTCATTTCTTGGGTCAGAGATGGTATATACAGGATGACCAAACCCAATAATAACTTCCTTATTAGCCAATCGTCTCCGGATATCCACTTCCGCCTCATCAGCATTTGCATAACGGCTCTGTATTTCAAAAGCGACCTCATTGGCCCCGCCATGCTTAGGTCCGCGTAACGCACCTATCGCACCAGCTATACAGGAATACATATCAGAACCTGTCCCAGCAATGACCCGCGCTGTAAATGTAGATGCATTAAACTCATGTTCTGCATATAAATTGAGTGAAATTTGCATAGCTCTTACCCAAGAAGCGGCGGGTACCTTTCCATGTAGCAGATGCAGAAAATGGCCACCTAAAGTTGCATCAGCTGTCTCAACCTCAATTTCACGGCCATGCTGACTGAAATGGTACCAGTACAACAGCGCTGAAGCCATTGACGCCATCAGGCGAGTTGCAATATCCCGAGCCCCAGCAATGGGATGGCTTTCTTTTTCGGGTGAAACACTTCCAAAAAAAGATACATAAGTTCGCAAGACGTCCATGGCATGAGCAGTGGATGGCAATTGCTTCAGTACGTGCTGAACAGTAATCGGCAACCCACGCTGACTTAAGATCTGACTTTGATAACTGCTTAATTGCGCCTGAGTTGGTAAGCTCCCATAAACAAGCAGGTAGGCCACCTCCTCAAAACTGGCTTGATGCGCCAACTCCAAGATATCATATCCCCTATAATGCAAATCATTACCACTTTTTCCGACAGTACTCAAAGCGGTATTACCTGCCGGTACACCAGAGAGTGCTACACTTTTTTTAGGCTTAAAACCCGTACCGTTTGTCTCTTCCATCTGATAAAATTATTTATTAAACAATTGATCCAATCGATTTTCATAGGCATAATAATCGATACTTTTGTATAACTCTTCTCTCGTCTGCATGTGCTCGATCATATTAGCCTGTCCGCCATCTCGCCGAATGTGGCGATAAACCTCCGTAGCCGCTTTGTTAGCCGCACGGAAAGCAGAAAGTGGATAAAGAACAATAGAAACGTCCGCCTGACGCAGTTCATCCAGATTAAACAACGGTGTCTGTCCAAATTCGGTGATATTCGCCAAAATAGGGAGGCCAGTCGCGGCACTAAATTGGACGTATTGGTCCAAATGGTGTACTGCTTCAGCAAAGATAAAGTCTGCTCCAGCCTCTTTATATGCGACAGCTCGTTCCAGAGCCAATTCAATACCTTCCGAAGCGAGTGCATCTGTACGTGCACCAATGACAAAATGTTCATCCGTTCGCGCGTCCACTGCCGCTTTTAGGCGGTCGACCATTTCAGAGGAAGAGACCAGTTCTTTACCCGGCCGGTGTCCACAACGTTTAGCACCCACCTGATCCTCCATATGTATTGCTGCTGCACCCACCTTAATTAACGACTTTATCGTTCGGGCAACATTAAAGGCCGACGGACCAAAGCCGGTATCAATATCCACCATCAAAGGGAGATGACATACATTTGTAATGCGATCTACATCAATCAAAACATCGTGAAGTGTGGTAATGCCAAGGTCTGGAACTCCTAATGAACCGGCAGCAACACCACCGCCAGAAAGATAAATTGCCTTAAAACCGGCCTGATCAGCCAAAAGAGCATGATTAGCATTAATGGCTCCAACAATTTGCAATGGTTTTTCGTTCTTAATCGCTTCCCTAAAGAGGAAACCTGGGGATTTTATCATAATATAGAATTTGAAATTCCAAGCCCTGCAATTACCTTTAGATACAGGCAACAGCGACTAATTTAGTTTGCGTAGTCTAAACACTCTTCTTTAAAGCGTTCTTCCTAAAGATACCAATTAACACACCAATAAAACAAATTAATTTCTAAACGCAAGGTTATTTACAGAAGAAAATACGGCTATAAACAAAAAACACTTCACCTAATTCAAGAAGCCCTGAACATCAGGTTCAAGGCTTCTATTTAAATCCGAATGAACACATGGATCATTGCTTTGTTTATAAATGCACAAAAAAAACTATTTTTCGATAAAATTAGGACCATGAAAAACCCGCTTTGCCTGCCCCCTCTTCACTTCGATTTGATTTTTCCATTTTTGCTCATTGGCCACATTTAACTCCTCACGGCCCAATTCCCTCAAACGCTCCGCTAATCGCAGCAGTGCAATCTCTTTATTCTGCAACTGCGACCTCGTATCCATCACCTGTACACTGATACCGCTAGGAACATGCGTTGCTCTGACTGCTGAACTGAACTTATTAACATGTTGGCCTCCTGCTCCGCTGCTACGCATTGCCTGAAAATAGACATCTTTCAAATGCAGTACATCTTCCTTTGCTACCGGAGAATAGGGTTTTACTTCCACAAACCAATTTTTGCGTTTATGCAAAGGACGAAAGGGACTTTTACAGACCCAACAGACTGTACCAATCCATTTATCCAACAATTGATCCAGATCATTTCCCCTCAGCCGGAAGGTCGAAGAACAGGGAAGTCCATCAATTTCTTCTGTTTCTAATTCTTCGGCTATTGCCCCAACTTTGCTCGCTTCAAGAGTGATGCGGCTAGCGACTAGCCTAACCGCCAAATTACATTCCTTAGGACTTCGTCCTGAGGTAACTTGCAAGTACTTTTCCTCCATCATATTATTTATCCATACGAACGATCTTCGGACTGAATGTACCGAGAACACTAACCAGTTCTTGCTGTAAGTTCATGACCCGATCAATATCTTTGTAAGCTCGCGGTGATTCATCCAATGCCCCACCAATTAAATGCACCCCATGGGTTTCCAGATCTTTCATCATGGCGCTTTTTGTCAGACTGTTTTTACAGGCTGACCTCGACATAACACGCCCAGCTCCATGTGAAGCAGACTGTAAACTTAGTGGGTTTCCCTTCCCCTCCACAATAAATCCTGGCGCTGTCATAGAACCAGGGATTATCCCCAGCACACGATCACCAGCAGGCGTTGCGCCCTTCCGGTGAACGATACATTCTTCACCATTCACAAGTTCCTTCCAGGCGAAATTGTGATGGTTTTCGATCGTTACGATGGGATTACTCCCAAGTGCTTTCGCCAGACGTCGATGAATATCTGCATGACAGGCCTGTGCATATTCTCCCGCCAAATTCATTGCCATCCAATATTCCTGTCCCTCTTGGCTTGCTAAATCCAGCCAGGCCAAATGCTGCACGTGGCGCGGTAAGGGACATTGCTGTGCCGCAAGAGCTGTATAATGTTTAGCGATATGCGCGCCCAGTCCCCGAGAGCCACTATGGGATAAGATTCCCAGATATTGCCCTGGACTTATTCCCCATTCATCCCTCACGGTATGAAGTTCAACTACACCGAATTCGACAAAATGATTACCGCTGCCGGAAGTCCCAAACTGTCTGTACGCTTTACCTAACAGCTCTTTGAGCATCGGAATGTCCTGAAATTCAGCTCTGCTGAAAATAGCGTGATCATGTTTATCACGATGTGTTTCATTTAAACCAAATTTGGTATTTTCCTTCAATATATTTCTAAGTTGAAATTCTCTCCCTTTGAAATAACTACCCGGCAAATCGAATAGCGACAGACTCATCCGACAACCGATATCGACACCTACGCCATATGGTATTACGCATTTTCTACAGCCAGCACACCTCCAATAGGAAGCCCGTAACCCGTATGTGCATCCGGTAGCAATGCACCTTGTCTTGAAATTGGTAATCTCAAAGCATCATACAATTGCCTTTTGGCCTGCTGATCAATTTCATTCTCTCCAAATATGCTAAATGGAGCAGGATGTGAATGCAGTTCCTGCATGCGCAGCTCAACGGGCTTAACCAACCCTTCAGATACTTTGCCCCATATTTTATGCCCCATAAACCGCTCTGGAGCTTCTAACAGCTCCGTAAGTTCAAGAAGAATCGTTGTTTTTTCTTCTTTCTTACGATACCTTGTGATCAGCCCTAAAGCTGTATTAATTACATTATTTTTAGGAAATCCTATTTTAACTAGATCTTTCCCTGATAATTTACTTCCCATTTTTATTAAAAAAATAAACAGTTAACGGTCAATCTGTTCTTGCGAATCAAATTGACAGCATGTTGAAAAAATTCGGGAACATATTTTGGATATAAAACGTTTAATTCTGCGAATCATCCTCCAGCGGCGCGCGCAACATCGCTTCTATCCCTGTGATGTGTACGCACAAAGACACAAAGCGATCATCGCCTATTGCGGTTAGCTCGTTTAATTGAACATCAAATCCGGAAAATAAAAAAAGCCCGAATGAACTTCGGCTTCTTGATTTGTATAAATTGGTTTTCCAAAAGAATTAAGCTACTTGACAATTCATCCTAGCGGATTGAATCTATCAGGATACGCTTATATTTCGAACAATATCTTACATCTTACAAAAAGCACGAAGAATGCTTTCGGCAAATCCATTTGCCTTAAAAGCTTGCTGTGTTATCTTTCTAGCGACCAACATATCTCTTCGTATTTAAAGTGTTAAAATTATAATAATATTGAGCGCAAATATAAGTATATTTAGATAATAAAAAACCAGAAGCTATTTTAATCTACGTTGAATGGAAGAGGATCTTTTAATACAAATTTAAAATCCACTGTATTCCCGCCCCTCATCACACGAAAACGCATCTCCTTACCCTCTTCCGATTTAAAAAGATTATGAATCGACTCCAAAGAAAATGAAGATGCGGACCGACCATTGATCCTTATGACTTTATCATCAGGCAGTAGTCCTGCGATTGCCGCAGGTGACCCCTCACGCACCGTTGCAATCTTATACATATTTCGGAGCACAAAGCGATATTGCACACTATTTCCCATTCTCACCTCTGTACCACCATCTTTTTGAAGGACCACTGGTATTTCTTCTCTTTCGTATTGAATACCATCATGTATAATTTCTAGACCACTCATATTCAAATAATAAAAACGATCAAAATCCTTATTCTTACGGAGATAGATTACTTTATTTGGATAGTCTAAGATGACTTTAAATCGACGCAACAATTCGTTGCCAAGAGAGCCTATCCTTTCACTTACAAATGTCGCATGTTGTAACGAGCTCAACTCAGGATAGGCGACAAGCGGATAATTCATTGTGAACGGACCGAGCTCGAGCGACCGTATTCGATTTCTTTTCCCGTAAATCTCGCCATTAAAGCCTTGCCCAATATAGTCATCGATAAAAGGAGGTTTAATATCGAAATTATTTAACTTCGAAGGTATAAGCATCAAAGCATCGCTATTTCCCATATCAATCAATACTCGGCCATCGATCACGGCATCATCCTGTCTGAAAGCAACTGCAATATAGGGGCGGCTATTTACAATATCCAACGGTAAACATTGCATTTTCTCCAGCCCCTTGGGCCGATTTGTCTTAGGAAATAACGTGATGCGATGTTTTTGGAAATCAATTTCTATCATGTGGTTTTCAAAAAAACGACTTCCCATAATGCCATTTACCTCTACTCCTATGCGAGTAGAGATATCAATATGAGCATTTTGTAGAATGTATATTGGCTGGTCCAAATCTTCATATACACCAGCTATATTTATATGGTTATTAATCGACAAATAACCATCCAGTCCCTCTTCACGACCTAAACCCTGAAATTTGTTGACAAAAACGGCGGTATCGATTGATTTTAATGTCTCGCCAAATATCATAGTTTCCTTTACGCCTGTATCCAAGAGGAAGTTCATCGTATAACCATTCACCAAAACTGGAATGATGACCAAGTTATGTACAAAGAGGAAAGAAAATTTAGCCTGCTTTTTTCCATTCAATACAAAGCCTACTTGCCCCTGAGTGAGGAGAAAGCAGAACAATCCCAGCGATAGAAAAAATACCTTCATTCAAGTTTACATTTGGTATTTCCAATTTAAACAACAAAATTCATATAAAAAAAGGTTTTTAAAAGGCGAAAACTGCCTGAGCAATTTTCAATCTTTTATCGCCAGTTTTTTACCCGAGAAAACGACATGTTGTTGTACCGTATTGCATCTGCCTTTAAATCCTTCCGGACCGGATCCTATCGTATACCTATGTTAATATAAATGCTGGAAACGGAGACAAACCGAGTCTGAAAAAAGTAAAACCAAACCGTTATTGACCATGCTAGAATTGGCATAGTTGCAATTAACTAAGATAACTAATAAAACTAGGATATCCTAATACCAACTTGTACCAAAAAACAATATTTACTTTATATATGGACAGTAATTAGTCACTGCTTATTCAATTCTCACTGAGTCATCACTGAACGAGCACTGAACAAACACTGAACAAGTAGTGACGTAACGGTTAAATTGGTTGCTATTTGATCGCCATCAGGTGTAGCTAAAAAATTAAGAGAAAAAAAGGCAGGGAACTTCGCTTATGTAACAAAAAAGGATCATCTCGGCGTGATCATCGGATGTGATGATTCATTGAAAAAATCCCATAAAACAAAAAAGCCTCTTTACTAAAGTAAAGAGGCTCTGCGTACCCGGAGCCGGAGTCGAACCGGCACGGTTTCCCACTGGTGTTTGAGACCAGCGCGTCTACCAATTCCGCCATCCGGGCATATCCGTTTGGGATGATGCAAAAGTAGGTTTTTTCGTGAAAAAGAGAAAACTTTTTGAATAAATTTACCGTATAAATGAATATAAAGCTGAAATTCAGCCAAATAATTTTCTATCAGTTACTCAGATAACTTGCTCTGACGGTAATATTCGCCGTTTTTTTCCGTGAGGTTGTATTAAACACCCCCCCAGAGGAATATTCTTCGTTATCATTTTGACCAGTTATCTGAAAAATTCCAAGATCGGCCTTTACAAGGTTGCCCAATTCGGCATTCGACTCGGTTGCAATATTATTGGCACGCTGATGTGCATTTTTTGAGGCTTGCGAAATAAGTTCCAATTTCAGATCTTCCAGCTTAGAATAATAATAATTAGGGGTACTTGAACTGAGCTCAATTCCTTTGGAAATTAACGTGGATATCTCTCTTGAGGCATTATCCACCTTGTTCAAATCTTTCGATTCCACACTCACCGTCTGAGACAAAGTATATCCAGAAAAAGTATTGTAACCATTGCCCTTCCCATCGGTATGGTATTCAAAGTCCTTCGCAATGTTGACAGCTTCAAAACGGATCTCGCCGGCTTTCACCCCTTGTTGAACTAAAAATTCCCGAACCAAATCACGATCTGTTGCCAATTGAGCAGAGGCTGCACTCAACTCGAAGTTTTTTCTGCTGAAAGTAGCGCTCCATTTGACCAAATCGGACTCAAAATCCTTTTTGGCATTCCCATTTACGGTGATCGTCTGCATGGATTTGAACTTATATCGGTATGCGGCTCCCACGATCCAGGCAGTGACTACGATTACAAGCCCCAAGATAACTGAAGCAATAATAGAGGATGAAGATTTCATAACCAGTTTTTTATGTTTACGTAACAATGAATATACCAAAAAATCAACGGTTTTTTATTTTTTATAGATAAATTGCGACAAAAAGTATTAAAATATGAATAAGAAAAATATCTGTATTCCATTTTGTTTTCTAGCAGCGTTTGCTGCCCATGCTCAAAAGAAACCGTTGGATCATACAGTATATGATGGTTGGCAAAATATCTCCTCGCCATACATCAGTAAATCAGGTAAATTTATCCTATTTCAAGTCATCCCCCAAGAAGGAGACGGTCAACTTTTTTTAAAAACAAAAGATAGCAAAGAAATCGCTCAAATTCCTAGAGGCTATAATGCGAAGTTAACGGATAATGAAAATAATTTAGTAAGCTTGATCAAAGCCCCGTTTGCAGCCACCCGGGAGGCTAAGATCAAAAAGAAAAAAGCTGAAGATCTTCCCAAAGACTCACTCGGCATTTACAATTTAACAACCTTTGCCCTCGTTAAATTTCCGCAGGTAAAGTCCTATAAAATTTCCGAGCAGAACAATAATTTCGTTTCTTTCCTTTTTGATAAAGAAGTAAGTGAGCAAGCCGCACCAAATGCTGGTTCAAAAAATAAGAACAGTGATAAAAAGAAAAAGACGATTGCAACTCTTGCTTTATACGATTTAAATACTGGAGATTCCGTCCAATTTTCGGCTGTAGATCAGTATGAATGGAACAAAACAGGGTCGAAAATCGTTTTCTCCAAAAAAACAGATACAAAAGACAGCTTATCAAAAGAGTCTGGTGTATACCTTTACGAATTAGCAACCAAAAAGCTCAAAAAGATATCAAATGGAAAAGGCAATTACAAAAATTTCAAGTTTGATGATGCAGGCGATCAGCTCGCTTACTTAGGGGACCTCTCAAATGAAAAAGCATTACTAAAAAATTATAAGCTATATTATTATACAAATGCGATAGATACAGCCCAATATCTTGCAACACAAACCAGCAACGGCATACCTAAAAACTGGGCCGTTAGCGGAGATGGTGAAATCCGTTTTAGTAAAAATGGAGAGAAGTTGTTTTTTGGAATAGCACCAATACCTCGTGTCAAAGATACCACCCTAGTGGATTTCGAGCATGCAAAAGTGGATGTTTGGCATTGGCAAGACGACTACTTACAACCTATGCAGCTGGTAAATCTGAAGAAAGAACTCGCAAGAAACTTCTTGGCGGTCACTTACCCCAAATATAATCGCACGATTATTCCGCTGACAGACAATACGTTTAATTCAACTTCACTTACCCCAGATGCAAACGGGGAATATATCTTGGCGCGAACTGATTTCGGCAAACGAATTGAAAGCCAATGGGAAGGTAGTACACGGGATGACATTTACCTGGTCTCGACGAAAACAGGGAATAAAGAATTAATTCTTTCAAACTTTTCAGGAAATGCGATTTTAAGTCCCGATGCAAAATATATTGTGTTTTTTGATCAGGACAAGCGGACTTGGAACTCCTACCACATCAGTTCAAAGAAAAAGATCGTGCTGAATGACGGCATACCCGCATCGTTCTCCGATGAAGAAAATGATATGCCTACCACTCCACAGGGCTATGGTATGGCTGCCTGGACGCCAGACTATAAGGGGATATACGTCAATTCAAGATATGACATCTGGTATTTTAACTTAGACGGCTCAAGTAAATCTATTTTAACCAATGGTTATGGTGCGGCGTCACAGACAACATTCCGTTACTTGCCTTTTAGACGAGAAGAAGACCGCAACCAAGCCACAACACTTGACTATAAAAAGGGCGGCTATCTGACATCCTTCAACAACAAGACTAAAGAATCGGGTTTTTACCAGTTCAAAGGACAACGCAATGACCCAAAAAGCCTCCTGATTGCGCCTAAATCTTTCAAGAACATTAGTGCCTCCGCAGATCAAAAAACCATCCTTTACAGTAAGGAGGATTATATAATGTCTCCCAACCTCTATACAAATACCGCAAAATTCAACGATGAATTACAGTTATCCAATATAAACCAGCAACAGGCTAATTATAATTGGGGTACAGCAGAATTGGTTCACTGGACCACGCCTGAAGGCAATCAAGCGGAAGGTATTCTGTATAAACCGGAAAATTTTGATCCGGCAAAAAAATATCCGATCATCGCTTATTTTTACGAAAAGCTCTCCAATGGTCTATACACCTATCAGGCTCCTGCACCTACCCCTTCGCGTTTAAACATCCCTTATTTCGTTAGTAACGAATATTTGGTCTTCGCACCAAACATCAGTTACAAAGCCGGGCACCCTGGCAAATCGGCGGAAGAATACATTAATTCGGGCATGAAATACCTGGCTCAAAACAGCTGGGTCGATAGTACGAAAATGGGAATCCAAGGACAAAGCTGGGGCGGCTATCAAGTGGCACATCTGATTACACGGACGAATATGTATGCGGCAGCCTGGACTGGGGCTCCTGTCGTCAATATGACCTCGGCCTATGGCGGAATACGCTGGCAAAGCGGCATGTCACGTCAATTTCAATACGAACATACACAAAGTCGTATCGGTAAAACGCTATGGGAAGCACCAGAACTCTATATTGAAAATTCACCATTATTCCATTTAGATCAAGTAAATACTCCCGTTGTTATCATGGCAAATGACAATGATGGTGCTGTGCCATGGTATCAAGGGATTGAAATGTTTACCGCATTGCGCCGATTGAAAAAACCTGTATGGATGTTGAATTACAATGGTGACGAGCACAATCTGATGCTGCCACAAAACAGAAAAGATATACAAATTCGAGAGCAGCAGTTCTTCGACCATTTTCTAAAAGGAGCCCCTGCACCCAATTGGATGAAGAAAGGGATTCCAGCCACGGAAAAAGGAATAGACTGGGGACTTGAATTCTAGCACAAAACAATAAAAAGGTGTGATTTTTAAAAATCACACCTTTTTTAATAGCTAAAAACTCTATTTCCCAAATTATTTTTAAAAAAAACATCAAAAAAATTTCAATTTTTAACAAAAACACGATATTTTTGAAAAACAAAATCAACAAAACTGTAATTTAACTACAAAATACAAATGTCGAACCTAAGATTCAAAGCAGTAGAAGCAGCTGGCTCACGCCAAATCGCTTCATTTGAAAAAGTTGAAACTAAAAAAGCAACTGACATCTACGGAAAGAATGTTTTTTCCGTAAACAAAATGAAAGACTACCTTCCTAAAAATTCATATAAGGAGTTAGTTGCATCCATTGAGGAGGGCCAAATTATTTCAAGAGATTTAGCTGAGCATATCTCACAAGCGATGAAAACTTGGGCACTTAATCACGGTGTTTCACATTACACACACTGGTTTCAACCCCTAACTGGTTCGACTGCTGAAAAACACGATGCATTCTTTGAACCTGATGAAAACGGTGAAGCAATTGAAAAATTTACAGCTGACGCATTAGTTCAACAAGAACCAGATGCATCGTCATTTCCGAATGGTGGTATCCGCAACACGTTTGAAGCTAGAGGTTATACTGCTTGGGATCCATCTTCTCCAGCTTTCATCTATGAAACAGGAGCTGGTAAAACACTCTGTATTCCTACGGTTTTTGTTTCTTATACAGGAGAATCATTAGACTATAAAGCACCTTTGTTAAAAGCTATCAATGCCGTTGATAAAGCAGCAACTGATGTCGCTCAATATTTTGATAAATCTGTTACCAAAGTCAATGCCTCTTTAGGTATTGAACAAGAATATTTTTTGGTCGACCTTTCTTTATATAATGCTCGTCCAGACCTTCAATTAACTGGCCGTACGTTATTTGGACACATGTCTGCTAAAGGGCAGCAATTGGAAGATCATTATTTCGGTGCCATTCCAGAACGCGTATTGGCTTACATGGTGGATTTGGAAAATGAAGCTTTAAAATTAGGTATTCCATTAAAAACTCGTCACAACGAGGTTGCTCCGTCGCAATTTGAGTGTGCGCCAATGTATGAAGAGATCAACTTGGCAATCGACCACAACCAATTGTTAATGAACCTCATGGAGCAAGTAGCTTTACGACATAACTTTAAAGTATTGTTACATGAAAAACCATACTCTGGTGTTAATGGATCGGGTAAACACAACAACTGGTCTCTCATCACAAATACAGGTATAAACTTATTGTCTCCGGGTAAAACTCCAAAGAATAATTTGATGTTTTTGACTTTCTTTGTCAACACCATCAAAGCCGTTTATGAATATGCTGATTTAATGCGCGCTTCTATTGCGAGCGCAAGCAACGACCACCGTTTGGGTGCAAACGAAGCTCCTCCAGCAATTATTTCAATTTTCTTAGGTTCTCAATTGGATGAACTTCTTGAAGAAGTTGAATCGGCCCGCGTCGCTAAAAAAGTGAAAGCAGAGGCGAATTTATGGCATGGAATTCCTAAAGTTCCTGAATTAAAATTAGACAATACAGACCGTAATCGTACATCGCCATTTGCTTTCACCGGTAACAAATTTGAATTTCGCGCGGTCGGTTCTTCGGCAAACTCCGCTTTACCAATGACGGTATTGAATGCAATCGTTGCTGCACAGTTGATCGAGTTCAAAACAGAAGTTGATAAACAAATCAAAAAAGGCACTAAAAAAGATCTCGCGATCTTAAACGTAGTCCGCAAATACATCAAAGATTCAAAAGCGATCCGTTTTGAAGGTAATGGATATAGTGAGGACTGGGAAAAAGAAGCCGAAGCTCGCGGTCTTTCGAACATCAAATCTACACCTAGAGCGCTTGACGTATATGTTAAAGAGGAATCTTTGGCATTGTTTGAGTCGCTCGGTATCTACACAAAACGTGAATCAGAAGCTCGTCATGAGATTTTACTGGAAAACTTCTACAAAAAATTACAGATTGAAGCTCGTGTGATCGAAGAAATGGTTAACAACCAAATCGCTCCTGCGTGTTTCATTTATCAAAATGAATTGATTGAAAACGTCAAAGGATTAAAAGACCTTGGTCTTGCTGCTGCGTCGTTCAGTTCTCAATTGAATTTTGTAGAACGTATATCATCACATGTTAATACCATCTTGGAACAAGCTGAAGCGATGCGCCAAGAACGTAAAAAAGCAAATCAAATCGAAGACGTTCGTGAAAGATCAATCGCGTATGATGAATTGGTTAAACCTTACTTTGATGTCATTCGTTATCATGTCAACAAATTGGAGAAAATTGTTGATGATAAAAAATGGCCTCTACCGAAATTAAGAGAAATCTTATTTTTAAGCTAAGATAACTTCCCTAAAACAAAAAGAGCCNNGGCTCTTTTTGTTTTAGGGAAACGTTCGCTATATCTTGCTCCTTATCTCCCCTTACAACAGTAGCTCCTATTTTTTTAATCGATTATCTTCATCATTGTTACCAGCCTTCTTATTGACTGACTTAATATTCATATTACCAAAACGATAAGAGACTGACAATCGGATAACCCGACTATCATATCCATTTCGTATACGATAGTATCCATTTTCCTGATAACTCGACAATCTGCGCTGACCTCTTGTATTCAACACATCATTTACAGCCAACTTCACATTCAATTTTTTGTCAAGAAATGTTTTTCCAGCACCTAGATCGATACCATAGTAAGACTGAAAACTAAATACCCCATAAACTGCTGGCGAAAAATAATTGGCTGTCAGCTCCAGATTTGTTGTTTTCCCAATTCGAATATCATGATTGGAACTTACCTGGAAAGATAACTTTTCCAATTGGCGTTGCGCTCCGGAGTGTTCATCCAAACTAAACTTATTGTAAAAAGCGCTGGAATTGTTAGAAATACTCCACCATTTGAAAAGCTTAATGGGTATATTGACATTCATATTGTAATAATCAAAATAAGCCAGGTTTCGGTCTGTCTGTGCAATAGCTTTGGTCTCCGAATTGCTTTCTATGACCTGAGTGATGGCATCGTTAGTCCTTTTGTAGCCCAAACTCAATAAATAGCGTTCTTTAAAGGTATAATTTACTTCATACGAATTGGTATATTGTGGATTTAAATAAGGGTTGCCATACTGATACGTGTATTGATCCAAATAATACACAAATGGATTCAATGCCCCATAATCAGGGCGGTCAATACGTCTGCTATAACTCGCACCAAGCTTATGATCATCATTTATCTGTTGCTGTACAAATATTGACGGGAAAAAATCAGTATAGGAACGTTCTGTTTGTTGCTCAAGCGTCACCGAGTTTCCCAGGGAGCTCGTATTTTCAACACGCAGTCCAGTTTGTACCGAAAATTTTCCGAACGATTTATTTAGGCTGAAATAAGCTGCAGCTATATTTTCATTATACAAAAACTGATTACTTTGACCATTATTTTGCACGAACTCGCCTTGCTGATCCTGATCTTCGTACAACAAATTATTATCTGTTTTTACACGGCTATATTTTAAGCCCGCCTCAAGTTTCGTCGTTTTATTAAAGGGATGCACAAAATCGGTTTTAAAAACTAATATGTTTGTCTTAGAAAGCATATCATTGCGGAAAATATTCGGTGATTTAAATTCCTCCCAATTTGCGTCCAGAAAACGGTTTCCAACGGTGCTATTGTCATTATTTTTCGAATATGAATAATCTCCATTAATGGTCAATTCAGTCCCTAAAGTATCAAATGTCTTTTTGTAGTTAAGATTATAAGTGAAGTAATGGTATTTAAAATCTGACAAATTGCTTCCTAATACAATCGAATCAAGCTTACCTTTTTGAGAGGCGATCAGATTACTTCCCGCGCGTGTTGAATGGCCATTACTTACGTTACCGTTAACCACAAATCCAATGACCTCCTCTTTTCCTAGGTTAAAATCTCCCGCAAATTTGAAATTGTGGCCTCGATAACGGAATTTCGAATAAGAATCCGAATTAAAAAAAGTCGTCCCGGTTTTGGTATCTACAGCTCTATCGATATCTAAATCATTAAATCCTAAGGCAGTTGCGTAGTTATAAGAAGAAAATAAGTTCACCCAATTGTTACGATGGTTTATTAGAAAGCCACCATCCGCCTTTGTATATTTACCTTGCCCTAAATTGAGGTTTAAACTAACATTACTTCCAAATTGCGTATTCTTCTTTGTCTTAATATTAATAATTCCTGCATTCCCTGCGGCATCGTATTTTGCGGGTGGATTGGTGAGTACCTCGATCGACGCTATTGCATTGGAAGCCGTATTTTCCAATAATCGCGATACTTCATCCGCAGAAAGATAAGTAGGCTTACCATCAATCATGATAATCACATTACTTTTTCCACGCAGATTGATCTTTTTGTTATCTAAAGTTACTCCTGGAACCTTTTGCAGGAGCTCCAATGCGTTATTCCCTGTTGCCAAAATACTGTTTTCGACATTGAGTACAACTTTATCGAGATGACTTTCAATCAATGGCTTCTTACCGATCACCTGCGCCTCACTCAACACTTTACTTTCCACCTGTAAACGAATCGTATCCAGCATCTTGAGATCTCCCGTAATTACGACCATTTCAGCAGAATGATAAACAGCATACCCTACCGTGGACACACGTAGGCTATACTTGCCCTCGGGGATCGCAGACAACACAATTTCTCCATTTTCGTTGGATAAAGTTCCCTTTAATAAGATATCATTGGGCTTCCGAAATAGTGAAATATTTGCAGCCACAATAGGCTGGTTGTCTTGTCCAACAACGACTGTATGTAATCTTACCCCGTCAGACTGTGCTGAAACGGGTCCGGCAATAGAAAACAGGACTAAAAAAAGTGAAAATAAGAGCAATTTAATTTTTTGTGGTTTCATAATGTAGTTTCTTTAGGCTATCGATTAGATAGTCAACTTCATAATAATGACAACAAACCTCGTATATTCATTACACATTGACTAGTAGAAATAGATAGATCGTCCGATTCACTCGGTAGACAGCCAAATAACATCGGTAAACCATATCCTTCACTGATCGATGCTAAAGCCGGGAAAATCATCCCAGCTAATCTTGAATCTCCAAGAAGCACAGCGCAAGAAAAGCACATCGAATCAAAATAAAAATTCAAAAAATAAACAAAATTCAAAACAAATAAAATGTATAATACAAATATTAAGCATAATATTTGTATTTTTACGGCGAAAATTAGTAAACTGATTGATGAGCATTGAATCATTAAAGAAAAGATTCTACCTTTTTTATATCCATATTATCCGATTCATCCAGGGAGAACATACTGGCGATGCTTTGCGCAATGTATCTATCAGCATTTTGCCGAGTTTGGCGATCTATCTGTTGGGTGCACCAGCAAACGCAGCCATCGGTATTGGGGTGGGATCATTATTGACTACATTAACCGATCCTCCAGGTAATCGGAAAGATAAATTTTCTTCCGCTCTTGTTTGTATTCCCACTTTCTTTATTGCTTCGCTTCTTACAGCCTTTCTTTTTCCTTATCATTGGCCGCTGGTTATTTTATTGAGTTTCGCAGGCTTTATCTGCACTTTTTACGGGGTTTTAGGCCCCCGTTATGCCGCAATTGGGAACATGACATTGATTCTGATGAGCTTTGTCATCGGCATGGCCCCTCAACATCCGCTTTCAGTGAGCTTACAAATTACTGCAGGCGCCAGCATCTATTATTTCTTTAGTCTATTGCAGGCTTACATACAACCCTATCGCTCTTTAAAACACGCCATGGCCAATGGGTTTCGCGGTTTATCTCAATTTCTATTGATACGTTCTGAATCTTACGATCCGGATATTCCGCTGGACTTGACTTACAGCCGCGTCGGAAAAATTTATGGTCAGATCAGTGAACAACAGGAGCAAATCAGATCCCTCTTATTCAGGGAAGAAAAAATCATAAGCCAACGCTGGCACAAAAGCAACTATTGGCTTAGTCAGGTCTATGGATTAATTGATTTACACGAATTAATTATTGCATTGGATCATGACTATGATGCCATTCGAAAAAATTTGCTGGATACCGGTAGCCTTCCCATAATTCGTCGTAGCATAACATTACTGGCCTTGGAAATCGATAGTTTTTCGCAGCCTAATAAAAGGTTTCGCTATGCAGAGCAGCGCTACGATAACCACAGTAAAATCAATGCGCTGTTGTTGGATCTAAAGGAGATTCAAGAACAACAGACTGCCCCAGCAGATGGTATTCTCGCTTCCATCATCCGTAATATTGAAGCTATTATTGAAGTTCTCAAACGGATTCAAGTTGCTTTTTATCAAAATCAAGAAATCAAAAACAAAATTGACACCAATGAGTATCAGCAATTTATCAATCGTCCTTTGCGTAATTTAAGTGATATCAAGAGCAGACTCAATCTCCATAATCCAATTTTCCGTTTTGCACTCCGGATGGCCGTTCTCTTCGGAACAGGCGCATTGATCGGCATTTCTTTCTTGGATTTTAAATATACTTATTGGATCTTACTCACTATTGCCATCGTTGCGAGACCTGCATTTTCAATGACCAAAACACGCAATATAGAACGCATACTAGGTACACTTTCGGGAATTGCCGTCGGAATACTCTGTTTGGTCTCCATTGACTTTCTGCCCGTTCTTCTTCAAATTGCCGCTATTGGATTATTTGGATTCTTCCTATTCAACCGATCAAATTATATGGTCAGTGTGATCTTTATTACGCTAGGCATAGTCATCGCATTAAACTTATTTGAAGGAAATATTAATATCATTTTAGGCAGTAGAATAATTTTTACTTTAGTTGGTGCGCTGCTGGCAATAGCGGGCTATTTTTTGATACCCGTACGCCAAAGCACGAGCATGGTCCACTTGGCAAAAGAGGTCGCATTATATAACCACCATTATTTTCAAATTATCAACAAACGCCTATCTGATGATCTGCAAAGTTCGTTCGACATTCGACTGGCTCGGAAAAAAGCACAGACTGCCATGGCTCTCTTTTCCGATGCGATCAATCAAATGAAGAAGGAACCTGAACACAAGTGGGTAGACTGGTCCCATATCCATCATTTTCAAGCACTCTCCTATCGCATCAATTCGCATTTGGTTGGTCTCTCCATATCGTTAGGTAGAAAAGCGAATCACGACATACAACAGGGTATCCACTGCAGAATTGATGCTTTAAAACCCCTTTTAACCGACTTAGATCAGCTGGCAGAAAATATCAACTTAAGAAAACCATAAAGGCAAGCTATGTATTTATGTATCAATATTGAATAACAAATATGCGATTACAGCTCCCGAAGTAACGCTCTTTTAAGTAAAAAAAACGTATTTCTTTTGCTTTAATAAAAAAGAAGTTTATATTTGTGTCGTCTTCGAAAGAAGATTTCTAATCAACACCTTCCTTAATCAGTAGGTCTTGATTTATAAAGAAGTGGCGAGAGACTGGCTCAATGACCCACTGGCAACCTTCAATTTGCTTGAAAAGGTGCCAATTCCTGTCCAAAATAATATCGTTTTGGAGCATATAAATGATATAAGACAATGCTTATTAAATTACTGAAATCCATTAAAAATTCAGGTTCAATACAACTGAACCTTGCGAACAGCAAAAGTGTACTACATCGTAAAAAAGTATCGATGCGAATGCGTATGCATACACACTTCCCTGCTTGTTAAAAATCATTTCCTTTTTCTTGGATAACGATTTGACAGACCTTCCAAGTAGGTGTGTATGCTTCTCTTTTACCTTTACAAATTCTTTTTTGAAACCTTAAAATCTGATCTATTATGTCTTCTAACAAAAATTTGAAATTCGAAACACTACAGGTTCATGCTGGCCAAGTCGCTGATCCTACCACAGGATCCAGAGCAGTTCCTATATATCAAACAACATCTTTTGTCTTTGAAAATGCAGAACATGGGGCCAATCTATTCGCATTAAAACAGTTTGGAAACATTTATACCCGGATCATGAATCCAACTACGGATGTATTTGAACAACGGATTGCAGCTTTAGAAGGTGGTGTTTCCGCAGTCGCAGTTGCATCTGGTCAGGCAGCGCAGTTTATTGCATTAAATAATATTCTTGAAAGCGGTGACAATTTCGTTGCAGGGTCCAACTTATATGGAGGTACATTCAATCAATTCAAAGTTGCATTTAAACGGCTAGGTATTGAAGCTCGTTTTGCCACCGATGCTGAAGCTGATAAAATAGAAGCGCTCATTGACGATAAAACTAAGGCAATCTATGTCGAGACAATAGGGAACCCAAGCTTCAATATTCCTGATTTTGAAAAAATTGCCGCTGTAGCCAAAAAATACGATTTGCCATTAATTGTTGACAACACATTTGGAGCTGGGGGTTATTTATTTAAACCTTTAGAGTATGGCGCAAATGTGGTCGTTGAATCGGCAACGAAATGGATTGGTGGGCATGGAACAAGCATTGGCGGCGTCATCGTTGATGGAGGTAACTATAACTGGGGAAATGGGAAGTACCCACAATTTTCTGAACCATCTGAGGGCTATCACGGATTGGTCTTTTCAGATATTTTTGGTGAAAATGGCCCATTTGGCAATATACAATTTGCAATTCGCGCGCGTGTAGAGGGATTGAGAGATTTTGGACCAGCACTCTCTCCTTTCAATTCATTCTTGTTGTTACAAGGCCTTGAAACATTGTCTTTACGTGTACAACGGCATGTCGACAACACGTTGGAAATCGCTAGATGGCTTGAGGCCCACCCTCAGGTAGAAAAGGTAAATTATCCAGGATTAAAAAGCTCTCCAAGTTTCGCTAATGCGCAAAAATATCTTAAAAATGGGTACGGCGCAGTGCTTTCTTTCCAGCTAAAGGGCGATGCAGCACAGAAAGCCAATGACTTTATCGACAGTTTAGAATTAATCAGTCATTTAGCTAATGTAGGCGATACTAAATCGCTGATTATTCATCCAGCCGCAACGACCCACCAACAATTGAGTGACGAAGATCAAGCGCATGCGGGTGTGTTCAAAGGACTATTGCGCCTGTCAGTGGGAATAGAACATATTGATGACATCAAAGCAGATTTACAGCAAGCTTTTGATAAAATCAACTAATTAGACTTTAGTCGGCTATAAAATTTAAATGTAAAATGAGTAAGCATATTTATCTGCACCCGAAGCCTTTTGTATTTGAAAATGGACGAGAGCTTACTGATTTACAAATCAGTTATGAGACGTTTGGCAAACTTAATCCAGATCGCAGCAATGTGATCTGGGTATGTCATGCCCTAACGGCCAATGCGAACGTCTTGGATTGGTGGCCGGGCCTTTTTGGAACCGATGACTTATTTGACCCGAGCGACTATTATATCATCTGCGCCAACGTCATTGGGTCGGCCTATAGCAGTAGCAACCCATTGTCTATTAACCCATCCACTGGGCACCCCTATTATCTATCATTTCCGGAGTTTACGGTAAAAGATTTGGCCTGTGCACACCAATTTCTTACTGACCATCTGGAAATCAAGCGTATTAACGTTCTGATCGGGGGCTCATTAGGGGGGCAGCAGGCATTGGAATGGGCGGCGTCCAACACAATCGCAATCGATCATTTAATCGTCGTTGGCACAAATGCTGTTCATTCACCATGGGGTATTGCATTCAATGAGAGCCAACGCCTTGCCATTACAACCGACCGCACCTTTTATGCCAACCATCCTGATGGCGGTGCTAAGGGACTAAAGGTGGCACGTTCAATGGCATTGCTGTCGTACCGTAATTATACAACCTATAGTAATACGCAGAGCGAAAATGATAATAATAAGCTAGGCGACTACAAAGCGTCATCTTATCAAAACTATCAGGGGGAAAAATTAGTAAACCGCTACAATGCTTACAGCTATTATTTCCTGACTAAAGCAATGGATAGCCACAATTTGGGGCGCGGTAGATTGTCTATTGAATCTGCATTAGCAAGCATTAGCTGTCCAACATTGGTATTAAGTGTCAATACAGATTTATTGTTTCCTCCACAAGAGCAACAATTCATAGCACAGCATATTCCCAATGCTCGTTATGAAGAGATTGAATCAACCTATGGTCATGACGGCTTTTTAATCGAAACAACAAAACTAACGGAAACTATTAGCCACTTTCTGAGAGCGGAGAAAGCATGTGTTCCTGAATTAGTATAAGAGATTGAACAATATAATAAGAGAATATAAGAAGAGATATGAGCAATAAATTAACAATAGGGATGTTTGGATTTGGTGTTGTAGGCCAAGGTCTTTATGATATTATCAAAACCAAAAATCTTAATCTGGAAATCAAGAAGTTCGTCATTAAAAACGGTAATAAAAAACGCTCGCTACCAGCGGAGCTGTTTTCTACTGACGCGGAGGCAATTTTAGGTGATCCAGAAATTAATACTGTTGTCGAACTGATTGATGATGCCGAAGCAGCTTACCAACTAACTGTTCGCGCACTGAAATCGGGAAAAAATGTGGTTTCAGCCAATAAAAAAATGATTGCGAGCCATTTGGAGGAACTGGTCGATATCCAGCATGAATATGGCACAAGCTTATTGTATGAAGGTGCTGTTTGCGGAAGTATTCCCATTATCCGGAATTTAGAAGAGTATTATGATAATGAACTACTCCACTCTGTTAGTGGCATTTTTAATGGATCTTCCAACTATATTCTATCTAAAGTTTTCAATGAAAACCAGCACTATGCAGATGCTTTGAAGAAAGCACAGGAACTCGGATTTGCAGAAACAGATCCAACCTTGGATGTAGGTGGATTTGACCCCAAATTTAAAGTATGTATTGTTGCTTCACACGCGTATGGGATCTATGTCAAACCAGACGATGTCTTTAATATTGGTATAGACAAACTCGGGCAACAAGATATTCGTTTTGCAAAAGAGAAAAATTTCAAGATCAAATTGATACCGACTGCAAAAGAGATTGACGGCGACAAGGTTGTACTTTATGTATTACCACGTCTGATAGGTAAAGACAGCATGCTCTATAATGTGGAAAATGAAAACAACGGTGTATTGGTTAAAGCGGCATTTGCAGACGAACAGTTTTTCTACGGTAAAGGGGCGGGTGGTCATCCAACTGGTTCTGCAGTATTGTCAGATATTGCAGCCCTTCGTTATGGATACCGTTATGAATATAAAAAACACTTAGAATCCAGCACATTAAGTTATAGCCAAGATTATTTAATCAAAGTCTATTTGAGATATGCTGACGATGCACTGATTGAAAAGTTAAACTTCAGTGAAATCACAGAACGATATTACGCATCAGATTTCAAATATGTAATCGGTCATATTAATCTTCAACAAATTGCAGCTCATAAGGCAGATTTGGATCAAGATGGGAATTTTATTGCCGAAATCGCGTAGGCAATCAACAAACCAACCTACCTGAAAATAGCCCCGAATGGGGCTATTTTTTTATTGTTTAAATTTAGTTACCTTTCAACTTGAGCTCTAAAATCCCACCTTCCATCAGACGTTCAAAAGGAAGTTGCCAACCTTTCCACGGGCGATTATTCCACCGAACCTGATCCACAATATAATTATTGGGCTGCTCTTTAGTCACCTGAATTATAAATTTATTTTTTCGCAATTTCTCCGGTAATTGTATCGTTACCCGATCGAACAGAGGTGCGCCAATCTGAAACGCTGGCTGTTCGGTGGTTAAGCTCCGTACATCAAATAGCCCTATACTGGATAAGACATACCAAGCTCCGAGCTGGCCTTGGTCTTCATCCTGTCCATAGCCATAGCCGTGTAGGGCATCCGTACCATAAAATTCATTGCAAATTTCCCGAACCCATTTCTGACTTAGGTCAGGTCTACCAGAAAAATAGAACAGCCAAGAGATATGCAGGTTCGGTTGATTACCATGATTATAGAGACTTTCAATTCCAGCAAAAGCATCAATATGGGTGCCACCTCCAAAAACGTTCTTCTGTGACACCGTAAAGATACTATCTAATCGTCGGTTGAATAAATCCTTTCCTACCAACTTAACCAATTCTTGTGGAACATGGGGAACGTAAAACGTATATTGCCAAGCATTTCCTTCCTGAAATCCACGCCATGATGCATAAGGATTAAAGTTTGATATAAATTTCCCTACACTATCCTTTGGGCGCATAAACTTCGTTGTGGCATCGTAAAGCGTACGCCACCCGTCAGATAATTCCTGAAATTTAACATAATCTTTTTGGTGCCCCAATGATTTTGCAAATTGTGAAGCGGCTCCGGCTGAAAAAGCATATTCCAATGTGTGGGAGGCGCCAAACGGAGAGCCGCTAGTCATTAATTCCGGACTCACACTATTGTCTTCAATATAGGGCGAATAGCCTTTACGGACAAAGACTCCGACATCTAACTTACCTGCTCCTGGCAGACGGTCCTTCGCTTCCAATTCATTTTTGCGCACCGCAGTATAAGCAAGATTCACATCATAGTCACGAATACCCACATTATAGGCCGCTGCAATTGCCAAACCCGTAAAATTAGTTCCTACACCCGAAACGTATTTACTGTTGGCAATACCGTCTCCTAACCAACCTGCATCGCGATAGACCAACAATTGACTCTGAATCCAGTCGTTGTAATAGTCTGGATACGCAATAGACCACAACTGTGTCAAATTCCAAAATGCGCCCCAGATAGCATCGGTATTATAATGATGATGAATCGGTTGCCCTTGCTTATTTAGGGCAATCTGCCCCACCGAGCCGTCATTTTTGGGATATGCACCATTTACATCGCTTGCAAGCCCACGGCCAAGTAAAGCATGATACAATCCGGTATAAAATTTAATGCGGTCGTCTGCTTTTCCCCCTTCCACCAAAATTCTTCCCAGTTCACTATTCCAGGTTTGCAAGGCATTATTCTTTGCAGCATCAAACGACATATCCTTCGCCTCTTTAAGCAAATTCAGTTGTGCGTTTTCTACAGAAGTATAAGATAAACCCGTCTTGATGTATATTGATTCGCCTGCTTCAGTGCCAAACTTCAGATATACTCCAGCTCCTTTTCCTTTTATGCGCGTATGTTGGTCAAAAGTTATAGAATCTCTAAATGTCCCAAAAGACTTCGGTTGTTTATTGATCTCCGCAAAGAAAAACATTTTGACCGTAGCCCCCTGCTGATATTTTTGTACGTATACAGGATTGGTGACTACATAGCCCCACACGAGTTGTTTGTCGCAATTGACCTCAGCATCCACGACTGGCCCACTTTCCCCCATCACATGGCCAATATCGAAAATAAGGTTGGCTTCTTCCGTTTTTGGAAAAGTATAGCGGTGAAAACCGACACGCTTCGTTGCCGTAAGCTCAGCAATTATATTATAATCTTTTAGCTTGACACGGTAATAGCCAGAAGTGGCAAATTCATCCTTCTTGTCAAAATCGGAACGATAACCGCTTTGTGGACGATCAAGTTGACCGGGCATTGTCTTCAATTTTCCAACGGATGGTGCAAATACCACTCCGCCTACCTGAAATTCGTGAAAATTAGCAAAGCCTTCTATTGAAGTATGCCTATCGTCATAACCCACGGCCTCCCAGCCCGACTTGTTCCCATAGCTTCCATTTGTGCTCGGAGCGAGCTTAGCCATTCCAAAAGGTACGGCTGCTGGTGTATAAAAGAAATATCGACTATGGACGGATCCAATATTAGGTTTTACAAAAACGGTCAAATCTGTTTTCTGCTGTGCGAAAACAGCCGCCGTACTCACAAATAAACTACAAAAATAATAAATGATACGCTTTACCATTGTTCTCAATTAGGTTCTACAGCAAACTTACAAAAAAATACAGTATGTATAAACATGAGTTAGATTTTCTTACCTAATTTAACGACTTAACAGATTACATCGCAACGCCTAAATTTGTAAAATTTTAAATACTAATCAAATAAAACACTGTTAAAGTCTATATACTGACATTTTTCCATAACTTTGATTGTACATACATATTAAAATATAACCAGTAAATAAATTCAAAAAAAATACACATCGAACGGCTGATCTTCGATCACAAGCCTGAAATAAATACAAATTAACGTTGAAATAAATACCAATGATTGACAGGTACACTTGTCAATCCTAATTAATTACAATACAACCACAATGAAAAAAAACACCACATTTTTTAGTCTAATACTTCTGTTACTCGGAACCCAACTATCAGCACAACAAACAAAACCCGACCGTATCGCGCAACTTAAGTTAGCAAAAAGCATTCTAGCGGATCAAAACCTAAAATATGTGGACGGCCTTGCCCGAGAGGTCATCAAAGAAGGTTTCAATGCGGGAAGTGGCTACTCACAAATTTGGGCCAGAGATCTCAATACATTCATCGAAACCGCATTGGAAGAGCGGTCCCAAACGGACATTAAAGGGGCTATTTTAGTATTTTTTAAGATGCAACAGCCTAATGGCGAAATGGTAGACGGCTATGTACTAAAGAAAGACTTTACCTGGTATGATGATACACCCTATTATTCAAAAAACGCTCCTGATCATGTGGGTTTTAAAAACACGGTAGAAACCGACCAGGAAACGTCACTCATCCAATTGTTGGGTAAATACATAATAAAATCAAAGGATTACAGTATCTTGGAGGAGTCTATCGGTGGAATTTCTGTAAAAGACCGTATCCAACTTATGTTGGATTATCTGAAAAAGGAACGGTTCAACCAAAAGTATCAGCTACTTTGGGGTGCGATGACAGCAGATTGGGGAGATGTACAGCCCAACGACAGCTTTGGTTGTGATTGGAATGACCAACTTTCCAATGAGGCAATCGATATTTATGACAACGCGATGTTTATTATTGCATTGCAGACCTTAATTGAAATCCAGCCCAACTCTCCCAAGGTGGCGGAATGGAAAGGATTAAAAAAGAGTCTCGAAACGAACAGTAGACGTTATTTATGGGATAAGAAAAAACAAAAATTCATTCCGCACATATACCCTAAGACATCACCTATTCCTAAAGCATTTGATGAAAATACGATCCATTATCATGGCGGCACCGCCATCGCTATAGAAGCGGAGCTACTGACACCTTCAGAAATAAAAACAGTCAACAAACAAATGCTTGAAAACGTGCGGTTATCTGGCATGCCGAGTATTGGATTGACCTTATACCCAACCTATCCAGTTGGATTTTTCATCGGCGGAATGGCTCAGCCTTACCAATACCAAAATGGTGGTGATTGGACCTGGTTTGGCGGACGGATGATCCAGCAACTCGTTTTAAATGGCTTTTATCAGGAAGCCTATACCGAACTCCAACCGATGATCGATCGGGTTGTGAAAAACAAAGGATTTTACGAATGGTATGGTCAAAATAACGTACCCAGTGGATCAGGAAAATTCAAAGGTTCAGCAGGCGTGCTGAGTAAAGCAATAACTCTCCTAGAAAGCTGGGCTGAAACTACCCTGGAAAAGAATCATTAAAAGAATAAATAAATTAGCTATTCACTCATCCAATTGATCCATTCAAAAAGGATGAGTGAATTTCCTAATAATCTCTTCTGCTTTCGACAGTATAGGTAAAACTTTCCGCGCGGTAGAACCCCAAATTATATTCAATAGGCTTCCCAGATTGGTCAAATACAAAGCGCTTGCGGGACAGAATAGGATCACCGATATTAATCTCCAATTTATCAGCTATAAATTTATTCGCGGCCATCGCATCCAGCTCTTCCTGAGAAAGATCTGCAATGACATGATAATCTGCTTCTAAGATCTCATATAAAGGTCTCTTAAAATCTTCATCGCCGTTTAAACCTATACGCGGATGGAAGTAAGATATAAAATAAACAAATGGGTCATCTTTCTTTCCTCTCAGACGTTCTAGTTTTAATAGCTTTTGGCCCTCATCTACATTAAAAAACTTCGAGACTGCTTTGTCCGGAACAACCCAGCTGACGTGAAGCTCAAAATTCTTTACCTCAATTCCTCGGTTTTTCATCTCTTGTGAGAAACTCAGCCAATTCTTGGATTTGGAACTAAATTTGGAACTAGCCACCTTCGTGCCTATTCCCTTCTTTCTAATGAGCAACTCCTCGTAGACTAGTTTATTGATCGCCAAACGCAAAGTAGAACGGGAAATTGCCAATCTTTTTGCTAATTCAATTTCGTTGGGCAATAACTTACCCTCTATATATTCAGGCTGCTTGATTAATTCGCGTAACAGATTCTCTGCTTGTATATGCAGCGGAACAGGGCTTTTATGATCTATTTTTAAATTCATCAGTTGGATTGCTTGTACTAAAATAAGATTTTTTGAATAATTAAAAAAATAGATATATGTTTGTATGTATATACATATTAATATAAACAGCAGATGTCAAAGAGATTTATCATCATTTTATGTATCGTTTCACTTGGAGGACTCCTTTTCGGTTTCGATATGGCTGTAATTGCAGGTGCATTGCCATTAGTAAAGCAATTTTTCGGACTATCTCCCGCTCAAGAGGGCGTTTTTGTCAGTTCAGCCTTGCTAGGCTGTATTTTTGGTGTATTTTTCACAGGACCATTAACAGATAAATACGGCCGAAAACCAGCGTTTGTTACTGCTGCCCTGCTCTTTTTATGCTCAGCAATTGGCTGTGGATTCAGTCCTTCTTATAGCATATTAATTGCAAGTAGAATCATTGGGGGCTTGGGTGTTGGAATAGCATCAATTGTTGTCCCCTTGTATCTCGCGGAAATATCGCCAAGTAAATTTAGAGGAAGATCAGTCACCTGTTACCAACTCGCTATTACATTCGGTATCCTTTTTGCGTATATCAGCAATTATTTGATTCTCGAATATAGCTCTGCACAGCAAAATGAACTCTGGCGAACTATGTTTTTAGTTGGTGCAGTACCGGCTTTATTGTTATGCATCGGAGTTTACTTTATTCCTGAAAGTCCACGTTGGCTATCTAAAAATGGGCGGAACACGGAAGTTGCAGCAATCAGTGACGCATTAGGACTATCGGATATACAAGAGTTCGGCAACGTTTCCTCGAAGGGAAATCTACGTGATCTGTTCTCTCCTATTTATCGCAAGGCCTTCCTATTGGGCTTATTCCTTCCTTTATTTTCACAGCTGAGTGGCATAAACGCAATTGTCTACTATGGTCCGAGCATATTGCTTGAATCTGGTATTTCATTAAATAATTCCTATCATGCTCAATTATTCTTTGGAGCCGCCAATATGTTATTTACTTTCTTTGCCATCTGGAAGGTTGACAATTGGGGTAGACGTCCCTTATATCTTTTGGGAACGGTAGGGGCTACCCTGAGTTTGCTGGTTACTGGATATCTTTTTAATCAAGGTCAAGTCAATAATATCGCATTGATTATCGCTATACTTTCGTTCTTATTTTTCTTTGCTTTTTCCATTGGCCCACTAAAATTTGTCGTCGCAGCCGAAATCTTCCCTAATGCCATCCGGGCTCGTGCCATGGGTATCAGTATTATGGTGATGTGGATTTCCGATGCGACCGTGGGGCAACTAACGCCTATTCTTCTCGCTTCCTGGGGCGCCTGCTATACGTTCTGGTTGTTTGCACTTTTCTGTGCCATCGCATTCCTTGTCGTACTTGTATTCCTTCCGGAAACAAAGGGCAAACCTTTGGAGGAGATTGAAAAATTCTGGATTGATAAACACTACAAAAAATCGACAAACAAGTAAGCAAAAGCTATTTGCTCTAGCATTATTCATTGGCAATAAAAATTTACATCAAAATGTATTCCAATACGCAAACCAAAACTTTTCAGTACGAAATCACACCGACGTTTCCGGTTCAAGGAACATTATCAAATTCCTACCCGAATCTTGTTGCACATCTCATTACACATAATATACATAGCATTGATGGTTTTGTAGGTGTTGACTGGGATACAATTATCCCCAACCTGAAGCAAGAACTTGAAAAACAGGGCCTAGCCCCACGATTTATTGCCATGGATTCAGCTTTAAAAGCCGAATCAGCGATCCAGGAGCTTGTCGGACCATACCTCGGTGGCGACGATCCATTATTTGGAAAAAAAGCCAGGATTCAACTCATTGAATGCTTTGACACCCAAAAGCTTGCGGACCTTCAAAACATACGAGCAAACTCCGAATCAAGACAAGCTGAGTATACCATCTTTTATGGCCCTGGAGCATCGTTAGTCGATACGTCTAGTCAGCTGATGTTTATTGATCTGCCCAAAAACGTGCTAATTCAACGTATGCGTGCGGGAGAAGCTTTAAATTTAGGTTGTTCAACACAGACCAATCAAAAGGAAACCTACAAGCGTTACTATTTTGTCGACTGGGAAATATTGAATAGACATAAAAGGTCCATCCTTTCCCGTGTCGAAATTCTTGCCGATCAACAATCGTCCCATAGCTTACCATGGATCACACGGAAAGATCTACGCGATACGTTGCGAGCCATGTCCCAAAATTACTTCCGCGTACGACCAACTTTTGAACCCGGCGTATGGGGTGGACAGTGGATGAAAGAGCACCTTTCAGGCATAGATCAGCATGTCAAAAACTATGCGTGGTCCTTCGAAATGATTGTCCCTGAGAATGGCATTTTGCTCGAAGCAGATGGACATACACTCGAAATTTCATTTGATCAATTGATGTTTCAAGAAAGTGCCAACGTACTGGGGCATGCACAGCAACGTTTCGATGTTGAATTCCCAATACGCTTCAATTTTCTGGATACCTTTAATGGCGGCAACCTATCCATTCAATGTCACCCTAGTCCAGCCTATGCAAAAACAGAATTTGGAGAAAACTTTACACAGGACGAATCATACTATATCGTTGATAGAAAAGAGGACGCACAAGTGTATCTGGGCTTTCAGCAATCCATTGATGCAGACAAATTTCGCTCAGCTTTAGAAGAGAGCTTCCATACTGGAACAGCCATAGATATCGAGCAATACGTTCAAAAATTCGAATCCAAGAAACACCAATTGTATTTGATACCACACGGTACCGTACATTCTTCCGGCGTGAATAATCTCGTACTCGAAATCAGTGCAACACCTTACAATTATACCTTTAAAATGTACGACTGGTTGCGTCCGGATTTAGATGGGAAACCACGCCCATTAAATATTGATAGAGCATTCGCCAACCTCAATTTTAGCCGAAAAGGTGATGTCGTAAAAAACACACTACTCGCTCAGCCCACTGAAGTAGCCCTTGATGCGCAAGCAACAAGAATACATTTGCCAACGCATGAAGATCATTTCTACGATGTTTTTAGATACGAATTCGATGAGGATGTTGCAATTGAAACACAAGGACAGTGTCACATCATGATGCTTGTGGAGGGGGAGGCAATTGAGCTGAAGACAGCAAATGGCATGAAGAAAGTCTTTCATTATGCAGAGACTTTTGCTGTTCCTGCTGCTGCTGGATCCTATACATTGCGTAATTTAGGAAACGATAAGGCAAAGGTTATCCAATCTTTTGTCAAAGAATCCAAATGTTAATCAAACCATTTACTATAAACTAACAGCACAATGGGAACTATATTTTTTGCATTATCTTCGTCTCTCCTATTACTGTCCTGCCAAAATGCTGGCGGTAAAGTTTCGACAAACAATTTACAGGACAGCATCCAAAAAGACAGCAGTTTCAATCTTGTAAAAGATATGGCTACGAACGTCATTAAAAGTGGATTCAATGCGGGGGATGGATACAGTGAGGTGTGGATTAGAGATTACAATACATTTATCACCTTAGCAACAAAAGTACATCCCCATGAACAGATCAAAGATCAATTAGCTTTGTTTTTTAAGCTACAAGGTCCTGATGGTAATATTGCCGATGGTTTTGTCAAAAAATCCAGCTTAAAAAATGGCGTATCGGACTATTATACCATCACTAGTCCCTTAGCTCCTGATTATGCAGCACACAAAAATACAGTTGAAACGGACCAGGAGTCTTCTTTAATCCAAGCGGTACATAAATATATCGCTGCAACGAAAGATAAGGCTTTTCTCGATGGAAAAATTGGAAATTCGACTGTAAAGGATTGCATGGAGCATGCTTTACAATTTTTATTGGGCAAACGTTATAATGCTACTTATGGTTTACTTTGGGGAGCAACTACGGTCGATTGGGGTGACGTTCAACCTGAACACGATTGGGGTGTCCACCTCGATGAAAATTCGCATATTGCTTTGGACATCTACGACAATGCAATGTTTTTGATCGCGCTTGACAATTACATGGATCTTTTCCCTGAGAAAAAAGAAAAGTGGGGAAAAATCAGAGCGTCTATAGCAAGTAATACCATGAAACACCTTTGGGATGAAAAGAACCAAAAGTTTATTCCCCATATTTATATCAAAGGCTCTCCTTTTGCGGCTGATTTTGATGAAAATCAAATCTATTATCATGGTGGAACAGCAATTGCTATTGAGGCTAATTTGCTCAGCAAAGAGCAAATAAAAGTTTCATTGGATAAAATGATTAAAAATGTAAAGGACGCTGGTGCAGCAACAATTGGACTTACTGTGTACCCGACTTATCCGGCAGGCTCGTTTAAGAACAAAGGCATGTATCCTTACGGTTATCAAAATGGTGGGGACTCGACCTGGTTTGGTGGTCGTATGATTCAGCAGCTCGTTAAAAATGGCTTTCAACAGGAAGCTTATACGCAAATACAGCCGATGCTTGCCCGTGTTATCAAAAATAAAGGTTTTTATGAATGGTACACAAAGGATAACAAACCAGAGGGTTCAGGAACTTTTAGAGGTGAAGCAGGTGTTCTTTACGATGCCATCGAATTATTGGAAAATATAGAAGCAAAAAGATAAACGTTTCAACAAATATGCGCCCTTTTCTTCTAAACACTTTTGAATGCAAGTTTATCTTCTATCTATAATCACTTCGCATTCGCTGTAAAGGCAATTACGTTGGAAAAATAGAATTATTTTAGCCGTTGGACAATAGTAAACCTAAAAATGTCTGCACGATACTCAATCGCATTGCTCATCAATTTCAATAGCATTAAGAGCGAAAAAAAAGCGTTTCAAAAATTATTTGAAACGCTTTTCAGTATGCTAAAGCGACTGCCTAGGTAAGTTCGATCAAAAACTCTTCTTTTGGAAGTCTAAACTTTTTCAATTTCAACAACCAGTCTTCCCCTTCCATACGATATCCCAAAGGGAGCATGGTCGCGCTCTTCAACCCAAGTTTGTCCAATCCTAGCAATTGATCTAACTCCACATTTGAAAAACCTTCCATTGGTGTTGCATCAATACCTAGTTCTGCTGCTTGCGCAATTGCCAACCCAAAAGCAATATAGGCTTGTTTTGCCGCATGCGCAGCCTGCTGCTCTTCGGTAAAAGTCGCCAATTGTGCTTTTAAGTTATTCTTATATTCATCTGTTGTATCAAGTGGTAAACCACGTGATGCATTCATTTGGTCAAAAGTGCTGTCAATTCGCTCGTCAGTATATTTATCCCATCCTGCAAATACCAGCAAATGCGAACTATCAGCAACAATCTGTTGCCCCCAGGCTATGGGTACTATTTTTTCTTTTAATTCCTGATTTTTAATCACGATTACACGAAACTGCTGAAGACCCGAGGAACTGGGTGCCATTCGTGCAGCTTCCAAAATCTTGTCTACATCTTGTTGAGCGACCTTTTTCGAAGGATCGTATTTTTTTGTGGCATAGCGCCACTCCAGATTATCTAACAAAGCCATTTTTTCCAATTTAAATGATCTATAGCAACTCATTAAAGTTATGTAAAGATACATAAAAAATCAAATGTCTAAACATTAAATTTCAGGGATCAAACTGTTGACATTCTTAAATATGCTTTACCATCCGTCCTCCGTAACCTTAGTTGTTAAAATGTCGTATATTTGCTTTGAATAGGAATTAAATCGCTGTTTTAATCGAATTCAATTAAGAATTTTATATCGGTTTATATTCCAATAGAACCACATGTTCTGGGAACAGATCTTACATGTTCACAATAAATATTAGCGATGTCCATAACGAATGAAACCGAATTAACAGGCATGCAAAAAGCTAGCAATGCTGTTGCAAAGACGTTAAAATCCATGATAGAATATGCTCAAGTGGGAATGTCTACGAAAGAGCTTGACGAATATGGAGCCGAAATATTACAAAGCATGGGTGCAAATTCTGCTCCAGCACTTACGTATGGATTTCCTGGCTATACCTGTATTAGTGTAAACAACGAATTTTGTCACGGAATACCGCATGCAGAAAGGATACTGCAAGAGGGTGATTTGATCAATATTGATGTATCTGCAGAGCTCGATGGCTATTGGGCTGATAATGGATGTTCCTTTGTTATCGGAAAAGATATACATCAACATGAAAAATTGGTAAAAGCGTCCAAAGAAATTCTTCTAAAAGCAATCAATAACATCCGTGGCGGCGTAAAAATAGCAGACATTGGGCATCTTATTGAAACTGAAGCTAAAAAAAGGGGGTATAAAGTTATCAAAAATCTTGGTGGACATGGTGTAGGAAAAAGTCTGCACGAAGAGCCTGATGAATTGCTGAATTATAAAAATCGCTTCGACCAACGCAGGTTTCGTAAAAACACTGTGGTTGCTATTGAAACCTTTATCTCAACAGCATCAACTTACGCCACTGAACTCAGTGACGGCTGGACTATGGTTGGCGATAAGGGCGGTTTCATGGCTCAGCATGAACACACGATTCTGATTACTGATGGCTCCCCTATTATATTAACTGCAGAAAATGCAATTTTTTAGTTTTCAATAGCTAGATATTCTTCAACCATTTTGAATAATTTATTGAAAGCGACTAAAATGGGGCATTTTTTTTAACCAAGAATTTAGCCTATGAAAAAGTGTATAAACACTCCACGTAACCTGAGCGATGGTAAAAAAGATTAGGGGCCTCTCGTAAGAGAAAACCCCCAAATAATATATTTTTTATGGCTAAATTTATTAATAGCAAGTTCAATAATATCCTTGTAAGTGCTACTGTAGTAAAGATAGATTTTACTTTTCAAGAAAAAAGTGATGAAAATCACTTTTAATAAAAATTTTATTCCCATTGTAAACAATCAACCTTTTGCTTAGTGGAGCGGCAAAGAATATATAGCCAGTAATGCCCTGCGAAATCTGTCGAAAAGTGGCAATGATAATAACATGGAATGAATTTCTAAAGGGATAAATGTTTTACATAATTTGGTTCAAAAATTCAGCAACAAAAGCTAACTTCGCTACATATACTCATCGCATACAAATGAAAATCTGAAATTGGAGCTATCATGACATTGAAAGAACTACAACACAGTAAAATATATGGTGCAAATAATGGTGGAACGCCATTAATTGTGCTGCACGGTCTATTCGGAATGGCAGATAACTGGGGATCCTTTGGCCGTAGTTTCGGCAAGAAAAGACAGGTACATTTACTCGATCTACGTAACCATGGTCGTAGCTTTCACAGTGACGAAATGTCAATAGAAGTGATGGTAGACGACCTTCTTACTTATATAGGCTCCATCGGAGCAGATAAAATAGTACTTCTGGGGCACTCTTTGGGTGGAAAAGTGGCCATGCAATTTGCTATCGACCATCCAGAAAAAATTGAAAAACTGATTATCGCTGATATAGCTCCCAAAGCTTATCCTCCACATCATGAAGATATCTTCGATGCATTGTCTGCTGTAGCTATCACGACGTTAGAAACTAGAAAGGATGTACAAGATAAGATTGAGCACTATTTAAGCGACCCCGGTGTTATCCAATTTTTATTAAAAAATGTATATATCAGAGCAGATCGAAAATTAGATTGGCGCTTTAACTTGGATGTTTTAAAAAATAAATATACTGAATTTATAACAGTAGGGGTAAAATCAGGGATATATAGCGGCCCCACTTTATTTTTAGCGGGCGAGAAATCAAGATATATATTACCGGAAGATAAGGCAAAGATCAAGGAACAATTTCCAAGTGCTGAGTTTAAAACAATACCTAATGCAGGTCACTGGGTTCAAGCCGAAAATCCACAGGTGTTCGACGCTTTTGTCGATGAATTCTTAGATTAGTAAATTCACAAATAGCCAATGTCTATCCCTGTTTGCCAGTTAGTAAAACCTGACGTTCTAGGCAGACATTGGCATTTTTATTTCAAAGCCGTCGAATAGGTTTTTATTGCTCGATCGCGAGCCATTTGGTGATCTACCATAGGCTGGCAATAATCTGCAGTACCTAATTCCGGTACCCACTTTTTTATATATTCCTGATTTTTATCAAACTTTTCCGCTTGCAGAGCCGGATTGAAAACCCGAAAATAAGGTGCGGCATCACAGCCACTCCCAGCGGCCCACTGCCAGTTGCCATTGTTGGCAGACAGGTCATAATCATTTAGCTTTTGAGCGAAGTAAGCCTCCCCCCACCTCCAGTCGACCAATAAATGCTTGCAAAGAAAACTTGCCACGACCATTCGTACACGATTGTGCATATAGCCTGAAGTATTCAATTGTCGCATGCCTGCATCGACCATGGGATATCCGGTCTCTCCCTTGCACCATTGCAGAAATTCCTCTTCATCATTCCGCCATGGTATAGTGTCGTATTGCTTTCTAAAGGATTCGGTAACGACATGGGGATAGTGATAAAGTATCTGCATAAAAAATTCACGCCAGATCAACTCAGATAACCATGTTGCATTATGTTTTAACGCAAATGCAACACATTTACGAACACTGATGGTTCCAAAACGAAGTGCTATCCCCAATTTGGTGGTACCCGTTAAAGCTGGATAATCGCGTGTTTCATCGTAATGGTCTATGATACTCGCATCCAGATGCGGTTCTTCAAAAATGAGGTCTGTTTCTAAGAAACCCATCTGTTTTAACGGAATGATTTGCTGCTGTTTTTGCTGAAAGAAAAATTCCGTTCCATAAGTATAGGAACGATAATCGTCGGGGCTCAATTTCTCCCGCCATTTTTTTGCATACGGTGTATAAACCGTATATGGCGTTCCATCATTCTTTAAAATGTCTCCCTTATCAAAAATTACCTGATCTTTTATAGCTTTGAAAGGAATTTCAATCGATTTGCAATATTCGAAAATTTCCTTGTCCCTACGAATTGCCTTCGGCTCATAATCTCGATTACAATAAACTCCCTGGATGTCAAATTTTTCAGCTAGGTCTTTAAAAATATTGATAGGTTTACCATAAAATGTATTTAACGAGGCACCACTTTCTTGCAGTACAGCATTGATATGCGTTAGCGCTTGATGAATGTAATGAAGCCTACGGTCCCCTTTATCTTCCAATTGCTCCAAAATTTCCTCATCAAATATGAATATGGGCAATACAGGGATTCCAATCGTCAACGCGCGAGCAAGACCGCTATTATCATCTAAGCGTAAGTCCCGGCGAAACCAAAATATAGTAACTTTAATTTTTTCCATAAAATGACGAATTTTCCATTCCCTAATCTTAGCTAACAACTCTTCGGCACAAATGGTCAGTGCAGCAATTAGTCATCATTAATGCTATACAAACTAAACCATCAAGAGTAATAGATATGATGCCTGATGGTTCAGGGTTAAAAATTATATTGGATTAGTTTTTCAAACTTGCCATATCGATAACAAACCTATATTTAACATCACTTTTCAGTAACCTGTCGTAGGCATGATTGATATCCTGCATTTTAATTAGCTCGATATCGGATGTAATATTGTGCTTACCGCAAAAATCAAGCATCTCCTGCGTTTCTGCAATTCCACCGATCATCGAGCCTGAAAAACTTTTACGCGTTGGAATCAGACTAAACGGAGCGACGGGTAATGGATGTTCTGGAGCACCGACAAGGGTCAGTGAACCGTCCCGCTTCAATAAACTTAAATAGGCATTGATGTCATGCTGTGCCGAAACGCAGTCTAAAATGAAATGTAATGTTCCCGCATGCTCTTTCATTTGTTCTGCATCGGTTGATAAGATGACTTCATCAGCACCTAACCGTTTGGCATCGTCGACTTTCGAAACAGAAGTTGTAATCACAACCACTTGAGCGCCCATTGCTTTGGCTATTTTGACACCCATATGTCCCAAACCACCAATACCAACTATACCAACTTTTTGTCCTGGTCCGACATTCCAATGTCTCAACGGGGAATAGGTAGTAATTCCGGCACACAATAAAGGAGCTGTTGCTGCGAGGTCCAAATTTGCAGGGATATGAAGCACAAAACCCTCATCCACCACTATGCGTTCGGAATAACCACCAAACGTCTGTTTGTTGAGATGTTTATCGTGTCCATTGTATGTTTGGATATTTCCATTTTCACAATATTGTTCCAGCCCTTCTTTGCAACTTTCACATTCACGACAACTATCTACCATACAACCTACGCCGGCTAAATCGCCGACTTTAAACTTGGTTACAGCATCCCCAACTTTAGTAATTCGTCCTACAATTTCATGGCCGGGTACATTTGGATAAACAGTCCCACCCCACTCGTTTCGCGCTGTATGTAAGTCAGAATGACAAACACCACAAAATAAGATATCAATCTCGACATCTTTTCCAGTGACTTCACGCCGTTCAATAGCCATCTGTTGCAGCTCGGCAGCTGGTGCGCTTGTGCCAAACGCTTTAATTGAAAATGTACTCATACTTGATAAAATCGTTATATTATTTTTGAATAAATGCCTAAAATCCCCATAGCTCCTAAATCCATCCACGCGATAAAAATAACCACTGGATGTGAAAAATGTTTTGAAGGAATTACAGTAAAAGTAAATAGTAACTTTTAAATTAGCATTATTCGAAGGCTCAAATTGCAGTTTCTTTATGGCTCATCACATACTGGGTTAAAAAGCACTTTAAATATACGAAGTGTTATAAACCAGATGCACTAATCAGTATCCTCTACTTGTACAAATTGCATTGTCAAACCTTGCTGCTGACATATATTCAGAATAGAGAATTCTAGTCGGCTACTCATCCGAAGGACAAGCAGAAATTGTTGGTCATCCAACATGAGATCAATATTTTTTATCTCGGGGAAACTCTGATAGAGAAAATGATAAATCTCGCTGGCTCTCCATTTTAGCTTGCGAGACAACGAATAAACTACTTTATACATATTTAGATTATTTCAAAATTTTAACGGCAATTTGTTGTAGGTGATGGCTCAAAAAGTGCATCTGCTTTAGTTCTTCAATGTCCCGGGCTAGTCGAACTTTTTTATTTTCATTTTCCAGCGCAAGAGCAAGCCCATCCAACCGCTCTACATCACTGTTGATTAATAAATAACAATCTATATCTGGATCCAACAGTCCCATAATCTCAGTACGGCCGGCTTGCTCTCCCTCCACCATAATCAAAATGCACCTTTCTGATGCAACACGCTTTACCGACTTGCCCACTTTTGCATTTAATGCCACAGTACTTTTCCCCATATATGTTTTTTATTAAAAGAGTTTAAAAATTAATATAGACATATTTTGTATTAATGTCGAATCAGAAAACAAAAAAACAGCAGGTATATTCCTCACTATCCAAAAAATTTTCCTTATTGTAAAACTATTAGCGAAGCCCCTTGACACAGATACTTGTTAGCCAAGAAAGTCGGGCTTCAAAATCTGGAAAACGATCAAAGAGTAAAACTTCCTGCTCAAAACAACGCGATGTGGTCACTAACATTTCCGATAAGAATAAGATGTCATTTTCGCCAAGTGGCTGAATCTCCTCTTTCTTAATGGCCAATTCAATCATTTCACGGATCAGCTTGATTTCGTCATCCAACATGTAACGCGTTTTTGAAACCATCAAAGCTGGATCTGACTTCATGTCTTCAAATGCGAGATGAAAACGCTTAGTGATTAAGTTGATTTGGCGCAATTTTGCCTGTAAAAAACCAACTAGGTTATCTTCCAATGTAGCATCTCTATGATATGTTTGACTCGCAACTTGAAATACTTGTTGACACAGGTACTCCGCAATTGCATCGAACACGTCCATTTTACTGGTAAAATAATAATACAAAGTGCTCCGCCCCTTTCCACAAGCTTTTGAAATATCCTGCATAGAGACTCTTGCAAATCCATATGTTTCAAACACTTTCATGGAAGATAAGATAATTTCTTCTCTAATATTTTCCTGTTGACCTGTCATTGTTCGACAAATATATAAAAAATGTCGAAAACAAAAGTTATATCATTATTTTTTTATTATGGGTATTGATTTCCTTTATCTGCTTTTGTTATTCTTTACTGTTCCTATTCTTTGGCGAATCGAGAAATGATGATAGATTTAAAGCTAGTGGATTTATCAAGACTGAGTGTCTAACCATTTGTACGTCTATTCATTGCCATGAGGGATATAATCTGGTAGATAAACGTGTTCTTTTCTCATCGTTTGGATATACATTTTACCGTAAATCTCCAAACGGATATCGACAATTTCAGTGATTGCAGGTTTATTGTCTTCATCTTCCCCGAATGAGAAAATCTGTTCTTCCCGTCTATTTTTTTTTAGTAAAAAATAATAAAAATCTTCGCTTTCCCAACCTTCTATACTGCCGCCGACATCATTCTGAAGCTTTAGTGCTCTATAGTTTTTTTGTAAATAGCGATGAATTTTATCAAAATCATCGCTATTTTTTGAGCTCTTCATCGCATTTAGATAAGCAAATTTACCACCTTGATCTTCCGCCATCGTTAGGGAAGGAAATGAGACTCCGTTAAAGAGCGCTATGGTATCTTTTTCTTCATTGTAAGAAACAGTGGTATAACGATATCCAAAATTTTTGACTGGCTTTAACTTTCTTGTCCCCCAACCACCGGTAGATTCCAGGTAAAATGCGGTCGGTAGACTGCCTTCCGAATTGAAAATAGCCAGGGTATCCTTTTTAAATATAGCAGTTTCAAAGATTTCCTTTAGCCTTTTTTTATCCATATTTTTAACATCTGCATGCAACAATTCCTCACTCCTCTTTATTTTGGGTTCATAAAATCTGGACACATTGAATGTTTTATCCATTTTTTCAAGTATCACCCTATCCCCGTTTTTCGGTTGACAGGAATACAGGATACCAGATAAAAAAATCAGACAAGATGTAGCTTGGAATAGAAAGTGAAATGGCCTCATGGGAATTATCAATCAAATTATTTTTTTGAGTTACGATTTTAATACGTCGTAAAGATCTTCAAACTAAAATAAATTTGTAGTTATTTGCAAATGAAATAGGGCCATATCGCCTATTATCTGAAGTCGTCGGGGACTTACAATCAGTCTTTCGGTAACAATTGATCGACGTATTCTCTTATCTCTTGTGGCAACATGAGGTAAACTGATGTTTTCAGATTTTCTTTACTCGGCACGCCATCGATAAAAATATTTTGAAACCCTTCATTGAGCCATTTTCCTTCATCTTCCAGGTATCCACTATATTTGTTGTTTAAATTTTCAATAATACTACTCATGTTTTCCGTCATTTATTCTATGTTAACTGCACCTACGCTATACGATAGGAAGATATCAACATTGGTGCCACTCCAAGCTAAAATTTTAAAATTTAATGATCAAATAGTATATTTTAAGTTTTCTTAACATTTACTTTTTCTGACAAAACGTAACCTTTACGCATTGCCTATTAATGCATTTAAACAGAGTAAAAAAGTAACGCAATTTGCTTTAGTCGATATTATTTTCGACTTTTATAAATCAATACGCTGATTTGTATTTTATTCTATAATTCACCGATTATTTATGATATTAATAGCAGTTTTACTTCCTTGGTTATCATTCTTTTTGCGCGGAAAGATCCTAAGCGGTATCCTCTGTTTGATTCTGCAGATGACCATACTGGGCTGGATTCCCGCAGCTATATGGGCAGTTGCATCCCGTGTCGATGGTAAGAATAAACAGCGCATACGAAGGTTGGAACGTTATATGCATCATGAACGGTAAAGCTTTAACACCCCCCACCTATAATTGATTAATCTAACTAGTAGGCAGCTTTCTGCATGTAAAATAAGAAAATAACTGAGCTGTATAGTTCATCTATAATAGGGTCTGAAGTCTCATCAATATATCTATTAAGGATGAAACACTGTGGTATATTTATTGTATGAACATCATGAAATTTAAAACCTGATTCATATGAGAAAATTAGCATGTATAGTAGCCGGCCTTGTTACTTTAGCCGCTTGTAACAATGCTCAAAGGGACAATGAAACCACACATTCAGCGACTGACAGCGTGAAAGGAGAAACGCCATCAATCGGCGGCAGCAAGGATGAGCACGGCTGTCTTGTATCGGCAGGACAAACATGGAGTGAGATCAAGCAGGGCTGTATCCAGGTCTTTACTATTGGCTTTCGCTTAAATCCGGTTGATGTAGAAAAAGGAAAAGCCGTTATAAGTGCCTTCGTTGTGCTAAGCGAAGATAAGTCAAAGGCAGAATTATTTTTACCTGAAGCCAGTAAAAATAACATTCTCCTAGATAAAGTTGATAATGACATTTACCAAAAGGATAGCTATCGATACGATGCCAAGAAATCAGTGCTCTATGTCAATGATGCAATCAAATATAAGGGTAACATTGAGTAGGACCATCGACCGAATCTTTGCGTAGATAAAGCTGACTGATTCGTACATTCGCCGAATCAGTTAGTGTTTTAACTTCCACAACTCAGATAGAACATCGGAATTCCCTCTTCATCTTTTTCAATTACATCCAATCCTTCAAAAAAGACATGGTCTCGGAGTTCTTTCTGAGCGATTTGTTGCTCCAATTGATAAAGCAAATCCAACGCCGTAAAATATCGGCTATTTGAAGACTTTAATTTTGCGCACAATTCTACCTGGTAAAATCCAGCGTGATTCTTATCTTCAGAAAAGGCCTCTATCTCATTGTCCAATAAATATTCATTTTCTTCTAAATCGTTCATACTCCGTATCCATACACGATAGCAGACCTCAATTTGTGCTTTGTCAACGACAATTTGATTCGGGATCCAATGATTCCATTTTTCAACTGTACCTTTTTGATACGCGTTAACTTCATTTTCAAATTCTTCGATATGAAGATATTTTTTCAGCTGGAATCTCCAAGTCAAATGTGTTAGTATTCCAGACGGGCTTCCTGCACGCCATGCTATATTATTCCAGGGACTTCCTTTCTTTTCCCTCAAATATCCGATGTATCTTTTCAAATAAGATTTCCTGATTTTGCTAGTTAAACCTACATGGTTCTCTCCTTCTAAAAAATAATCGGCAAATAAAAACCAATCACCAAAATGCTTTTTCGCATAGTGCGACAAATTCTTTAGAATATTTGAAGCCACAGGTTTTGAAAGGTACCCAGCGTCGGTTGCAGATGTAGTAATATAACTTATTATAGCAATAGCAAAAGCATCTACCCCTACTTTGGAAATGTTCCAAACATCTGTATCAATTTGACCATTTTTTTCCTCCAATGCGGTTCCTCTCTTTTCTATGCCAAGCAAATTAAAATATGAACTCAAACTATCGAGACAACTTTCCGTATCTTCGATAGCAAAGTCACTTTTTAACAGTCTGATAAAATCATTTTTGTATTGATCAATTTTTGGATAATTTCCAAATTGATATAAGTGAAGAGGATAGCTCCCGTCATCGCCGTTACTTCCGGATACGGTAAACCAGTCTCCAAAAACAATCACCCTAAATGCGGCTCCAAGTGCGTTACCAAACTGTTCTTCATAAGGAATACCCAAGATTATGTTGCTATCGATCAATGTGCTGTCAGCCTTTTGTTCCTCTCCAGCTTTCAAACTGAGTTCTTCTTTGGGCTCATTTACGCCAAGCTTCGCTGCATTTAATAATTCTTTAAAAAATTTCAACATAATCCTATGGCTATTAACTGCATAAAAACTTACTTGCTATACTTTGCAACTAAAGCATAATCATAAGGGATCTGCATGGATAATTCGCGTGCCTGCCAAATATCTCCTTCCGACGTTTGATAAAAGTCATAGGCATTTTTCATAAAATTCTCTCCGTTTGGAGCTTCAACCCAATCTTTCTTCTCTCGATTATACAGTAAAATCATGCAACTTACGCAGCGATAATAACCTGATATGTTCGGATTTTGATAACAGGTTCCAACTTTAATATTGATCTTTTGATTGATAATGACATCGGTCAATTTCCGATCTGTGAGATGAATTAATGCGATCTGCGCGTCTTCATGGTCTGGCGCCAACTTTGTAGCCACTAATCGTCCAAAATCGACTTTTTTAATTCTTTCGATTTCCAATGCCTTAAACTCCGGCGATACGCGATTTGTATCCACGGGATATAAGTCATTTTCTGGAGCGGCCGCAACCACATCGGTCATAGCGGATTCGTTTGTTACAGCAGCAAGAAGTTTCTTATTGTGTTCATAATTTTCCCAATCCGTCTTATCATACGTCATCCACTGCTGCATTTTATACAACAAAGTCTCGTTTTTATTGACTTTCACAAAAAAGGCTGTCACTAAAAATGCAATGAGCAAAATAAATAGTACAAGTAGTATTCTTTTCAAACCAAAATTATTTATTGTTAGTATGCTATATATTATTAAATGCGTGTAGCATCTTTCATTTGATGCTATAAATCTGCATATAATTATTCAATCAGTACATCTAGAACCTATATTAGGTCAAATTTTGACGATATTTGTAGCTCAATATTCAATATTTGAAATAACTTAAAAAAAAATTAAGCGATTGCTATGGTTTGATGGCAATGAGTTCTATGACTTTTTCAATCGGCCTGCCAATTATTGCGACACCGTCCTTTACCACGATGGGTCGCTCAATCAAAATAGGATGCGCGAGTAGCACATCTATCCATTGCTCATCCGTCAGTTGACGGTTTTGAAATTTCTCTTGAAACACCGATTCTCCTTTTCTAATGAGCTCAAAAGGTGTTATCCCGAGTTGCCCCAATAACTCGACTAATTGTGCCTTCGTCGGCACTTCATTAAGATAATCGTGTACCTCAAATTGAGCGCTATGCTTTTCTAACAGTTTCAGTACATTGCAGCTCTTGCTACAATGTATATTGTGGTAAATTTTAATCATGGTCGCAACGTGTAAAAATTTCATCCCTCAGAAACCCCATTCTGAACACTCCAAAAATAGCAACAAAATCATGAATCATTCGAGTAAGTAGCGCATTGCCGCTTTAGAAAAGACGATAGTTTACCTAAATGGATAAAAATAACGGTAAAAAAAAGTCTGAAACGTCTGGTTACAAATATGATAGACCTCTATTATGCACATGGTGTAGATCCGAATCTAGCGGAAAATGCTGGAGCCATTGACGTAGAATTATTGGATATTATAAAATAATTATCCATCGGAGACATTAGTTTTCATTGGAAGCCGCACTGCGCAATGAAAAATAAAAAGAACTTCCAGCACCATAATCACTTTCAACGCCGATTTCTCCCCCCTGTGCTTCTATAAACTCTTTACTGATACTTAAACCAAGACCGGTTCCCCCTTTCTTAGAGCCCGGCACACGAAAGTAACGTGCAAAGATTTTCTCGAGGTACTTAGCTTCTATTCCTTGTCCATTGTCTTTTACGGTAAATCTGGTTTTAAGTCCTATACTTTCAACGGCTATATGGATGACAGAATCTTCGTAGGAATATCGTACTGCATTGGAAAGGAAATTTGTCAATACCCACGCTGTTTTTTCATTGTCAGCAACAATGTACTTCGCCGTCGGCGCTACTTCAATAGTAAAATGAATATTTTTCTGGTTGGCAGCAAATTGATTAGCCATGACTGCGTATTCAATAATAGGCTGTATTTCTGTCGTATGTAAATTAATCTGAATAGAACCGCTTTCAACTTGGGTCATATTTAACAGTTCGCCTGTAATCTGAAGTAAGCGGTTGGAATCATCCTTTATTCCATTTACAAGCGCGAGCTGTTCGGTATTCAACGGGCCTATTTGCTCGTTCTCCAGCAATTGAACTCCCATCTGAATCGCTGCAATAGGTGTTTTGAACTCGTGAGAAACGGTGCCGATAAAGTTTGTTTTTGCAAGATCAAGTTCCTTAAATGGCGTAATATTCTTTAGGATAACCACCTGCCCAATAAACTTTGATTCCAGTTCACCTGTCGGCAAAACATTGATATCGATAACATCTTTCTCAAAATAGCTTTCTCTATCGTCCGCATAAATTTTAACAGCATTCTTTTCACGTTGCTCCACAGGAAGGAATAGGTCTTTAAAAATATCTTTAGCAAGATCATTTTCATCTGAAACCGCCAAAGCAGATCTTCCGAGAAGTTGATCTTTATGTAGATTGGTGATGCGAAGCGCTTCCTCGTTGACAAAAATAACACGTCGCTCTTCGTCGAAGCCTATCACCGGATCATGCATATGATCAACAAGAGACTCGATTCGACTTTTTTCCTTTAAAATTTTTTCAAGTTTACTTTCAGCGTATTCTTCCAATTTCTCTGCCATGGAATTGAATGAAGCGACGAGTTCAGCAAACTCACCTCCGCTCTGTACCTGAATTCGTTCTTTGTAGTTCTGTCCTGCAATCTGTCGAATACTCGCTGTCAATTTTGCTATGGGATCAGCTATATTGGATGGCAAATTGACCAGCAATATAAAAGCAATAATAAAACAGAGTGCCCCAGCAAATGAAATGACCAGAATGGCATGTTCTGCGGTGCGATCCGCAACAATACTCTTCCGAGAAATTGCCGTCATATTTTGCTCCATTAACAAAGCAATATCCTTTCTGATGGACGAGATAATAGTGATGTCTAAGGGATTATATTTCAGTTTTAAAAAATGTTCAGCAATCGCGTTCGTTGTTTGTTGCTCTCCGACTTCAGTAACATTTCTCCGTTGTTTGTCAAGGTTGACCTCGAAGTTCTTAAAAGCAGTTTTTTCTACAGGAATTTCCTCCAGTGCCAATAACATATTTTTGGCATACAGCAGCGTATTATAGTTCGCCGTCAATATATTTGCGGTATCTTTTTTTAATCGGTTCACATACCAGCCACTTAACGCGGCAAGTAAAAAGATCATGAGAAACAGTGCCCCCACACCGAATGTAAGTTTGGTTTTTATTTTCATCTTATTCAAAATTGGTCTTTATCATTAAGACAATATTATCAGATCAACATCTTCAGTAGACAGCTGTGCCAAAAGTTTGCTAAAAATATCTCTAGCCAGTAAAATCCTCAAAAGGGACAACCGCGGTTTCCCAATACAAACTGTAGTGATCTTACGTGTCACACAGAGGGTGATGATCTCCTTGGCTACGCTCCGGCTTTCTACTTTAATAATTTCCCCTCCTAGTTCTGTTGCCAATTTGAAATTATTGATCAAGTGCCGTTGTTTATTCAACGCAATCCGATCGCCGCGTTCTTTTGGTAACTGTACATATAGCAAAAACCAGCTACTGTTGTAATATCCTGCCAATCTTGCTGTCTTTCGGATGACGTTTTTTGCTTTTGTTTCATTGGAACTTATACAGGCCAAGAAACGTTCCTTTCGCACCCATCGCTGGGGCTGCACTTCGGTCTCTACTTTGCGCTGGACCTGGGAGGCCACTTCTTTCAATGCCATCTCGCGCAACTGCAAAATATGCTCACTTTTAAAGAAATTTTGAAGTGCAGCCTGAATTTTTGAGGCATCATAGATCTTGCCCTCTTTTAGACGAACAATAAGTTCCTCTGCGGTGAGGTCAATATTAACGACTTCGTCTGCAGAATCAATAACACTGTCGGGAACTCTTTCTTGCACTTCGATCCCTGTAATTGCTTTGACTTCTTCGTTTAAACTTTCGATATGCTGGATATTAACAGCACTGATTACATTAATCCCTGCCTCGAGAATTTCTATGACATCTTGCCATCGTTTGGCATTTTTGCTGCCTTCAATATTGGTATGTGCCAGCTCATCGATAATGACAACCTCTGGACGTGAATTCAAAACAGCATACAGATCCAATTCCTCCAACTGCTTGCCTTTGTAAAAAAGATGACGCCGAGCAATAATCGGAATACCATCAAGCAATTGATGTGTATCCTTTCGATTATGGGTCTCAATATAGCCGATACGCACATCGATTCCGCCCTGTAAAAGTGTATGTGCATCCTGTAGCATGCGATATGTTTTTCCGACACCAGCACTCATTCCAATATAAAGTTTGAATCGCCCTCGTTTCGATTTCCGGATCAGATCCAAAAAGTGCTCAGCGCTTTTCCTTTCTTCCATGTCTAATACCTTTCATTGTCAAAAGGTTCCTGCCGATGTAACACAAGGCAGGAACCTTTGTTTTTAAAAACTAACCGTTAGTGCCGTGACAGCCGTCACGGTATTTTTAAGCAGCTGATTTGACCGATCAAGGAACATAGCATCTTTATTCCTGAGGTTGCGCAACTCTGTACGCCAAAGAACATTTGGGAGAATCGCATAATCCGCATTTAAAGAGTAGCCAAATGTTTGAAAGCCCTGAGCTGTTCCAGTAGAGACAATAACACCATGTTTATCGTTGTAATATTCTCCTCTTGCTGTTAAGCTAAATCTTTCAGTCGTTGCGTATCGTGCAATTAATACGGGCGTGTACCATACGTTGTACGTTGAGCTCCCCCTTCCTTTTTGTTCTGCCCCAATATCAAATCCCACTGTAATGCCTAGCTTTTGGTTCATTTGATAGATTGCATACAGGTTATGGAAATAACGCATCTGTCTTACACTATCCGCTTTATCGCTGCCGATAAAAGAACCGCTATTAATGGTCCATTTATCTGTGGGTTTATAGACCAATTGATGTCCAAATGCAGGCAAACTACTGCCATCTACACGTTGAATACGCTGCCAGCCGTTTAAAACAAGCCCACTTAAAAACAGTTTTCCAGAAGCAGATGTGTACGATATTTTTGCGCCAGTTTCGAAATATGGCGAATTATCAGCAAAAATACTTCTCGTTACCGTCCAATTGTCCTTTCCTATAGCGCTTTCAAAGCCCAAATGGGAGGAAAATATTCCCGCATCGATCCATAGATTATGCTTTTTCGAGATGCGAACACCAGCATTCGCTTCGTAAATATTTTTTAAAACGCCAGGTTCCGCACTATAATTGGCATTCATATATGTACCGACACCTAATGCAAGATTTGCACGGGTATTCGTTGTTTCGTATGCAGCTTTTAAAAGTGCCAAATTTATGTTTACTTCATTCGTTCTGTTATGGCTATAAACAAACCCGGGGCGGGTGTTTCCAATTGAATTATTAAAGTCCCGAAGATAATATGCTTCAAGGTAACCGCTAATAGCCAATGAGGTATTTTTAGTCGTATCCTGCTGTGCAAATAATTGTGTTGTGCCTAGTAACATAAAGGCCAACATCGCGAGTTTTTTCATATATATCGTTGTTATAAAGTGTATGTCAAGGGATCCTGCGGTCAATTTTATTTTTCAGCCATCTTATCCAATGCTATATTTAGTTCAAGGACATTGACCTTTCGAGGTCCGAATATATGCCACAAAGGTGCCTGCACGTGGGCATCGACAAGAGACTGTAAGCTATTGACCGATATACCTCTCGCTTTCGCAATACGGTCAATTTGTATTTTTGCTGCTTCAACGGAAATATCGGGGTCCAAACCACTACCGCTGGCCGTAACGATGTCTACAGATACCTGTTCGCGTTTTACCGTAGGATTGTGCACTAAGAAAGTATCAATACGGGATTTCACTTCCAAAAGGTATTCTCCGTTGGACGGACCTTTGTTGCTTCCCCCCGATCCTGCTGCGTTGTAACCGACTATTGAAGGACGCGACCAGAAATAATCATCGCCTGAAAAAGCCTGGCCAATATTCCTGTAATACGTCTGACCATTATGTTTTAGGATTTCGCCTTTTCCACGATTGGGTGCTATTTGAGCTATCGCCCATACAAGGGCTGGATATACAACTGCCAGTAGGAGCAATAAAATCATTGTAATCTTTATCGCTGGATATAGATGTGTTTTCATTTTCTTTTGTGATTAAAATTCATTAGATGAATAGAGAAACCAGTAGATCGATGGCCTTGATTCCAACAAATGGAACAAGTACCCCTCCAAGTCCAAATACGAGCAGGTTTCGTCGCAACAATGCACTTGCACCGATCGGTTTGTATGCAACACCTTTTAATGCTAAGGGAATAAGTAATGGAATAATAATGGCATTAAATATAACGGCAGATAGTATAGCACTTTGAGGGCTACTGAGCTGCATGATATTCAAGCCCTGAAGTGCAGGTATTGCTGCAATAAATAAAGCTGGAATAATTGCGAAATATTTGGCGACATCATTTGCGATACTAAAAGTCGTCAAAGTCCCTCGCGTCATCAGCAATTGCTTACCTATTTCTACCACTTCAATCAATTTGGTGGGATCGTTGTCAAGATCGACCATATTGCCGGCTTCTTTTGCAGCTTGTGTTCCACTATTCATCGCTACTCCAACATCGGCTTGCGCAAGTGCCGGGGCATCGTTTGTGCCATCCCCCATCATTGCTACCAATCGCCCGTCGCGCTGTTCTTTTTTAATGTAGTTCATCTTATCTTCAGGCTTAGCTTCTGCAATGAAATCATCTACGCCTGCTTTTTCAGCAATATACTTGGCAGTTAGCGGATTGTCTCCCGTCACCATAACGGTCTTGATACCCATTTTTCGCAATCTTTCAAATCTTTCGCGTATTCCGGGTTTTATCACATCCTGTAATTCTATCACTCCCAGCACCTGTTCATTCTCGGCAACGACCAGTGGTGTACCACCGTTTTGGGAAATAAGCTTCACGCGTTCATCGATTTCCTGCGGAAATCGATTACCAGCTTTTAAAACAATATTTCGAATAGCATCAGTCGCACCTTTACGAATACGTGTTTGTGCAAAGTCTATTCCTGAGCTGCGGGTCTCGGCGGTAAACTTGATAAATTCGGGGTTTTCGACGTTATAGCTCGACGGATTAACCTCCGCCAATTCTACGATTGATTTGCCCTCAGGTGTTTCATCAGCCATCGAGCTCAACGTTGCCGCCCGCACCAACGATTCCATCATGACACCATCTGCAGGGTAAAAGTTTGTCGCCTTACGATTTCCAATGGTGATTGTTCCGGTTTTATCCAGCAACAATACATCAATATCGCCAGCTGTTTCAACAGCTTTACCGCTTTTCGTAATGACATTCGCGCGAAGTGCCCGATCCATACCCGCGATACCAATTGCCGATAGAAGACCGCCTATTGTGGTGGGAATAAGACAGACGAAGAGTGAAATAAACGAAGCAATGGTGATACCGACATTGGCATAATCTGCAAATGGTTTTAAGGTTACGGTTACGATGATAAACACGAGTGTAAAACCTGCTAGAAGGATCGTCAATGCAATCTCATTCGGCGTTTTTTGTCGGCTAGCCCCTTCTACCAAAGCAATCATCTTATCTAAAAAGCTTTCGCCCGGTTCTGTTGTCACCTGTACAACAATTCGATCCGACAGCACCTTGGTACCACCGGTAACTGAGCTTTTATCTCCCCCAGCCTCGCGGATTACCGGTGCCGATTCCCCTGTAATTGCGCTTTCATCAATGGTTGCCAATCCCTCAATAATCTCACCATCCAATGGAATTACATCCCCGGCTTGACAGACAAAGACGTCACCTTTTTTCAATTGTGCGGATGAGACTACCCGGCCATCGCGTAAAGTTGCGGGGGTTTCCTCCCTTGTTTTCCGCAAGCTATCTGCTTGCGCTTTACCCCTGGCCTCTGCAATTGCCTCTGCAAAGTTGCCAAAGAGCAGGGTCAAAAATAGAATAACGAATACCGTAAAATTATACCCCAATGTACCTTGTGATTTTTCTCCAGCCATTATCCATAGACAGACCACAGCCATAATCAATGTTCCGACTTCTACGGTAAACATCACTGGGTTACGGAACATTATTTTCGGATTCAGCTTCACGAAAGATTGCTTTAATGCTTTTTGGACAAGTTCTTTCTGAAACAATGTTTGTTGATTGCTCATTTTAAAGTGCTTTAATTTTACGTATTACATGGAAAAATATTCCGCTATTGGACCCAAGGCCAGTGCTGGGAAGAAAGAGAGCGCTGCGATAATCGCAATCACGGCAAATACCATCAAACCGAATGTACTGGTATCTGTCTTTAACGTCCCCTCTCCTTCTGGTATGAATTTCTTTTCGGCCAACATTCCTGCAATAGCTATAGGGCCTATGATCGGTATAAAACGGCCGAGCAACAAGACGATACCCGTCGAGATATTCCACCAAATTGTATTGTCTCCAAGCCCTTCAAAGCCACTTCCATTGTTCGCCGCAGATGAGGTGTATTCGTACAATATTTCACTAAAACCATGGAATCCAGGATTGTTCAATGTAGAAGCACCCTGGGCTGGAAATGCTGTCGCAAGTGCTGTACCGACAAGGATTAGAAAAGGATGGGCAAGAGCAACAATCATGGCGATTTTCATTTCGCGCGCTTCCACTTTCTTACCCATAAACTCGGGCGTACGCCCTACCATTAAACCGCTGATGAAAACAGCGAGTATAATAAAAATAAAGAAGTTGAGTATTCCAGCTCCCACACCACCATAGAAGGCATTTACCATCATGGCTATCAATTCGTTCATTCCAGATAAGGGCATATAACTATCATGCATCGAATTGACAGAACCTGTCGAAATCATCGTTGTAACGATACTCCAAAACCCAGATGCGGCGGCACCTATACGTACCTCTTTTCCCTCCATAGCTCCCATCGATGTGTCAATCCCCATCTGTGCAATAGCTGGATTTCCTGTAACCTCCATTTTTATATTTGGAATGACCAGCAAGAGAAAACCAATGGTCATTACACCAAACATCATCCATGAAAATTTGCGTTTGCGAATAAAAAAGCCAAAGGCAAATATCATGGCCATCGGGATAATAAACTGGGCGATCATTTCAACCATGTTGGTCAAATAATTCGGATTCTCGAGTGGATGCGCGCTGTTCGCGCCGAAGAAACCACCACCATTTGTACCCAGATGTTTAATTGGAACGAAGGCAGCTACTGGTCCGCGGCTCACCTCTACAGTATCTCCGCCCATTGTCACCATACTGTCCTTACCTTCGAAGGTCATAGGCATGCCTTGGAACACAAAAACGGTAGCAACCAACACAGAAAGAGGCAGTAAAATACGGGTACATGATTTTACAAAGAAATCATAAAAATTACCCAATTGGGTTGTTGTTTTATCCCTAAAAGCTTTGAAAATAACAACTGCGGCAGCCATGCCAACACCAGCTGTCACGAACTGAAGAAACATGAGCCAAATCTGTCCAAGATAGCTTACGCCAGATTCACCCGAATAGTGCTGAAGATTACAGTTGACCAAAAAGGATATACTGGTATTAAAAGCCAAATCAGCAGTCATTCCTGGATTTCCATCGGGATTCAAAGGCAAATGCCCCATATTCATTAGGATAACCATACTCAATAGAAACCAAACCAAATTGATAGTCAAAAGAGCAATAAGGTGCTGTTTCCACGTCATCTGGGAAGTAGGTTCAATTCCTGTCAGTCGATAAAAAAATCTTTCAATGGGCTCAAAGAATGGATCTAACCACGTCTTTTCATTGCCATATACCTTAGCTATATATTTTCCCAGGGGAAGTCCAAGCAGCAATGTTACGATGAACATTACTATGATTCCAAGAATCTCTGTATTCATTTCTTTAATTGATTTGTATAAAAAGTGTATCATTTCCCATCTTTAACTCACACCATCCCACTTTTTCCATTTCATGGTAGGGTAGCGCACTATTACATGAGTGACGATATCGTATGAGCAATCTCATTATTAGAATTTTTCAGGTTTTAGAAGTACATAACAGATATATCCAAAAACCAGTAGTGCTACAATAAATAAAGCTGTCATTTATTTTGATATGAATAGATTATGTATTTGTTGTCCTTTACGGATTTCTAAAAAAGTTACGGGCAACCGAGCTTCGATTACGGTCCATGTATGAACGGTACTGATGCGTTGAAGACCTCCCAAGGATCTTACAAAAAGGTTTTCCAAAATATATTTGACGTAATGGTTTCCATGGCCGTAAATCGTTCCGAGAAACTCGATATGCTGACAGATTTTGTCTGTGCTGCGCACGGTAATCAAGTGTCGAAGATGATTAATCACAGCCTGCAAGACGCCGGCAAAATTGTGCTTCCGAAGCAGGAAATTAATCTCTGATCGAATTTCCTTATAATGAAGGGCCATATACAAACCTGCCCTGTATTGATTTAATTTTTTCATGTTTGAATAGAACTATACTTCAAAATCTAACCGACATAGAGCTGAAAAACCATCGCAATAATTAGCACCATTAAAATAATCTTCGCTATGCGGTCTCCCGATATATTGTGCGGCGATACTGTACCTTTATTTTCTTGCTTCTCTTTCATATGATCTCTTCTATATTTTCTCAAAAAAATCCACCATTTTGTAGAATAACCAGAAGCAAAAGATTCCAGTTATGAGGAGTATGATTGTCATTACCATTGTTAAATTTTATTAGTGATTCGCGATTTCTTTTTTTTTAAATTTCCATTACATACTAGAATTTGTGACAATCACTCCTTTGGAGGACTTTTGCCGCAGGTTATTCTTTTTCGTTCTGTTCCCATTTGTATTGTCATTTGTCCCAATAAGCCAAAGGTTGTTCCAGTATGCCAAAAGACAGCATAAACAATTATTAATCAGTGAATAAAAAAACAAACACTCCGAAAAGCATTTGGAAACCCTATCATTTTGATCGGGTCCTTTTATCAAAATGAGAATGACTATGCGGAAAATGTGATCAAATTATTATAATTTGTACCTTGTCTTACACTTCTGAAAAAAAGGGGGCAAGTTAACGCGCTCTGTCCAACCGACTGACTAGACAGTTATGGTTTCAACTGGCTAGACAGTAAGGTTTAAAAATTGATAAATGCGTATGCTAAGAGGCGTTTTTTCGATTGTATAATCAGAAGCACTGTGTAACTAATTTGCAGAGAAAAAGCAGATTGTTGCGCGAAGTAAGTATTTAAAATTATCTTAGTAGAAACGTAACAAGTGAAGACACTATATTAATTAGCGCTTAGCTGTTGAAACATAGAATTACCAAACGAACACTTATAGAAATAAAACTATGATAGACTTAAACCTTTTTAAGAAAATTATCTTATCGGTCTTTATGGGCTTTGTTTTACTATCCTGCCAAAGTGAAAAAAGCAATCCCAATACATTGACAGAAGAAGAGCAAAGTAATGGGTGGCAACTCCTATTTGATGGTACTACACTCAACAATTGGCATACGTACAACAATAGTAAAAATGCGCCTACAGCGTGGATCGTTAAAAATGGAACGATATACTGCGATCCAAAAAACGAAAGCCAAAAATATGATTTAGTATCGGACAAGGAGTATAAAAACTATGAGTTTAAGTTTGAATGGAAACTGGAAAAAGAAGGAAATAGCGGTGTTTTTGTCAATGTACAGGAAAAACCGGATATCGATGCGACCTACCATTCAGGACCAGAGTACCAATTGTTGGCCGATTCTCATCCTGATTTTGATAAGCCATTAAAGCGTTCGGGATGTCTCTATACATTTCTACCGCAGCAAAACTTTGTCAATGTTAAAGCGCAAGATGCTTGGAATGAATCAAGTATCATCCAAAAGAATGGAAAAGTCACTTTTTACCTCAATGGTAAAATCACCGCTGAAATGGATTTTAATTCAGCAAAATGGAAAGATTTAGTAAAACAGAGTAATTTCAAAGATTATCCGGAGTTTGGTCAGCATATTAGTGGAAAAATAGCGCTTCAGGATTGGTCAAGAGGTGTCTCATTTAAAAATTTAAAAATAAAACCATTGTAATTAAAAAGTCCTATTCTCCTTATTAGGTTAAGTTAAGCAATAGCTATCAAGAAACAGCTGTTCGCTATGGAAGGTATCTCTAGGCCAATGTAGAAAAGATGAAACCGATAGTGGTTTCATCTTTTTTATAACTAGATTCTTCCATTACATCTGCTATTGTCACATGTAATTTTTCAGTAACAACTTTAGGGTAAGGACGTGCCAATAGACGGGAGTAAGGTACAACTAACGCCCGAAAACAGATTAGTACAGTCACTAAAAAGCTTCGTCGACAAGTTCTTTATTGACCATTGCTCCAGCTAAATTTCCCTTAGCAACAGCATTCGCCACTGAACGCATCGCACTGGAGTTGTCTCCACAGGCAAATACTCCTGCGAGTGAAGTTTTTTGAAAATTATCTACTTGGATATGCCCCTGTTCGGTTATTTCACAACCTAAGGCAGCAGGAATAGTAGTGTGTTGTCTGAAAGGAATGGCAGCATAAACAGCATCGAAGGCAAGTTCACGCCCGTCTTTTAATTGAACTTGCTGAACCCATCCATTCTTATGTTGGATTTTATTGATTTCTTCTTCAATAATAGCAATACCATGTCGATTTAGTTTTTCTATCTGCTTGACATCGAACCCTGCTCTACCTGCAGTCAGCAGTGTTAAGTCGGACGATAGATTGTGAACCAAACCTGCAAGGTGAAGTGCTCTTTCACCATTCGCTATAATTGCAGTTTTTCCCTTCCGGAATTCATAGCCGTGACAGTATGGACAATGGATAACCGAAATTCCCCAACAGGCTGAAAATCCTTGTATACTAGGCATAATATCTTCCACACCCGTGGCGAAAATGAGCTTTTTAGCCTTAAATACCTCCCCATTCTCGGTAATTATTTCAAAACCTTCAGTGGTCTTCGTACCGACCACAGCAAGTCCCTTCTGAAACTTGACACTGGGGTAGTTGATGACTTCTTCCCTCGCTTTTTTAGCTATACTCAGCGGCTTTTCGCCATCATGCGTGATGAAATTATGGGAGTGGGGCGTCTGCCTATTACAAGGTAGACCACTATCGATAATCAACACGTTTCGCAAGGATCGTCCTAATGCCATCGCTGCAGAAAGCCCGGCATAACTTCCCCCAATAATAATTACCTCAAAACTTCTATCATCTTTCATATATACATTATTAATTATTAGTCCGCTTCTGACAAATGATGAAGTAGAATGGAAAATTTTCCTCCACTTCCCTAATTTCGATTAATCCATAGAAATCGAATTCGGCATGAATGGAATCAACATCGTAAAAGAACATATGTACTCCTCCAAACATTGCAAATCGATCAGTGCCTATGGCCTCCCCCTTTCCATAGATGCTTGCTAGCTTTGATACGGTCGTAAAAATCATAAAACCTCCTTCAGCCAATTGGTCAAAACAATGCTGGATTAACGCAACGCGTTCATCAGCATCCAATAGATGAATAAGCCCATAACAAAATATACCGTCATATATGTGCCGATCAAAGGGCATTTCATTAACCGAACCATGATAGATAACCGTATCTGCCCCAAAGGATTTACGGGCGAGTTCAATGGCAGTTTTAGAGATCTCAATACCTGTAATTTTTATTCCGTTTTCCAAAAACGGGCGACCATTGCGACCGTAGCCGAACCCGGGGATCAAGATATTTTTGATGTTGCGCTCCAAAAAGAAGCGCACCGCAAGACGTGTAGACTGTGCGGCTTCATCTCCCCACATTTCCTGCTTCTCTACAAAATTACGTTCCCAAAATTCCATACTGCTGTTGCTTATCATGTTTAATATTGAAAATCAATCCTGTAGGCCATACCACTACGGTATACTAACGAATTAAAAGTCAACTTTACGAAGATAATATTTTTTACTATTGCAACTATGTAGCAAAAACACTAAATGCAATTAAATTGCAAATAAATTACAATGGGTATTATTGAAAACGTGGTTATTTATCAGTATTGAAAACTTATACTATGCTTAAATATCTTTGCTGATGAAATCAATTTCATCACAAAAACAAAAACATGAAAACTATAAGGACATTTTTAGCAGCTTCGTTACTTCTATTACTAACTGTACAGGCTAGCGCACAAAAATTGGATCGGATGCTTTGGTTTAACGAACCGACAGAATGGAGTATCAAAAACAATTCGCTGTCGATGCTTGTTACGCCTAAAAGCGATTATTGGCGTATCTCCCATTATGGATTTACAGTAGATGACGCCCCATTTTTCTATACGTTACGCGGGGGAGAGTTTGAAGTCAAGGCGAAGATCTCCGCCAACTACAAAACCCGGTTCGATCAAGCAGGTATTATGCTGCGCATTGATCATGAAAACTATATAAAAGCGGGAATCGAATTTGTGGACGGAAAATATAATTTAAGTACGGTCGTTACCCATAAAACGAGTGATTGGAGTATTGTTCCGATCGATAAGGAAATCCCCTACATCTGGATCAAGGCGATACGCAGATTAGATGCTGTTGAATTTTTCTATTCTTTTGATGACAAGGAGTATATTATGATGAGAAATGCCTGGCTACAGGATAATCATCCTGTTATGGTTGGTTTAATGGCCGCTTCACCAGACGGCAATGGGTTTGAGGCCAAATTTGATTATTTTACGATCAAACATCTTGCAGATCAACGTCGAAGTAAATGGCTGAAAGATAATAATTCAAACTAAGAATACTGACGCCCGCCTAAGATAGCCACATAGACGGGCGTTATCTTAAATCTGTTCAGTATGATCCTGCTGTATCTTATTAAACACACTTACTGCTTCATATGAATTTCGAACACGAAGCTTTTGGAGTATATTTTGGCGATGACGATTTACTGTATTTATACTTAGTCCAAGTTTTTCGGCAATTCGCTTGCTAATCATTCCCTCCTTGATACAGCTTAAAATTTCCTTCTCTCGTGTACTAATCGAAGTTTTCGCGCCATAACCTTCCAGGTGATAGACAACACCTGTTACTTGATTGAGAATATAATTTCGCAGATTGATGGATGTTTCAATTTCTGGCAATACGGTATAACAGCATAAAGCCAACTGCGGAAATTCGGGCCCTGGAGTGTCCAAATAAAAAATCTGATGGGACAACTGCATGATTTGCCCCTCCCTCCCCTCGACCCTAAGGACACTGTTTGCTTGATAATTGAATCGATCAGCTGTATCTATCTTTTTGACCAAGTTGAGAAACTGAAGCTCCAAAGCATGTTTAACAGCCAAATCTTCAGGATAAACACGTTCGAGAAGAAAATCCTCCCAAATACTATTTATTTCAATCTTCTTATCATTTTCGGGAAGGTAAAGCCGCTCTGCAAGTTTACCGATGTAGGTATAACTCCAGTTCGCTGTCAGGTCACTCAGTACCGCTATACCATTATGAATATCGGCAAAAGTCTTTGCGTAGGTCTTATAGTGTTTTAGTACAGACAAATCGACGCTGCTATTCCGCAGCCTACGCTCCGCGAAATTTTTATCTAATTTTTTTTTGATCTCCGATTTCATTTCAATTCATACTTAGGAAGCTCCCTTTTAGGTCTTTAAAAAGAAAGTCCAACGCGTAGATAAGGCAAGGTTGCTTCTTTACTAAAACCCACTACACCCTGGATTGTGAGTAGGTCGCCGGGCATAAAATAAATCCCACCTCCATAACCCATATGCCAGTCATTCGAGTTTTCGTGACTCATCCATACCCTTCCGACATCATAAAAACCAATTGCTCCCACTGTTCCAGGAACGATATAAGAAGCATAGCTAAATAATTTTAATCGCATATCAAAATTATTATAAAGAGCTGTTTTTCCAGTGAATCGCCGTGAATTATATCCCCTTAAGCTCATTTCACCTCCTATTTGTGCATGCTGATAAAAATAGGGATTTCCCCATACAGCATCAAATCCTACCCGGTTAGCAAAAGTAACATAATTGTTGGCAATGGTTTTATAAAAACTCATAGCGTGCTGTAGTTTCGTATAGTTTCGTACTTCGCCTCCAACTTCTGTATTCCAGCCTAACCTGGTATGTAGGTGTACTCCAGATTTAGGGTTAGCAACATTGTCACGGGTATCATATTCTAACCCGGCAGTAAGCCCCGTAAAGAAATTATTTCCATAGATCGGTTCTAATGGATATTTTTGATTGAACTCCTCGAAATAACGTCCAAAATTATTCGATTCTTTACTTGTATAATATTCGGACGAAGATCCATAGAATACCTTGAATTTAGGGTCTAAATACTTTTCCAGAAAAATGTCTCCGCTCACAAGATCATATCGATTCCGATAAAAGGAAATACCCTTTGAATCCGACTTATCAAAACTAGTATTGTTCCCATATCCAAAGAAATTACTCAGGTTTTTGGGACCAAGAGAAGAAAGATGAATATAAAGATCGTGCCCCGCAATGAGATCTTTGTAATTCCCTTTATAATCAAACATAAATGATTCTCGACCAGTTAGGTAATTAGCCAAAAACTGGTGTCGATAAGCATAGGGCTTTTTTCTAAACCCCTGATTTTCGATCATGTACCCCAGTCCAAAAATAAGCCCACGGTCTATTCCATAATCAAGGTTAAAAACGACCCCTTTACGATCATAGATAAAATTCTCGTAATCAAACTTATGGACAGCGGTATCTTTGCTCAGCTTGAGATGAATATCATCATCGACATGCATAGTACCCGGTACTCGCTCTTTCGCATCATAGATGTAAACTTTTCTCCCATTGACAAACTTATCAGTTGTACGGTACAGATTTTGTCCATCACCACCAATTAGCCGGATCTTTATAGGCGATTTGCCCGATCCATGTAGCTTATATTCATCAGCACCCGATATGCCATAAATACGGACTTCTTTAGTCTGATCAGGTAAAAAAGTCCGTTTCAGTAATTTCCGCCCTTCGGTTCCATCTTTTTTCTTATTGTGGATATTAATCGTAACTGAACCATCTTTATTGTAATCAACATCTACAAATTCAGACTTGGAAGACAATGGTAATTCAACGATACGCGCAAGAAATCGATAGTAAGTTAGCCCACTTTCCATCAGTTCGTCCCTTCTCGAGCGAATATTTGTTTCTAATTCATTGGCACTCATTTTCACAATGGTATCGGGCATCGTTAACATCGCTTGGTGAATTAACGAATCCGTCAATGTTTTCTGAACCAATTGTATTTCATCAATCCATTCATCTTCTGTAAGATGAGTAAGAAAGAAATGATCAAAAGTGCTCGCGTTAAAATTCCAGTGAGGCACATTACGGATATGCGGACTAAATGGTTGCAAATGGGCCTTCAACCATTGATAGGAAAGTAATGTTGGAAATACACCCGATGTTTTATAATATACCTTATCTCTGTCCCTAGGGACAGGAGTATAGATCTTTTTACCTTTTTCCTTTTCAGGATCCCAACGCCAGTTATCTTCATGACGATCCCAGTCACCAAGCGTAAAATCGAGCATCCGGGCGCGTAACGTAAGCTTTTGATCAATTTGCGTATCATTATCTTCTAACACCTTACGCATGACCTTTGCCGTGTTATCTGTTTTTTTATCCTCAAAAGGGGTACGAGACTCAAACATATAAGCCCTATTTTTAAAGACTTCGCGATACTCACCTAACCCAGGGTCATCTCCTACAAAAACCAGTTCCGGCGAAGCTGAAGGAATATCCAATGCTTTATTAAATGGCGGTACAGTCAATGCCCCAAATGGGTGATGTATCGAAATCTGATCTTGTACAATATCTTTTGCAAATGTCTTTCGAAGGCTTTCTGGTAGACTGCGTTCAGGATATTTTTGTATAGACCTGAGCACCCACTCCCTACCCATAGAATCTACCAATCGAAGCGACTGTGTCTGCATTCCTCCGCCTAACTTAACAATCTGAAGTCCACCTCGCTCCGTACCGAGATTCATCACCCGCATCTTAACAGGAGTATTGTATAATTTACGGTAACTATCTCCAAGCCAAAATCGATGCAGTAAGCCCACACGGTCATATTCGGGCGCAATAACCGTGGTCATACTGTCTATACGCTGCGCTTGTGAATTAAAAATACAGCAGCAGGCGATTAATGTAAAGATTCTTCTCATTCTATCTCCGTCGGACTTCGAGAAATCAACAGTCGATATAGATAGAATGTTTGATGGCCTCGATGTATAATTGGGATAAAGTTCACCTTTTAAAACAAGGAATCAAAAAATTCAGTTCCTTTTTTAGAATAATGCGGCTATTTCGGTGAAGCTTATGGCGCTCAGTTCGAAGGATGTCGGCAGCTAAGATCCAAAGGCGACAACAGGTTTGCATGCGCCAATTGAATAGTAGGCGCAGCATAATAAGCGAATTACTATCCAGATTAATCCAACAGTCGACGGTGATAATTTATTTGTCCAAGATGATAAGTTAAATGGGTAGTCAGATGAACAAGCAAATACTGAGTCGTTGTTTTTTCCTCAAACACGAGTATGGGATACACCTCTTGAAGGTTTTCTTCCGATAACAGATCCAAGGAACGGGTAACCACATCAATCGTATCGTCTATTTGATCTATCAATACTGTTCGAGGAATATCTTTTAAAGAAAACTCTGCAGATCTGTCTCTAATATATCCTGTCTTTCCTAATTCCGCACCGATATAGGTTTGAAGATTTCCAATCAAATGTAAACACAAATTACCTGCTGAATTAGAAATATCACTTTCAATAACCCATATATTTCTCTCGTTCTTGTATAATGAAATTTCATTTCGTAGTCGGTTTAAGTCCCGGTGGAAAAGGCTTTTTAAAGTTTCTGTTAGCATAGTATAAATTTAAGTATATTTTATGCCAAAAACCAACTTATATAGCAACACATCAACTTTTGCCGCCGAAGCTATCGACTGAATAACCTTTCCCTTCATATAGTAATCGCAAAATCTAAACCAGCTAGTGGTCCGAAGCGCAGTTCGGACAAGTAACCTATTGGATCGCGACGCTAATAAGTGTACACTTTCTATACAAGAGGTAGGTCTGGTTAAAACGATTAAAATGCCAATATTGAGCTTACAAATTGATGCATTTTTATTTAATGACTTTTAGATGTCAATAAATAAAATTAAAAATATCAATTTTGCTTAACACTGTTAAATTGTTTACGCATAAACATGGGTAGTAAAGAACGTATACAAAGGCTCAAAGGTGAGAATAGATCCAATATTCTAGATGCTGCGCTCCAAATCGTAAAAGAAGAAGGATGGCAGGCTTTAAGTATGCGCAAAATTGCAGATATCATTGAGTATACTGCCCCCATGATATATGAGTACTTTGCTAATAAAGATGCTATTTTAATGGAGCTTGCCAGCCAAGGCTATCTCCTACTAGCCAAAAAAGTAAAAAAAGCCAAATCAACTGAAACCGATCTCGAGAAACAATTAGAAGCAATGTGGTTTAGCTATTGGGATTTTGCTTTTGAAGAACGGGAATTGTACCAGTTAATGTTTGGAGTAGGAACTGCCTGTTGTGGTTTTGAAAAAACATATAAATGTGCGGAATCTCATGGAAAACTTATTAGCGATGTCATCCGAGAAATCATGAAAGATAAAGAGCCGTCAGAAGAATTGATCTGTCGAAAGTATTTCACCTATTGGTCGATCATACATGGACTAGTCTCGATCAATCTGGTAAACCAGGGAAATGGTGACACAACCAATCAAGAGGTTTTAAAAGATGCCATTTATGGTATCACTCGCTCGTTAACTGACTAATTTTTTTTATACTAAAAAATACAACGTTAAAAAATCTAACACCGTTAAATACACCAAAACTTCAACTATTAATATCAAATGAAAACTAATTTATTATCAAGTCTTAAAATGCTTTACGCCCTTAAACTTAACAGTGTTAAACGAATTAATATCGTAAAGACCTCATATTTGCTGAGTGTAATCATTCTATATAGCTGTTCAACCGGAACGAGTAAAACAGTTGATTCTCCGCCGGTTAACCTTCCTGTCGTCACGATCGAGAAAGGTAACGAGACCGTTTATCAAGAATATCCTGCCACTATTGAGGCGTCGGCTAATATCGAAATCAGACCACAGGTAGAGGGGATCTTGGAATACATTTATATCGATGAAGGTGCTAAAGTGAGTAAAGGTCAGGCACTATTCAAGATCAACGACCGCCCTTATCAGGAACAATTGAACCAAGCGAAGGCAACTCTACTTGCAGCGAGAGCTGCCTTGGAAAATGCTGAGTTGGAAGTCGAAAAGAAGACGAAATTGGTAAATACCAAAGTACTGACGGATTTTCAGCTAAAAACAGCAATTAGCGCCCGTAATGCTGCTAAAGCAAATGTACAACTAGCGCTATCGGCGGTGGAGGCTGCAAAAATAAATGTGGGATACACTTTAATACGGGCTTCAGCCGAAGGATACATCGGCAGGTTGCAGCGCAAACAAGGAAGTTTGGTGGGCCCAACAGACTCACAGCCTCTTACAGCATTGTCAAATGTAAGCGATCTTCATGTTTATTTCTCATTGGGAGAAAATGACTTTATCGCATTCAAAAACAATACGGAAGGAATTAATCTACAACAAAAGCTTCGCAACCTACCTCCCATCAGCCTAGTTCTTTCGGACCAGACAATTTACGATCAGAAAGGAAAAATAGATATGGTCGATGGACAGTTTGATAAACATACCGGCGCGATTACACTTCGTGCAACTTTTACTAATCCAGAAGGGGTATTACGCAACGGAAACACCGGACGCGTCAGACTACAGAAGAAATATGACCAAGCATTATTGGTACCGCAGCTTGCTACCCTTGAAATGCAGGATAAAATATTCGTTTATACGGTTAGCAAAGAAAATAAGGTGGTCCAACAGCCAATTACGGTCATAGGAAAAAGTGGCACAAATTATCTAGTAAGTAAAGGACTGAATGCGGGGGACCGAATTGTCTATAAAGGCATCGACTTGCTTCAGGATGGACAGAAAATTACACCACAAATTTTACCTATAGATAGCATCAACTCATTATAATAACAGAAAACACATGCTTAAGAAATTTATCGAAAGACCTGTACTTGCTACCGTTATCTCCATTTTACTTGTCATATTGGGAGTGATTGGTATCCTTAAACTGCCTTTGCAGCAGTTTCCCGATATTGCACCGCCGGCGGTGCAAGTAACGGCTTTATATCCTGGGGCAAATGCCGAAACGGTGCTACGCGCCGTAGCCCCATCGCTCGAAGAATCCATCAATGGAGTGGAAAATATGAGCTATATGAGCTCTACCGCTAGTAATGATGGTTCGTTAATGATTACGGTATATTTTAAACTGGGCACAGACCCCGATCAAGCGGCCGTGAACGTTCAAAATCGTGTGGCTCAGGCAACGAGCCAATTGCCAGCTGAAGTTGTACAAGCCGGTATCACCACCGCTAAACAGCAAAACAGCTTAATCATGGTATTGGACCTTTACACGGAAGATCAGAGTAAATACGATCAGACCTTTATTACCAACTACGCACAGATCAATATCATTCCCGAACTAAAACGGATACCGGGGGTTGGACAGGCGCTTCCATTTGGCGGTAGCAAAGACTACTCCATGCGTGTATGGCTCAATCCAAACCAAATGGCGAACTATAAATTAACACCTGAAGAGGTAATGGCTGCCATCCAGGATAAAAACGTAGAAGCTGCTCCTGGTAAATTCGGCGAGAACAGTCGCGAAGCATTCGAATTTGTTATCAAATATAAAGGTAAACTCAATCAACCTAGTGATTACGAAAACATTATTATTCGCTCCAATACCGATGGTTCTGTACTAAAACTAAAAGATGTAGCTCGGGTAGAGTTAGGATCTTATACGTATGCGAGTCATACCCGTATCAACGGTAAAGCAGGATTAAACATTGGAGTCATGCAACTGGCGGGGTCAAATGCAAACGAAATTCAGATTGCAATCCAGGAATTTATGGAAAAAGCCTCTTTGAGTTTTCCCAAAGGTGTCAAATACCTTGTTTTATACAATACAAAAGATGCGCTTGATCAATCCATTGACCAAGTTAAGCATACACTTGTTGAAGCATTTATACTGGTATTTTTAGTTGTCTTTTTATTTCTTCAGGATTTTAGATCGACATTAATACCCGCGATTGCTGTCCCCGTAGCCATCGTGGGAACATTTTTCTTCATGCAACTCTTTGGCTTTTCCATCAATCTGCTGACCTTATTTGCACTCGTCCTTGCCATTGGTATTGTCGTCGATGATGCAATTGTAGTCGTAGAGGCTGTGCACGCCAAGATGGAACATGAGAACTTACCGCCTAAATTAGCGACAACCTCTGCCATGAGCGAAATCACTGGGGCAATTATCTCGATTACATTGGTGATGTCTGCCGTATTCCTTCCCATCGGCTTTATGGAAGGTTCTACCGGTGTGTTTTACCGACAATTTGCATTTACATTAGCGATTGCAATCGTTATTTCAGCAGTGAACGCCTTGACACTAAGTCCAGCGCTATGTGCACTGTTCTTAAAACCAACACATCACGGTCATTCGAGTTCCAGAAAACTTAATTTTAAAGAACGCTTCTTTGCAGGATTCAATGTTGGATTTGAGCGGTTGACAAAAAATTATTTAGGTAGTCTACGCTTCTTGATTCGTTATAAATGGGTTGCATTTTCGGGATTAGCAATTACCCTGCTTTTGACCGTCTTTATGATTCGTAGAACGCCTACCGGATTTATTCCATCTGAAGATCAAGGATTCATTGCAATATCGCTGTCTATGCCAGCAGGTGCTTCTTTAGATCGTACGTCAGGAGCATTGGCCGAAGCAGAAAAGCAACTTCAACATGCTGATTTTACCAAAACGTTAAATGTACTTGCCGGATTCAATATTTTGACACAATCTACAAGTCCATCTGCAGGTGTTGCATTTATCCTCCTCAAACCACACGACGAGCGTGGTAAGATAAAAGACATCAACGCTATTATGACCGATGTCAATCAGCGCTTGGCAAATATAAAAGGCGCAAATTTCTTTGTCTTTACCTTCCCTACTGTCCCAGGATTCAGTAACGTAGATGGTCTGGACATGGTATTACAGGACAGAACCGGCGGACAACTTGGAAAATTCAGTGGCATAGGCCAAAAGTTCATTGGCGAATTGATGAAACGTCCTGAGATCATGATGGCCTTCACAACCTTTAAAGCAGATTATCCACAGTATGAGCTCCAAGTGGATGATATTAAAGCAGAACAACTTGGCGTAAGCACAAAAAGCATATTACAGACCATGCAAGCCTATTTTGGTAGTGCTCAAGCCTCAGATTTTAATCGCTTTGGAAAGTATTACCGTGTGATGGTGCAAGCCGATGCTAAGGATCGAAGTGAACCAACTTCGATGGACGGAATTTTTGTAAAAAACAGATCAGGAGACATGGTTCCCATCAATACATTAGTAAAATTAGAACGTGTATATGGCCCGGAAACAGCATCCCGTTACAACCTATTTAATTCGATTGGAATAAATGCGATACCAAAACCAGGATATAGTTCGGGAGATGCTATCCGTGCGGTCGAAGAAGTTGCGAAACAACAATTGCCTACTGGGTTCACTTATGAGTTTTCAGGCATGACCAAAGAAGAAATTGTCTCTGGAGGTCAGTCCACATTGATTTTTATCCTCTGTCTGATATTTGTTTATTTCCTACTTGCAGCACAGTACGAAAGTTATATCATTCCATTAGCGGTTATTCTCTCTATACCTACCGGTATATTTGGAGTCTTCGCGGCAATTAGCTTCACTGATATTGCCAACAATATCTATGTACAAGTCGCGCTTGTCATGTTGATTGGTTTATTGGCTAAAAATGCGATTTTAATTGTAGAATTTGCTATCCAGGGACGTAAACAGGGGTTATCTATTCCTAGTGCAGCACTGAAAGCAGCACGGTTACGGTTGAGACCGATTATCATGACTTCGCTGGCATTTATCGTTGGAATGATTCCAATGATGACTGCTGTTGGCCCATCGGCTCAAGGAAATCACTCTATCAGTATTGCCGCTGCGGGCGGTATGTTTACTGGAGTCGTTTTAGGTCTTTTTATTATCCCAATACTCTTTATTTTCTTTCAATTTATACAAGAGAAAATAGGACGCGCTCCGCAACAAAAACAGCGTGAACAGGAACAAGCTTCGTTGGAAATACCCGTGCACACAAACAATTAGTACATTATGACAACATCTAAATACACAAATAGTAAAGCAAAATTACTGACGGTTTTGATCTTATCTTTTGTCGCATGGTCTTGCAAAACAGAGAAATTGGTCAGCAACCAGCATCTTGCGCCGAACTTACCAGAACAATACCGCGAGCAGATTAACGCGCCGCAGGAAACTAGTATAGGCTCTATTCCATGGCGTGATTTTTTTACGGATCAGGTCTTACGAACCTTGATCGATAGTGCTATACAACATAACTTAGACATGCAACTGGCACTGAAAAATATAGAAGCGTCTCAACTGAGCCTCAAACAAGCAAAGGCAAACTATCTTCCCACGGCCCAATTACAGATCCGTGGAAATAGCACTAATCCGTCCAATAACAGCATGAATGGATTGAGCCTAGGGCAGTTTTTAGGCCAACATCATGTGGAGGATTATACAGCATCCTTAGGTTTATCGTGGGAAGCCGATATATGGGGTAAAATCAAAAACCAAAATATCGCCGCTTTAGCTTCTTATCTGCAGACAGAAGAAGCTAAAAAAGTAATCCAGACCCAATTAATTGCACAAGTTGCTCAAGGCTATTATCAACTTCTTATGCTTTATCAATTGCGTGATATCGCCAAAAAAAACTTGGAATTAAGTGATACAACCTTACGTATCGTGCAGCAGCAATATGAAGTCGGTGACATTACCCTGCTTGCTTTGGAACAAGTGGATGCGCAGCGATTGGCCGCCGCCGCCTTAATTCCTGACTTTGAACAACAGATCCATATTCAGGAAAATGCTATTCAGACTCTTAGTGGAAAACTTCCACAGGAGATTCAATTAACGGAGAAATTGTCGAACATTCAATTTCCTGAAGACTTAGCAACGGGTATCCCAGCCGATTTGTTAAGTCATCGTCCCGATGTCAAACAAGCGGAACTCGCTATCACGGCTTCACAGGCTTATCAGCAATACGCAAAAGCGCGGATGTATCCTTCTTTGGTCATTAGTGCTGAAGCTGGTGTAAATGCATTCAAGGCAAGCAATTGGTTTAACTTACCAGCGTCGTTATTCGGTGCAATTACAGGAAGTATTACACAGCCGATTTTTCAGCGTAAGGAACTGAAAACCCAGTATGAACTGGCACGTGTTGAACAAGAAAAGAACGTCTTGATTTTCAAGCAAAAAGTAATCTCAGCTGCTGGGGAAGTAGCCGACGCGCTAATTTCAATTAAAAAATTGAAAGAAAAACAACGGATTACATTGGATAGAACCAACCGGTTGAAAGAAGCTACAAAACATGCGAACCTTCTATTTGAAACTGGAATGGCCACCTATCTGGAAGTAATAACGGCCCAGAGCAACATCTTACAAAGCGAGCTTGAGCTCGCTCAGGTGAAAAAAGCGGAGCTTGCTGCTGTTGTTGATCTTTATCGGTCCTTAGGCGGTGGATGGAGCAATAATTAAGGCTTTAAACAAGCATTTTCTAATTTTATTTATACATATCTGGTAGATGGGGACCCTAGGGTCCCCTCTTTTGTGTGCTACAACAATATACGGCTGAGTGCATCAAATTGATATTTCAGTAGGGGCTTTATACGCTTCAGCAGAAATTTGTCGTCTAATACTAAAAGAAATTACAAAATTTGTATAGATTTCACCTAGAAATATAAGTTAAACGAATGCGGGATATAACGATCTATAAAGACGAGAATAATCTAATTAGTAAAAATAAAAAAAGGCTGATATTCACCTTTCTTTCCTTTCTGCTCATTTATTTGGTCGCATATATTATAGATCCTTTCTCGAGTTGTTGGAATGGCTATTTTCAAAGAAACATGTTCGAAATACTCGGGGAGTGGACTTTTACGATCATCTACAGCTTTATCATATCCGAATTCAGCATCATTGTCCATGACAAACTTGACAAGTTTTTAACTTGGAAAGATAGCCCGACGGAGCGACTGCTACTTGAAACCGTCATCAATCTCTTGACGGTATTATTTATAAACTTACTCTTGGAGTACCTCATCTCAAAATATTACGTTGGTCCCCAAAATGTTACTATAGCACCATCGTTGGAGGAAAAAAGGGGCATGATACAAAATATTACAATTAGTGTTTTGATTGCGCTCATGATAATGGGTATCAATATCGGTAGTCATTTGATCACCAACTGGAAAAATGAATCCATGCGTGCCGCTAAGCTCGATCAGGTCATTCTAGAAACAGAACTTCAATCGTTAAAGTTACAAATCGACCCTCATTTTGTATTTAATAACCTGAGCGTACTATCAGAAATCATTCTCGAAGACCAGCAATCAGGTTACGAGTATGCAGAAAACTTCTCCAAGATATATCGCTACCTTCTTGTCAATTCTAAAAAAGATATTATCTCACTCGAAGAAGAGCTCAATTTTCTAAATTCATATATATTTCTTATCAAAAGCCGATTTGGCGATGGAGTTAACTTCGAGATAAACGTTAACCCTGCCAAACGCAATTTCCAATTGCCACCGCTCACCTTGCAGTTATTGGTAGAAAACGCTTTAAAGCATAACCAGACAAATAAGAAAAAACCACTGAAAATCAAAGTATATACCAACGCCCACAATCAACTTGTTGTTGAAAACATATTAATTCCGATTGAGCGTGTCTCCGAATCATCTGGAATCGGGATTTCAAACATCATTAAAAGATACGATTTGCTTTCAAACTTAAAATTGCAAATTAATAATGATGGAAAAACATTTAATGTAATCCTCCCACTTTTAGCGCAAGCATAATGAGTATAATGAAAGTACTAATCATCGAGGACGAAAAACTCAATGCAGATCGTTTAAAACGACTTTTGAAGGAAATTAAGTCATCCATCGTTATCTTGGATGTATTGGATAATATCGCTGATAGCATCAACTGGTTTAATAGTAACGAGCTTCCGGATCTCGTGATGATGGATATTCGCTTATCCGATGGTTTAAGCTTTGAAATTTTAGAAACCATAAAAATAGACTGCCCAATCATATTTACGACTGCATTTGACGAATATGCGGTGAGGGCTTTTAAATTCAATAGTATAGATTACTTGCTCAAACCTGTCGAAAAAATAGAACTGGAAAATGCCGTCCAAAAACTCGATCATCGGAAAGATCTGCTGATTAACCAACAACCGCTTCAAGGTTTACTGGATTTTATCTATCCGAAAGATTTTCGCTTGCGTTTTCTAATCCCTTTCAAAGACGGTTTTAAGACCATCCTCGTGGAAGATGTATTATATTTCTACTCAGAATTTAAACTTACCCATGCCCAGCTTAAATGCGGCACGGTCGAAATCGTACCGCAAACCATGGAAGAACTCGAACAGCAATTAAATCCGAAAGTATTTTTTCGTGCCAATAGACAATTCATCGTGCACATAGATGCCATCAAGAGATTGCACAATCACTTTAACGGAAAACTTAAAATAGAAATGAAAAATAACGACGAAGTGGAAATTCTTGTGAGCAGAGAAAAAGCGCAGCTCCTGAAAAATTGGTTAGACTATTGATAGCGGATATAAAATACACTTAAGACCAATCAAACACTATTATTTTTCTGCATCTGCTTGATGGTCAAAACTGACCTATCCCCTTCTTTTGCGTGAAAGAAAAAATTAGCTTTCCTTACGCAGAAGAGCAAACATTAATCCATCGCGTAATTATCTTCAGCAAAAGCAGGCTATACAGCTTTAGGTCTTAAAATTCAGATCATCACTTTGACGGTTCAGTAAGCAATTGTAACGTCTCAGTCTATTTCTATGCCTAGCGGCTTTGAAGTTTTGTTTTCTTTGCCTCATTATACAATGATAAAATGGCACAAAGAACGATGACTTTAAAACATTTCCTTACACTTATTACAGCAGTAACATTATTATCGTCCTGTGGAAGCAATCAGGAACAACCGCAAGAGCAAGCAGTTACTGTTGACTTTATGACATTATCTCCGACCCAGGCTGAAACCGAAAAAAAGTACCCCGGCTCGTTAGAGGGAACTGTCAACGTCGATATCAAAGCGCAGGTAACGGGGTATCTGGAACAAATTTATGTCAAAGAAGGTGACTATGTATCAAAAGGACAAGCGTTATTCAAAATTAAAGCTGATGTCTACAACGAACAGGTAAACAACAGCAAAGCGGCCTATCAGGCGGCCTTATCAGCCGAACAAAACGCTAAAGTGGAGATCGAAAAAATTAAACCACTTGTCGAAGGTAAAGTGTATACTGAATTACAATTAAAAACTGCAGAGGCAAATTATGCCGCAGCAAAAGCACAGGTAGCGCAAGCACAGGCTGCACTGGGTTCGTCTCAGATAAATGCCAAGTTTACGCTGATCAACGCACCTGTAAGCGGCTATATCGGCCGGATCCCCAACCGGATCGGAAATTTAATTACCGCAGCAGATGCGACACCATTGACAACGTTATCAGAGATCAATACTGTAAATGTCTATTTTTCATTAAGTGAATCCGACTTCATCGCCTTCATCAAAGATCAAAATAAAAAATCTTCTCATCAGCAAGCAACACTATTACTCGCGGACGGAACACGCTACAACCACGCCGGAAAGGTAGAGGTAGCCAGTGGCAACATCGACAGAACAACCGGAAGCATGGCACTGAAAGCAAGTTTCATCAATCCTGAAAAAATTCTACGTTCAGGTGGATCGGCGAAAGTAATCTTAAAAAAAACGCATGAAAACGTATTATTGATTCCTATGGCCGCTGTGAAAGATATTCAAGACCGCTACTTCGTTTATGTTATTGGCGAAAAGAACAAAGTTTCTATGAAGCAGATTGAAATTGCAGGAAATACCGCCGATGCCTATTTACTGAAATCTGGTCTGAAGACAGGTGAAAAAATCGTTATGAACCGAATTGACGTGCTTAACGATGGCATGCAGGTTAAACCATCTCAGAAAACCAACATGTAACAAGGTTCGCCGTCCATAACGAGAACGGAGCACTGAAGATTTCTTTTTATGTATGCCTTGGAACAATCCCGGCACAGCAAATTCAGTATTCCCTTTTTAAAAAAATGGTACTTAAAGCTTTATAAAATTCAAACTAAAATGCTAAAAAAGTTTATTGACAGGCCAGTTTTGGCGACTGTTATATCGATCATATTTGTCATACTAGGGGTAATCGGTCTGTTTAGGCTACCTCAAACGCGATTCCCAGATATTGCTCCGCCGACGGTACAGGTTACCGGAAGCTATCCGGGAGGAAATAGCGAAACCGTATTAAGATCGGTAGTTACCCCGCTTGAAGAGCAAATCAATGGTGTGGAAGATATGGAATACATTACGTCTACAGCTAGTAATGACGGTACGTTCTCGGTACGTGTTGTCTTTAAAGCAGGTGTAAATCCAGATCAGGCAGCGGTAAATGTACAAAACAGGGTACAGCAGGCCACTCCCATCTTACCACAAGAAGTTGTACGAATGGGATTAACGACCTCCAAGCAACAAAATAGTATGATCATGATATTCAATATCTATACAGAAGATAATAAAAAATATGATGAACTATTTTTACAGAACTATGTGAACATCAACCTGATCCCACAAATCAAACGCGTACCCGGGGTCGGGCAGGCTATGGTATTTGGTTCCAAGGACTATTCGATGCGTGTATGGTTGAATCCGCAGAAAATGGCGGGTTATGGACTTGTACCACAAGAGGTTATTGCTGCAATTTCCAAACAAAGTTTGGAATCTGCACCTGGAAAATTAGGGGAAGAATCAAAAGCACCACTTGAATATGTCATACGCTATAAAGGGAAAAAGAACCTTCCGGAACAGTATGAAAACATTATCGTTAAAAACAATGGCGTCCAGATCGTTCGTTTAAAGGATGTCGCACGTATTGAATTTGGATCAATAAGCTATAGTGGTAATTCGCAAAATAACGGCCTCAACACCGTTACCATTGGTATATTCCAGACATCAGGCTCCAACGCCAATGAAATTGAGATCGGGATCGATAAACAGATTGAAATAGCACAACGCTCTTTCCCTCCTGGGATCAAGATTTTTAAATTGATCAGTACCAAAGAACGCTTGGATGAAAGTACGGCACAAGTACGTTCGACATTGATTGAAGCCTTCATTTTGGTTTTCCTCGTTGTATTTTTGTTCCTGCAGGATATACGGTCGACTGTTATTCCAGCAATCGCAGTTCCCGTAGCTATCGTAGGTACTTTTTTCTTCCTGCTGGTGTTTGGCTTTACCATCAATATATTGACGTTATTTGCCTTAGTACTCGCCATTGGTATCGTTGTCGATGATGCAATTGTCGTTGTCGAAGCAGTACATGGAAAGATGGAGACTTCCAATTTAACCGGTAAGCAGGCTACCCATAGTGCCATGAGTGAAATCACAGGAGCTGTCATCTCCATTACCTTGGTGATGTGTGCAGTTTTTATTCCCATTGGATTTATGACAGGTTCATCGGGCATGTTTTATAAACAGTTTGCCTACACCCTTGTTATCGCCATTGTGATCTCTGCGATCAATGCCTTGACTTTAACACCAGCACTCTGCGCGTTATTGCTTAAAAATACGCACGCCGAAAATCACGATGGGCAGAACCCAAAAACAGGATTTTCTCAACGTTTTTTCAAAGCGTTTAACGCTGGCTTCGAGAACATGACTAACCGATACGTTGGTTCATTAAAATTCCTGGCAAAGAAAAAATGGATTTCGGCACTTTTGATCCTGGCTACAATTGGCGTTGCGGGATATCTCATGACAAGCACTTCCAAAAGTTTTGTACCGATGGAGGATGATAACTTTGTTGTATACAGTTTGGAAATGCCCCCAGGAACGGGACTTGATCGAACTACAAAAGCAGTAGAAAAAATCGAAAAACTACTTGCCGATATCCCTTCTATTGAAAGCCATACAAGTATTACTGGATTCAATATGATCGGCAACAACTCCAGCGCAGCCTATGCAACAGGATTTATACGCCTGAAAGATAAAAAGAAACGTGGTAAAATGAACGATATCGATCAGATTCACCAAGTGATCTCGCAAAAATTATCCAGTGTCAAAGAAGGTAATGCAATGGCCTTTCGCTCCCCTCCTGTTGATGGTTATGGTATGATGAATGGCGCGGAACTCGTTTTGCAGGACAGAGCTGGTAAATCGCCGGTAGAGCTGAAAGCAATGTCCGACTCCGTTATTGCGCAGATAATGAAACAACCAGGGGTGCAGCTTGCCTATACCATGTTCAGAGCAGATTATCCACAGATGGAATTAGAAGTAGATGAAGACAAAGCTGCCCAACTTGGCGTAGATGTCAGTGAAATGCTTTCGTCCGTTCAAACTTACTTTGCTGGCGACCAATCATTGAATTTCAACCGCTTCGGAAAATTCTATCGGATAGCAGTAAAAGCAGACGGTATTTATCGAACTGATAAAGAAGCCTTCAACGAAATATTTGTCAAAAATAATCTTGGCCAAATGGTTCCCGTGAATACCTTGGTTACCCTTCGTAAAGTATATGGCCCTGAATCGGTAACCCGTTATAATTTATACAATTCACTCACGATAAACGTGGTTAGTACGCCTGGTATTAGTAATGGTGCGATCATGGAAACATTGGAGAAAAATGTATTGACCAAGTTACCGGGAGACTATAGCTACGAATGGACGGGACTTAGCTTAGAAGAGAAGTCTTCGGGCAATCAAACCGTACTTATCCTAGCATTAAGCTTACTATTTGTATATTTCTTACTATCAGCACAGTATGAAAGTTATTTATTGCCCCTTGCAGTCCTGTTATCAATCCCAACAGGTATGATTGGCTCTTTCCTAGGAACACGTGCTATTGGACTGGACAACAATATTTACGTCCAGGTCGGCTTGATCATGCTCATCGGTCTTTTGGCGAAAAATGCCATTTTGATTGTTGAATTTGCTTTACAGCGGAGAAGAGCAGGCTCTTCACTCATTGATTCGGCTTTGGAAGGCGCAAGAGCGCGTCTACGCCCAATCTTGATGACTTCATTGGCTTTCATTGCGGGTATGGTACCCTTGATGTTTGCTACCGGCGGAACGGCTACAGGTAACCATTCCATCAGTACAGGAGCAGCAATGGGTATGTTAAGCGGTGTTATCCTTGGGGTAATCATCATACCATTACTGTACCTGGTGTTCCAATATTTGCAAGAAAAAGTTTCGGGTAACAAGCTTACGGACAATACAGTACACAATACAAACGATTAAAATGAAAAAATTTCATCACTATATAACAACTTTCGCAGCCAGCGCCCTTTTATTGTCCTCATGCAGCGTGGGGGAAAAATACACACGTCAAGAGATGGTGCTGCCCGAAAATTTTAAAAACAGCGCGGTTGTCCTGACGTCTGATACGCTACAGCTATCCTGGAGCAAATTTGTAAAGGATCCCTTGTTGACATCACTCATTGAGAAAGCATTATCTAACAATACAGACGTCAATGTTGCACTTCTCAATATGCAACAACTAGCACTCGCGTACAAACAGTCTAAGAAAGGGTTACTGCCGACAGCTGACTTAAGCATTGGAGCGAATAGAACCTGGTTATCGAGCAACTCCTTAAATGGCTCGCTGAGCGATCAATTTATAGGAACGCCCTATATGGACGATTATAGCGCCATGCTCAGAATCTCTTGGGAAGCCGATATCTGGGGAAAGGCAAGATTGCAAAAAGAAGAATCCATGGCTAACTTTTTTGGCCAAAAGGAAAACTTATCGGCTTTGAGAACTCGGATTATTGTACAGGTCATCCAGTCCTATTATAATCTAATCGCTTTGGATGAGCAGCTTAAGATTGCACAAAAAAATGTTCAACTGAGCGATAGCACGCTTCGTATGATACGTCTGCAATACAATTCATCAGTGGTCAGTTCGCTTGCCGTAGAGCAAGCAGAAGCACAGAAGAAAACTGCTGAATTGTTAATTCCCCTAGCCTATCAAAATATGGAAGTTGAAGAAAATGCACTGAGCATTCTTTGCGGAAGTTTCCCTGCGCGCATGCGACGTACAGCAAGTTTAGATGATACCATTGTTGGCGATGGACTTGCCACAGGAGTACCGGCCGAACTCTTGAGCCGCAGACCTGACGTCAGAGCTGCAGAATACGCCGTTGCTGCAGCCACAAGCAGAATGGGGCTAGCCAAAGCTGCGATGTACCCTTCTCTCAGTTTGACACCCTCCATTGGAATAAACTCCATTCAATTTAATAAATGGTTTGATCTACCGGGTTCGATCGTAAAAACAATAGCCGGGAATATTGCACAGCCAATTTTTCAGAAAGGTGCTTTAAAAACAAACTATGAAATATCGGTTATCGAACGTGAGAAGATAGCTTTGCAGTTTAAACAGGCGGTTATGGTCGCTGTTTCAGAAGTTTCTGATGCCTTGGCGAAAATTAAACACACAAAACAGCGACTTCAGCTCATCCATGCAAAATCAAATGCACTTGGCAAAGCTACTACTGATGCAACATTGCTTTACAAAAGTGGAATGGCAAACTATCTGGAAGTGATAAATGCGCAAAACAACGCCCTTCAAAATGATTTGGAATGGATTACAGTAAAAAGGGAAATGCTAAATGCGACTATAGATCTTTACCGTGCACTGGGTGGAGGAACAGATTGAATTGTGAAGAAGACATGTTGAAAATAAAAATGCGTATCATTTTCAGCAAAGCCTTATATTTATCAAACGGTTTGGCTTTTGATTCCCAACCCGTCAAAATAGATCGAACAATTTATTATACATTACATTAAATAGATATTTCCGTTATGAACAATACCGATACTGAAAACAAATTTGTTAACCAGCAGATCCAATACCTTGAGTTTGTATCAAGTGACCTTGAACGTGCCAAAGCATTCTATACGAAGAGCTTCGGTTGGGAGTTTACAGATTACGGACCGGAATATACATCTTTTGGAGGAAAATATGTTGACGGTGGCTTTACGCTCGGCGCCCCAGTAAACGGCAGCATTCTTGTCGTTATCTATGCAGACGATCTGCAAGTTACGCGCGATCAGGTTATCCGTGCCGGCGGCACGATATTAAAAGATATTTTTAGTTTCCCGGGCGGAAAAAGATTTCAGTTCCAGGATCCTGATGGATATGAATTAGCCGTGTGGACGATAGAATAAAAATATACATTTCATTATAAAGCCCCCATGTTCTTCTGATATGGGGTGCTTTATAGTTTAAAACTAAGCCTTTTTAGCTTTCTGATGATTTTTATTTTTATTCCTACTGAAACGCTTCTTCTTATTTTGCGGATTTTTTTTGCCAGGGTTGTAAGTAGGTCCCACTTCGAACCCATCCGGCAATGGTAGCTGTTCAATCGGGTAGCCTATTAAATTCTCAATCTGAGCAAAACGATTTTGATCTTTCTCATTGACAAAAGTAATAGCGGTTCCCGTGGTCGCTGCCCGAGCGGTACGCCCGATACGGTGAACATAGTCTTCCGGGTCTGGTGGAACATCATAATTAACGACCAAACTGATCCCCACAACATCGATACCACGAGAAATCACATCGGTCCCTACCAATACCCGAACTTGACGAGAACGGAATCTGCCCATGATATCTTCCCGTTTTGACTGTTCGAGATCCGAATGGAAACCCTCGGCATCAATTCCTTGCTTCTGTAATTCCTGAGCAAGAAGTTTGACCGTAGTTTTTTGGGATGCAAAAATAATAACCGATACATAGTTCGGATCCTTCAATATGGATTTCAGGAGCTCCATTTTTTGTTGATCATAGACAAGATATACACGTTGATCTATTCCTTCCGAAGGTTTGGAAATGGCAATATTGACTTCCACAGGATCTTGCAGGATTTTTCGGGCAAAGGACCTGATTTTCACTGGCATAGTTGCTGAGAACAAAAGCATCTGCTTTTTCTTCGGCAGATAACTTACAATACGTAAGATATCGTCTTGAAATCCCATATCCAGCATGCTATCGGCTTCATCCAACACAAAGTGCTTTAAATGAGTGAGATCAATCTTCATGGAGGTAAGATGGCTTATCAACCTTCCTGGGGTGGCTACAATGATATTTACCCCCTCTCGTATAGCGCGCTTTTGCTGCTCGTAGCCCATACCGTCGCCCCCACCATAGATGGCTATGGATGTTGCACCTGTATAATAAGACATGCCCATAATTTGCTGATCGATTTGCATAGCAAGCTCCCGGGTCGGAACAAGGATAATAGCAAGAATGGATTCCCTTGAATCCCGTGCTATCGCATCGAGGATCGGCAACATATAAGCCGCTGTTTTACCTGTACCTGTCTGTGCGCAGGCAATCATATCTTTTCCCTCTTTAATAATCGGGATGGTCTGTTCTTGGATCGGCGTAGCCTCCTCAAACATCATACTTTCTAAGCCTTCTCCCAAAGCTGGAACAAAGCCAAATTCATCAAATCTCAACGTATTGTTTTTATTGTTGTGCCCTAAATTACTAAATCTAATTCATAAAAGTCTAAAATTAATACCTATAGCTCGTTATCTTATTCCAAACAACGTCGCCATGGGACTAATCCACGCGGATAAATAGGGATGAAGTTGAACAAAACAATTGTACTGCCCATTATTGTAAGCCAGACATAGGACTATTTTTGTAGGTGAAATTAATCGGTAATTTGATTTTTGTTTGCAGATGACACGACACTCAAAACAGTATAACCGAGCAAGCCTGCGCAAAAAGAAGCGATCAGCACGGCAAACTTTGCTTCCTCAATTAATATGGTATCATCAAAAGAAAGTATGGAAATAAAGATGGACATCGTAAAACCTATTCCACCCAATAATCCTACACCAAAAATCTGCTTCCAGCCAGCTCCTTCAGGTAATTGTGCAATCTTCAGTTTTTTAGCAATGAAACAGATCAAGAATATTCCAATTGATTTACCAGCGATTAGACCAAGGATAATACCAATACCCAATTTTGAAGTCAATCCACCAATCATTTCGCCATGAATTGGAATCAGTGTATTTGCAAAAGCAAATAATGGAATGATAATGAAATTGACAGGCTTGGCCAACAGATGCTCCAGTTTTTCCAGCGGAGATTCTTCCGCGTCTGGTGTTGTTGGCAACGTCATGGCTACTAGTACGCCCGCTATTGTAGCATGAATACCAGAATGGTGCACAAAGTACCATATAAACAGTCCCGGAGTTAGGTAAGCCCAGATGGCCTTAACACCCAATTTATTCAACAAAATCAAAAATAGAAAGATACCTATAGCAATAAATAAATAGGTCGCATGAATACCATTGCTATAAAAGATCGCAATCACCAATATAGCAAGTAGGTCATCAACAATGGCCAAAGCAGCCAAAAAGATCTTAAGACTGGCAGGAACTTTATTTCCAAGAAGCGTGATAACGGCTAAAGCAAATGCAATGTCTGTTGCCATGGGGATACCCCAACCATGCACAGTCGAGGCGCCCTGGTTCAATGCAAAATAAATAATAGCAGGCAGAAGCGCACCGCCAATTGCAGCTAATATCGGCAGGATTGCCTTACTAGGGGATGAGAGTTCGCCTTCCACAATTTCGCGCTTTATCTCGAGTCCTACCAACAAAAAGAAAATAGCCATCAAACCATCGTTGAGCCACAATAACCACGAATATTTTAAATGAATTTGCCCGCTATTAAAACCTACCTCCTGATTGAGAAATTTCATTACACTAGAATACAATGGCGTATTTGCTACGATCAAAGCTAGAATAACACAAGAAAAAAGGATAATTCCGCCCGCAAAGCTGGATTTTAAGAATTCCCTAAAGACAGTTAAATTGATAAGTTTTGACATGATTGAATATCTAAAAAATGCTCACAAAGGCTCACAATATACGATTTTACGGCCATTTATGGAATATACCCCCTATTAATGCACATTCTTATTAAAGGGTTAACGAGTAATTATCTAAATTTTATGAGCAATAAATGAGCCGAGCACTTGAAATAAAAAAGATATCATGGTAAGATGTTTGTGTTATCTATTAAAATTTATAAAAAGCGCAGTGATTTTACCAAATTAATTTGACTTTGTTGTAAAAAATACTTAGCTTGCTACTATAGTTAATAAACCGTTTATTATGTGCAAGAAGTGGATTTTCATGGTGCTTCTTTTCGTAGCAAATTTTACATATGCGCAGACGACAGAGGATAAAACCCAACATTCAGGTTCCCATTACATTATTTTAGCAATAATCGCTATTATTGTCATTGTTTATATATTGTACAGGAGGCAAAAGAGGAAATTTAATGAATAAGGGAGATCAAATGATCTCCCTTATTCATTAAATTTCCTCCCATGTATCTCAAATCCCCTACCGATCTTTCAATACCTACCAAGCCCTTAATGCCGAATTGGCTCATTGGTTTGCGCTAACCGCTGCGATCCAGTATTCGCTGGACAAGCAATATCGTCCGTTGCGTCGTACACGAGTTTCTTCCCATTCAACTTTGCAATTAATTCCTGTGGGACATACACCTGCACTTTTGTCATTGAATACCCGCTTGGAAAATAACGGACATAATAACCATCGGGATGAAGCGTCCAAATTCCACTTGGCACATCCGCACGAGGTTCGGCCATACCGGCCATTATTGCATATTGTTCAAAGTCTGCATAGGAGTAATTTCCCGAAGATACCAATTGTCGAATATTATTTTCCGCTTCAAAGATGGTCTGAACCGCTGGAGGCATCTGGTCTTTGGCTTTTTGGACAACATCAAATGGCAACACACCGAGAGCCCCACCTTCCAAATGCAAAATTTGTTCAGCGGTTAGTAACTTTAAGGCTGTCTCTTTCACCGACCCCGAATAATCAATAAATTTAGTCTTCGCAATAATTGTCCACAATAACATCTGTATGTCCGACTGTGCTACTTCCGGGTGCTTTTCAGCATTCTTTAAAATGGCAATGACTACCTCTCTCTTTTTGCCCAGTGTAGGCGCATACATATAACCGTCACCTTTTGAAGGTGCATAGGTACCCGCTTTCAAACAATAGCTCTTATTGGTCATTTCAAAATGTCCGGCTTCCAATATATAGCCATCACTTCCATTTCTTTGTAGATTTTCTAACGGTTTGTAAACTGCCGTATTTTGAAAATCGGGCATTTGCTCCCCTTTCCTATCGACATCTTCAAAACTGGTACGGATAGCTTCCGGTTCTTTCAGCAACTTGTCCAGCCCCAGCATCTTGCTTCCCTTTGAAGCAACAGCTTTGCTCGCTTTGTCTAATAGCCCTCCAAATTGAGCCGAGGCTCCTTGAGTATGAAAGATAAATGCAACAGCGAGGATAAAAACACTTTTTATTCTATTTCTTTTCATAATTGATTTCATTTCAGCTCTCGTCCACAAAAAAGAAGCCAATTTAAACCACGAGCACTATAATTTGCAATTTATCCATTCAGTCGCATCGCAGCATATTGCGTTCCACATTTCATTTCAATGATTGTATTCCAGTCAAAAAAAATTCACCGGAGACTATTTTTCCATAAGAGCTGTAAAAAGCTGATTTTTGTAATAGAATTATCTTAAATTTCTCCATATAACTGATGCCCTTGAATAGTTAAAAATACAATATTTAAACGTATCTTTGCAGCATGATTAATGTGTCAAATCTCTCGCTTCGTTTTGGTAAACGTATACTATTCGAAGATGTCAATTTAAAATTCACACCTGGAAACTGTTACGGTATTATTGGTGCTAATGGAGCAGGTAAATCTACTTTCCTAAAAATTATCTCCGGGGAGGTTGATCCTTCGACAGGTTCAGTGGCATTCACCCCGGGTGAACGCATGTCGGTATTAAGCCAGGATCACTATGCTTTCGATGAGTTTACTGTTCTTGAAACTGTTATGATGGGTAACCAAGAGCTTTACAAAATCATGAAAGAGAAAGATGCCATTTACATGAAAGAGGATTTCTCCGATGCCGACGGCGAACGTGCCGGCGAATTGGAAAGTCTTTTTGCCGAAATGGATGGCTGGAATGCCGAATCCAATGCTGCAACTTTATTGAGCAGTTTGGGGATCAAAGAAGAACTACACTACAAGTTGGTTTCTGAAATCGACGGTAACCAAAAAGTCCGCGTGCTCTTAGCGCAGGCATTATTTGGCAAACCTGATATTTTGATTCTGGATGAGCCTACCAATGATTTGGATATTAATACCATCGCGTGGTTAGAGGACTTCTTGGCAAGTTATGAAGCCATTGTTCTTGTGGTATCCCACGACCGTCACTTCTTGGATGCAGTATGTACACATACAGTGGATATCGATTTCGGTAAGATGACAATCTATACGGGTAACTACTCGTTTTGGTATGAATCTTCTCAATTGGCGTTAAAGCAACGTTCTGATCAAAACAAGAAAATGGAAGATAAAGTGAAAGAACTTCAGGAATTTATCCGTCGGTTTTCAGCAAATGCTTCTAAATCCAAACAAGCTACTTCTCGTAAGAAAGCATTGGATAAGATCAATATCGACGAGATTAAGCCGTCTAACCGTAAGTATCCTGCCATCATGTTCAATACCATGAATCGTGAACCGGGAGATCAAACGTTACATGTAGAGGGATTGAGCAAAACGGTCAATGGCGAGGTATTCTTTAAAGATATCACGTTTATGATTAATAAAGGTGATAAAATTGCTGTGCTAGGTCCAAATTCACTGGTTACCACCGCATTCTACGATATCCTGACGGGTAGAGATACCGATTTTGGCGGTGAATTCAAGTGGGGTGTTACGATCACTCCTGCCGATATGCCAATTGAAAATGCAGAATTCTTTGAAGGTAAAAATGAAAATTTGGTCGACTGGCTCAGAAACTATACCACTAACCCAGAAGCAGACGAGCAATTTATACGTGGATTTTTAGGAAAAATGTTGTTCTCCGGTGAAGAAGTTATGAAGAAAGTATCTGTACTTTCTGGAGGAGAAAAAATGCGTTGTATGTTCTCTCGCATGATGCTTCAGGGCGCCAACTTCTTAATTTTCGATGAACCGACCAATCACTTAGATTTGGAATCCATTACCGCATTAAACAACGGTATGTCTGATTTTAAAGGGTCAATGTTGTTCACATCCCGTGACCACGAATTGACTGAAACGGTTGCAAATAGAATTATCGAATTGACACCAAAAGGTATCATCGACAAATTGATGACTTACGATGAATACATCAATAGCGATGTGGTAAAAGCGCAACGTGCAGAAATGTATAAATAAGATAATTTATCCCAATTTAATAAAGGCTCCATAATTTATTTTATGGGGCTTTTTTGATGGGCAATAAAAAAGCACTGAAGGGCTCAGTGCTAATCGCGATTGATAGAAAAGATTTGAGAAAGTGCTGTTTGTAATTACTGAAATGAAGATTTGACCACGCGCCAGCCCAACTGTACGGAGACAGCACAATGATCAGATAGATCCTGCCCGCGTTCGTTCTGAAAAAGCCTTTTTTGAACTTGATAATTCTTAGCCTCAAAGAGTAGATGATGATCATTGCGGTAATAAATCTTATCAATTCCTTCGCAATCTTCTGTCAATTCGAGCGCTGATTTAGCTTCAAAATCAGCCTGAAGATGAGGAATAATACCCTTATTCCGCAAGCTTACCCAAGCATCTACCAAACCTAAGTCCTGCTGAAAGGATCTGATGTTATCCAGCTCGTCTGCATAGTGTGCATTGAAGTCACCCATAATCAAAAGAGGTCTTCCAGCCGAGTACTTTTTAATATAGGTTTTCAACTGATTAATATTCTTCTGCCGGGCAACAGTCGCATTCTGATCATCCTGAGCTGTAGCATGTACATTATAAACATCTATAAATACTGCTTTGGCCAATTGAATTCGAGCATAAGAAAAACCTTTAGGAGTGAGACAATCTGCACCATTACAATCGGCCCAAGCTACGCGCTTAAATTCAACAATAGGGTATTTTGAAAGCGTACTTAGGCCATCTCCAAAAGGTACTCCACCCATGTTTGCTGTGCGGTAACTGTGTTTATTTTCACTGTAAAGAAATTTGTTATAATTAAAGTCTTCTTGTACATTGACTATGTCAAATGCATTGATTCGTTTTCCGATGGACCTAATACTTGAAGAACGCTCGGCTACAGCACTGGAAAGCAATTCAGGAAGACCAGCGATGTTGTATGTTAACAAATTGAGCCTTCCGTAAACCGCTTCCGGCATGTCCGCATACACCAAATTACTAAGCTTCGGTTGATGTTTAGGTTTCAACTTAAAACCCAGTATAACACCAGCAGACGCACAGATAAACAAGAGGAGAATCTTTCGAAGATCCTTCGGTCTGATTTTTCTTTCGAACAATAGATTTAATAACATGGGCAGAATATTTTGTTCCTTACAAATCTACCCTAACAACATTAGCTTAGTTCTCATTTACAATTAACTTTCCTTTTAATAATTATACACAAATCATTAAAAACTAATAATTTATAAACACTATAATGACAAAAGATTAATACCGCCATAAAGTATGCATTAAAGCTTTCAGCTATTTTTATACAACCCCTAATAAGAATAACATGAGAAAGGTAGCATTCTTTACAGAAATACTCGTTGAGGATTTCGACGGAGCATCACGGACAATGTTTCAACTGATCAACCGTATCGATCAGCTGAAATTCAACTACTTCTTTATTTATGGTGGTGGCCCGGTACAATTTAGAAATTTTCAATCGTACAAGGTACCTTCATTCAAAATACCCGTCAATGACGATTATTGCCTAGCTATTCCACAGCTTATCAAAAAGAAACTTGAGCTCGCTTTAGATAAATTTGCTCCGGAAATAATCCACATTGCAACACCTTCCCTCTTAGGTTTCTTTGCCCTAAATTACGCCAAACGGAAGGGTATCCCCGTACTTACCATCTACCATACACACTTCATTTCATACATTGCCTATTATTTTAAAAATGTCCAACCATTGGTCAAACCAACGGAAAAATGGATAAAAAAAGCAATGAACAACTTTTACAATAAATGTGATATTGTTTATGTCCCAACCAAATCCATTCTAAATGAGTTGCGACAAATCGGTTTACAACCAGAAGGACTAAAGCTCTGGCAAAGAGGTATAGACACAGGCCTATTTACTCCCCATAAAAAGAATATCGCCTACATCCAGAATATCACACAGAATGACAAACCGACAATCCTTTTTGTCAGTCGTATTGTCTGGGAAAAAAATATCAAAACGCTTATTGAAATCTATCAACAAATACAGACACAAAATCTTGATTATAACTTCATTGTTGTCGGTGAGGGAACAGCGAAAACAATCGCGATGCAACAGATGCCTCAAGCCATTTTTCTGGGAAAGAAAAATCATGAAGAACTCGCGGTTCTGTATGCTTCAGCAGATGCTTTCGTCTTTCCTTCCGTTTCAGAAACATATGGTAATGTTGTTGTCGAAGCCTTAGCCTCTGGACTTCCTTGTGTTATCGCCGACGGGGGTGGTTCGGCCTCGCTAATCCAGCACGGTAAAAATGGTTTTAAGTGCCATTCTGAAAATCCAACGGCCTATGTTCATTACCTCAAAAAGATCTTGTCTGACGCTAGGTTAACAAAGAATCTCGTTACCGAAGGTCTCTTGTATGTGGAGTCCTTGGATTGGAATAGTTTATCTGCTCGCTATTTCAAAGACATTGAATTGATGGCAGAAAAAACACATACAATAGATTTGGCATGGGCAAATTAACACAACTAAGTAAACTAATCAAAGGCATCTTTCTATTTTTGGTTTTAACCTCTATTGCTATATTTTTAGCTCAAAGCAATTTAACTGCAATAAAAAAAGAACTGTCATCCGTGGGTTATCACTTCATCGTAATTCTTTTTACAACTTTTGCAGCCTATTCTTTCGGAACCTTAGCTTGGTGGATTTGCTTGGGAGCCGCAAAAAAAAAGGTCAATCTGATCGAACTCTTTGCCATCCGCCAAATCGGTGAAACCGTTGGGCTATTTAACCCTACAAGTATTATTGGTGGCGATCTATTGAAAGCCGACTTGACAACCCGCTATAACATCCCCTTAAAAGAGGGATTAAATTCAGTAGCAATATCCCGAATTACCGCTGTACTATCTCAATTGACTCTTTTTTTGATCGCTATTTGCTGGTTGATACTATCTCCGTTAAAAAATGATGTTATATCTTACGCTGGCCCCCTGGTCTATATTATCTGTATACTTTTGCTATTAGTGATGATTTTGATATTCTACTGGTTAATAGTTACAAAAAATCCTTCAGAAAACAAGGCTTCAACAGCAACAGTACTCGGAAAAGCAAAAGCACAAGTTCTGTCGCTACTTTTGACGGTAAAAGACTTTTATCGAAATCAAAATAAAACTTTCTGGTATTCTTACTTACTCTTTGTACTTCATTGGACTGTTGGCAGTCTCGAATTCTATTATATTTTAAAATTTTTGGGTACCAATGTGCAGCCCATACATGGTTTAATACTGGATATGAGTGTCATCGTCCTGAAAAGCATCGGCGCTTTCATTCCCGGGCAGCTTGGCATTGAAGAAATCGCCAACAAGCTCCTACTTAGTATGGTTGGCATTACAGGGACCAGTATTTGGCTCAGCGTTTCTTTATTACGCCGCAGCCGACAACTCATCTGGGTAGCCATCGGATTTATATTTTATCTATTCATCAAAAAGAAACCCGCACATGTCTTCATCTGAAATAGAAATACTATTTGTCAGTCATAAATATCCACCAAATGTTGGAGGTATGGAAAAACAGAGTTTCGAACTGATCAACACGACAGCACTTTATTTGAAAGTACACACTTTAGTTTACGATAACAGCGAACCACTTTTAAAATTTTTCATTCAGCTAAATCGTCGCATTTTAGTTAAAATTAAGGATAATCCCAGCATCAAAATTATTCACTTCAATGATGGATTAATTGCATCCCTAGCCTCTTTTCACAAAGGCTACAACCATTTAAAGCGTGTTGTTACAATTCATGGATTGGATATAGTCTTTCCCCTTCGTTATTTTCAACGCAAAGTCATACCAAGATTCAACACATTTGATCAGATTGTTGCTGTGAGCCAAGCTACCGCCGACGCTGCGAAATTACGGGGTATCAACCCCGCCAAAATTATTGTCATCCCCAACGGTGTAGATCCTATACAAATCTCTGCTCAAGTCAATGGCACAAAAATAGAAAGCAAACCCTACTTTATAACATTAGGACGACCTGTCAAAAGAAAGGGCTTTTCGTGGTTGATGCAGCATGTGATCCCCGCTATTCAAGGTGATTTCAAATTACTAATGGTCGGCCCTTTCGATCGCAGACCTCGATGGAAGGAATACCTCTTAGATCTCTTTCCTAGTGGAATTAGTCACCTCATCACTCTATTCTTAGGCTTTCCGACCGATCAACGTTTGATCCGAAAACTGTTGAAATCATATCCCGAAAAAATTGAACATCTTGGAAAAGTGCCCTTCGAACAACTTAAGCATCTTTTGACCAACGCTCATGCCTTTTTGATGCCCAATATTGAAGTGTTGGGTGATATGGAAGGTTTTGGGTTAGTCTGTCTAGAAGCTTCTACCGCGGGAACTATCGTTGTGGCCTCCGAATTGGAAGGAATCACAAGTGCTGTTGCACATCATTGCAATGGTCTGCTTGTAGCAAGCAAAGACGAAAAAGCATGGATTGAACAGCTCCAAGCTATTTTAGACAACCCAGTTCATTATAAAAAACTCAGCCAACAATTTAAACAAAATACTTTAGCACAATATGGATGGGATATTATGGCGAGATCCTACTGTCAATCATTTTTTGATTTATGCAACAAAACCACAAATGATTAAGCGTGCGACTTCTAAATTTTAAAACAACGTATATTGTATCAGCACCTTTCAAGACAAAGAACTTTCTTGTAATGGCTGGCTAGCCTTGTATAAAAAATCAATAGTGCTAAAACGCCACAACCCATTAATATAACACCCAAAGGTGAATAAAAAGTAAGGGCAATGTACAGCATAAATAGAAATAATCGCAGCACTTCAAGTGGAAAAACCCATCGTTCATGCTCTAGCAGTCCACCGATACAAATGACACTGCAGAGAATAAAACCGCCGCCGATAACGAGTTGTATCACTTGCTGATAATTCCCATAAAGCAAAAAGAAAAAAAGAAGGATCATCGTCAACATTGACTGAAAAAAAATATACCGGCTCAAGCCTCGTTTGTGAACTTGCGACTTAGTTCCAGCAAATATCCGTACTTCTAGCTCTTCGCGAATTTCTGGCTGTATGTCATCAGGGCGACCAAATATAGTTCGCATCTTATTTTTAAATCCTTTTGCCCGCTGAAATGATAAGCCGATTTCAAATAGATAATGAAAATGTTGCCAAAGAAAAGTGTATCGATGAATAGGCTTAGTGAGACCATAAACACAAGGCTGCTCCTTTTGTTCCGAGATAAATGTTCCAAAAAGCTTATCCCAAATAATTAGGATATCCCCATAATTCTTATCCAAATAAATTTCGTTACTGCTGTGATGCACGCGGTGGTGCGATGGCGTGACGAATACCCGCTCCAAGATTCCCAAATTCCCAACGGTCTGCGTGTGGGAGAAAAATGGATATACACCATGAACTAATAAAATAGTGGTCATCATAAAAGGTGGAAAACCCAAAAGAGGAATAAAAGCCCAAAATAGCGAACGAAAGACAGCCTGGAATATAGTAATGCGGGCTGCTACCGTAAAGTTATAATCTTCACTTTGGTGATGGACAACATGGGCTGCCCACAGGAGGTTTATCTCATGGCTGTATCGATGATACCAATACCAAAGGAAATCTGTAAAGAGAAAAAGAATAATCCAGGTCCAAAGATTAGCTTCAATATGAAATAGCGCAAAGTTTTGGTACAGCCAAACGAAAAAAAAGTAAAATAAACTCACGGAAAACATATCACACATACGCTCCACGATACCAACATTGAGATTTGAGATGGATTCATCAAAAGAATAAAAACACTTCTGCTTTTTGAGGCTATACCAATATTCCAACAGCATCAAGATTAAAAATAGTGGGATGATAAATGCCAAAAAATTAAGTTTCTCTGTATGCATGCAGTTGCTATTTTTAAAATAAAAACTCTACCTGAATTACATTTCAGAAGGAATTATCCTTTGCTTCCTAAAAAGACGGGTTCTCCTAAACTGGTTTTTATTAAACAATCAATTTTAAATCAGGTTTTTGAATTGCAAATTTTTAGATTGACGAGGCCAACCGCCGACACTACTAAACAAAAAGCGGAGTATACAAAAAAGTCCTCAAAAAATTCAAACACTTTTTGAGGACTTTTTAATACGTGGATAAGTGCTGTTTAGGACAGGATACCCCTTTAAAACCAATGGATCTGAGCGATCTTGGACTAATGCACACTAGACATATCGATCTGCGTTTTGCCTTGTTTTATCATCAATACAAAAGGAACGCAAATCAAAAATACAACCCCTAAATACAGAAATACATCCATATAGGACAACACAGTAGCTTGCTTCATCACGTTTAGATCTAATATCTGATACGCTTTGGCCAAAGCTTCATTTGGTGCAAAACCTTTCGCCTGAAAGCTCATTTGCAATTGCTGTACACGCTGCTGCACATCAAACTTACTAGGGTCCAAATTACCAACTAGATCAACACGATGTTTTTGGGTATCCCGGGCGATAAAAGTCGTAATCAATGCAATTCCGAACGAACCACCCAATTGACGCATCATCCCTGTAAAAGCAGCACCTTCACCGATTGATTTACCTTGCAATGTCGATAAAGAAAGCGTCATAACAGGCACGAACAACAATCCCAATCCAACTCCACGTAAAATTAGTGGCCAAAACATGTGCTCCGAACCCGTGTCATTCGTCATTAAACTGTACATCCAAAAACAGAAGCCAAAAAAGATACTGAGTCCTACTGCAACCATGTATTTTTGAGGTACACCATTTTGAATCATCTTACCAATAAACGGCATCATAATACCAGTCATGATCGAACTTGGTAACAACAGCAAACCAGCGTCTGTTGCTGTCCATCCTAATATAGACTGGGTATAAATCGGTATAATAAAAGTAGACCCGAACAGACCAAAACCGAGTATAAAACTCATCACTACACCAACCTGCAAATTCTTATCTTTCAATACGCGCAGGTTGACGATAGGTTTATCATATACCAATTCCCGCCAGATAAAGAATAACAATCCAAAAGCCGATAAGATCGATAAGCCCAGAATTAAGGAGTCGTCAAACCAGTCATCCTGTTGCCCATGTTCCAATACAAATTGGAGCGATCCGATAAACATAACCAAGAAAATCATGCCGAACCAGTCCACTTCTTTGGCAGACTGTTTTTGGCTATATTTGGGACTTCGGACAAAAGACAATGTCAACAATGTAGCGATAATTCCAAGTGGCACATTAATATAAAATATGTACGGCCAAGAGAAATTATCGATAATATAACCACCCAGAGGTGGCCCTAAAGTAGGCCCAACGATAACCCCCATCCCGTAGATCGCCTGAGCCATACTACGTTTTTCTTTGGGATAACTTTCCGTAATAATTGTTTGAGCTGTAACCAATAAGGCACCCCCACCCATCCCTTGTATAAAGCGAAAAGCGACGAGTTCCCACATATTGGTTGCGTTACCGCACAAAAATGAAGATACGGTGAATATGATAATAGAGGCAGCAAAATAATTTCTACGTCCAAACTGTTGGGACAACCAGCTGGTCATCGGAATTACAATGACATTGGCAATTGCATAAGCCGTTATCACCCATGCTACATCCGTTAAAGTAGCACCCAACGAACCTTTCATATCGTTAAGGGCTACATTGACAATCGTGGTGTCCACAATTTCCAGCAGAGCACATAGCACTGCTGTAATAGTGATTACGACGCGTCGAAAACCATATTCAACCAGACTATCTTGTTGATTTAAATTTTCCATAATTATTGAACATGCACATCTACGTCAGCATTCATGCCCGGTCTGAGCAAAGCCACGTTTTCTGCTTTATTGTCTTTTGTCAATTTAATTTTTACCGGCAAACGCTGCACAGTTTTCACAAAGTTACCCGTGGCATTATCTGGAGGCAATAAAGAGAATCGTGAACCAGTAGCTGGTGAAAAAGAGTTTACTTCGCCTTCAAACTCGATATTAGGATAAGCATCCACTTTAATTCCAACCTTTTGGCCTGGTTTCATTTTTTCCAGCTGCGTCTCTTTAAAATTAGCTACAACCCAAGTTTCAATATTATCTACAATATAGAATAACGATTGTCCCGGATTGACCATCTGGCCTGGTTGCACCTTGATATTGGACACCTGGCCATCTACAGATGCGAGCACCGCCGTATAAGAGAGATTCAATTTAGCTGCTTCGAGCTGCGCATTCGCTCTCTTTATATTTGCCTCTGCAACAGACGTTTGTTTAGAAGCTACTGTTGTTTTACTAACGATTGCATTGCGTTGAGATGCACTTGCATTACGTTGTTGTTGCAAAATTTCAACCTGCTTGTCAGCTTCTAGCTTAGCGGTTAATGCTTGTTCATATTGTTGCTTCGTAATCGATTGGTTGTTGTACAAGTTTTGGTAGCGGATGTAATCATTATTCGCTTGCTTGGCACGAATACGAGCCGCTTCAATACTACCCAAATTAGATTGGATCGTTGCATCAGATATGGCTACATTTGCCGAAGATGCAGACACGTCCGCCTTTGAAACATCAAAACTGCTTTGAGCCGCTGCAAGTGCTGCTAAAGCCTCATCTACGCGAACCTGATAATCCTGGCTTTCAATGGTAAACAAGGTGTCGCCTTTTTTTACCAAATCGTTATCCTTTACGTAGACTTTCGAAATGAATCCACCAACACGCGGAATAATCGGACTCATGTTTTTTTCTACTTGTGCGTCATCAGTCGTTTCGTGCGCCTGACCATGCAGGTATTTATAACCACCGTAAGCCCCACCGAAAATAACGAGTGCAGCCAAAACAATGGTGAATTTTTTATTTGTACCTTTTTTCTCAGGTGCGTTTTCTATTGTATTTTCCATGTCTAGATTAATTGCTATTTAATATTTAACGACCCATTTGCCAATAGAAGGTCATAGTATTTTTCGATTGTGTTTGCTTTGCTGATCGCAAGGTTTATTTTACTTTGAAGTTGCTGTACATCTGCCGTCAACAAATCATCTGTATCTGCAATACCGTTATCATACTTATCTTTGGTAATACGATAATTTTCAACTGCCTGATCCAGCGCCTGATGATACACTACATCCTGCTTTTGTGCCAACATGTAGTTTTCGTTCGCCTGCTGTACCTGAACTTTCACCTTGTCGTTTAATAGTTCAATATGTTCATCGATTTCTTTAATGCGATTTTTGGCGACATTAACCTCCCTTTTGTTCTTATAGAGCGAACCTATATCATACGATACCCCCACGCCTATCATCGCTGCATTAGTTACAGTAACCACCTTTTGAAGGCCAAAAGCATTGTAACCTGCCGTTGCAGAGACAGTTGGCATGGCAGCAGCTTTGGTTACTTTCAACTGATCTTCAGCAACCAGACGTTGTGATTCCATGGACTTCACATCCGAACGGGTGCTTCTCGCAGCATCAAATGATGCTTTTAAGCCCAAATCAACACCCCTCACATCCGCTAGATTAATCTGATCCAATTGTGTATCTTCATCAATCTTCAGGAAATTAGCCAATTGATAATTCAGTACCTTGATATTTTTCTGCGCTTCCTGAAGCGATACCTGATAGTTAGATAACTGCAACTCAGCTTTCAATAAGTCATTACGAGCGATCAATCCATTGTCTAACATCGCTTTAAAATCCGAAACCCGCTGCTCAGACTGCTTAATATTTTCTGCAATCAACAAATTGGTTTGCTGAGCCTTATAAAGGCTTAGATAAAGATTCACTGCGCGTATAGCCAATTGTTCCTTACTCGCTACAGCGTTGTATTCATCGGCTTTCAATATATCTTTTGCAATGTCAATACCTCCCTTAATCCTTCCGCCGGTATAGATTGGCAGGCTTACCGAAGCCTGTCCTAACCACAATTGATTCGCGGCAATATCCGGCGCAGCCCCTCCCTCACCCAATGCCAACTTTAAATTCACATTTGGAGTAGTCATGGCCATGTATTGTCCCCCCAATTTTGCGTCTGGAAGTTGCTTTGATTTGGCGGTTTCGACTTCGAGCTGCCTTCCAAATATCTTGGTATCAGCAGACTTCGCTTCCACGCTTTGATTTGCGGCCAAGTGAATTATCTCTTCCAAAGTCATGTGTTTATTGTCTTGTGCGAATAAACCTATAGGACTTAAAAGCAATAAAGCACTTAAATTGGCCAACTTATTTTTCATATGTCAATAAAGCTTTAATTGTTTTCTGTATAAATTCTGTCAACGTTGTTTCTATATAATGTGCATAGTCTTTATCATTATCGATATGCAACTGATCCTGTAAAAAGCTATGGTTCATCTGGAAATTCATAAAAGTTCCCATCATCATCGAATGAATCAAGATCGGATCATACCCCGCCTTAAATACCCCCTGTGCAACCCCATCATTGATGACGGCAGAGATCACTTCTAAATTGTGTAATTTGAGCTTCCTAAAAGCCTCCGATATAAGCATCCGCTGCTTTAGTGAACTTTCGATGGTAATAATGTGATATAGCTTTCGGTGTGAGTTCATCGATTTAATTGATCGATCCACCATCGCATCAATTTTATCCAACGCATGATCAATACCTGCAAGTTCATCCACGTTGATCATGAAATCAGGAACACGCCATTCAAAGAAAGTATCCAATAGCTTGTCTTTAGAACCAAAATAATAGTTGATCATCGCCACATTGACATTAGCTTCATTAGCGATATCACGTACGGAAGTTCCATCAAACCCTTTTGTTGCAAAAAGACGCTCTGCTGCAAGGAGAATATCAATCTGTTTTTCGTTAAATTCCATTATAAACACCTATCTTTTTAAAGATACATTCGCATCTTAAGCAACGAAACCAAACTCATTGTTATTAAATGCGGGACAAAGTTAAACAAACGTTTAATTTAAACAAATGTTTAATTATTAAATTTATGTAAAAAAAAGACACCTTGTGGGGTGTCTTATAGCTGAGCAAGTTTGTCTGTTTGTTTAAAACTCCGTTTGGCTAGTTAATTGAGTATCCGATAGATCATCTCTTTGAGAATCTCTGCGCTATTAAAATTACTGGGAACATGAACACCTTTCGATTTTAAATCAGTCTCTTTTAGAACATTGAGCACGTCGAAAGTTTTTCTACGATTGTAATTTCTCGCCGCAAGTTCATATTCTTTCAAAAAGAATGGATGTACACCTAATTCTTTTGCAGCAGCGGTCTTATCAATAAGATAATGATATTTTAGAATTTTAGTAAAGTAAGTCGCCACTTGACCAATGACCATAACCAAAGGATTATTTTTGGGATTTGCCACAAAATAGTCGACAATCTGATACGCTTTTAAGACATTCCGTTTTGCTAATGCAGTATTTAATTCAAATACATTATAATCTTTGGAAATACCAATATTACGTTCGACGTCATCCATACTTACTTCCTGATTTTTGGGAACATTGAGCATAAGCTTATCCAGTTCATTGGATATTTTGGACAAATCATTACCGAGATAATCAGCAATCAATACACTAGCCTGGGGATGAATACGCCAACCTGCCTCTTTCATGTAGAATCCGATCCACGGCGCTACCTTATCATCATACAGTTTAGCAGCATCAATCACTAATCCTGCTTTCTCGAACACTTTGTAAATTTTTTTACGCTTATCAAATTTGCCATGTTTATAGCAAAAAACAAGAATAGTCGTTGGTGTAAGATGCTCAAGGTACTTGGTCAACAACTCTTCGGTATCGGACTTCCATTTTAACTCTTGAGCCTCTTTAATAATGATAACCTGATTATCGCTCATCATTGGATATCGTTTAGCCGAATTGACTATTGTAGACATATCAACATCCTTTCCATAAAAAATGGATTGGTCAAACCCCTTTTGTGCGTCGGTCAATACCGTCGCTTCAAGCGCATCAGCAATGGTATCGATAAAATAGCTTTCCTCCCCCTGCAATAGATATACGGGTTTAAAAACTCTGTTTTTGATATCGGATAAGATCGGATGTATGTTCATATGTAAAAACTATCGATATTTTTTGTTTTCTTCGGCCCCAATAAACACTTTTCGTACTGCCCCATGCAAATTTGAGATATATTTTCGACAACTCTTAACGTGCGCTTATGCATCTTCAATAAAGTCTTCAAAATATTCAACCACGGGCATATATGAGAAGCAAAATTACAATTTTAATGGCAAATCAACCCGGAACTTCAAAAAGTTATGCTTTTATATCGTTGTTCACTCCTTAGCGTAGCGGTAAACGACTGGTTTAAAACCGGGAAGATGCAGCGACCGAACTATCGTGGTACATTTATTTCTTTCCCCTAGAGACAGCAAGTTCATAAAGAAAACAGCATATTTCCGACCGAGGCAATTTATAAGTATTGCCGAAATTTTAGTATATTTGTTCATGTTTTCACCTACTCCACTGAACTTGCCTCCGTTTAAAGCTAAAATATCCAAAAAGAACAATGCGATTTATATCTTTGATGAGCTCAGAAAAAAGGATCTGGTGTTAACTCCCGAAGAGTGGGTTAGACAGCATTGGATAAACTATTTGTCCATCAGTAAAAATTACCCAAAATCACTGATGAATATCGAAGGCGGATTAAAACTAAATAACCTTCAGAAACGAAGTGATCTGTTAATATACAACAGCAATGGACATAAGGTCGTTTTGGCGGAATTTAAGGCACCACACATAAAAATTACCCAACAAGTATTTGAGCAAATCGCAAATTATAACACCGTTCATCGCATCCCCTACTTAGTAGTGAGCAATGGCATAAATCATTACTATTGTAAAATTAATTTTAAGACTGAGTCCTATGAATTTTTAGAAGACCTCCCCAGCTACAATGAAATTGGCTAAGGAGCTATGCATGAAACACATAAAAAATAAGCTAGTCTTTACCTTATCGCCTGGCGGTGAGTGGAGCTAATAAAAAAAATGTAAAGTAGATGTAAAACATCTTTTCAATTTATTTGATTTATAAAATATAGTTTTATATTAGTCCTACAGAACAGAAAAAAATAAAAAGATGAATATAGATAAAAACGAATTCAGAAAATATGCAGTAAAGCATCACCGCATTGGAAGTCAGTACGTTGACAGCTTCATTGCTCGCACAGAGACAAGCATTCCTACAAATCTTACACCTTACATTGTTGAAGAACGTCAATTGAACGTTGCACAGATGGATGTATTCTCACGTTTGATGATGGATCGCATCATATTTTTAGGTAGCGGTATTGATGATCAGGTTGCCAACATTATTCAGGCACAACTTTTGTTTTTACAGTCTACCGATGCACAACGTGATATCCAAATCTACATTAATTCTCCAGGTGGGAGTGTATATGCTGGATTAGGGATTTATGATACTATGCAATATATTACTCCAGATGTAGCAACAATCTGTACAGGTATTGCTGCTTCTATGGGAGCTGTGCTTTTGGTTGCTGGTGCGAAAGGGAAACGTGCAGCGTTACGTCATTCACGCGTAATGATTCATCAACCATCTGGTGGTGCTCAGGGCGTCGCAGCGGATATGGAAATCAACTTACGTGAAATGATGAAATTGAAAGAAGAATTATACACCATTATTTCAGATCATTCTGGACAAACTTACGAATGGGTAGAAAAATCTTCTGACCGCGATTACTGGATGAAAGCCAATGAGGCGAAAGAATTCGGTATGATTGATGAGATTTTACTTCCTAAGAAGGAGAATATTAAATAACAATGGCAAAGAATAACGATAGAGACATTCATTGTTCGTTTTGTGGGATAAGCAAAAATGAGGCTCAGATGCTCATTGCGGGCAACGGTGCACATATCTGTGATAGATGCATCCAGCAGGCGGGCGAAATCTTAGCAGAAGAATTAAAACAACGAAAAAGCAAAACATTACAGACTGCTTTAAAGTTGATCCGACCTTTTGAGATCAAAACTCACTTGGATCAATATGTGATCGGTCAGGATGATGCAAAAAAAGTAATTTCGGTAGCAGTTTATAATCACTATAAACGGTTAAATCAGAAAGTGGATAAAGACGAAATTGAGATCGAAAAATCGAATCTAATTATCGTGGGAGAAACAGGTACTGGTAAGACATTGTTAGCAAAGACAGTTGCGAAGATATTAAACGTACCATTCTGTATTGTAGATGCGACTGTACTGACAGAGGCAGGTTATGTTGGCGAGGATGTAGAAAGTATTTTGACACGCTTACTTCAAGCAGCAGATTATGATGTAGCTTCGGCAGAGCGCGGAATCATCTATATCGATGAAATAGATAAAATTGCACGTAAAAGTGATAATCCTTCGATTACGAGAGATGTATCAGGTGAAGGTGTTCAACAGGCTTTGTTGAAGATTCTCGAAGGTACAGTGGTTAACGTTCCACCTCAGGGCGGCCGTAAGCACCCTGATCAAAAAATGATCGCGGTAAATACTAGTAATATACTCTTTATCTGTGGCGGTGCATTTGATGGTATTCAAAAGAAAATTGCAAACCGTTTACGTACACAGACTGTAGGTTATAAAATGAATGAAGACGAAGAGGAAATCGATTTGAATAACTTATACAAATATATTACTCCTCAAGACTTAAAGAACTTTGGTTTGATTCCAGAGCTAATAGGGCGTCTGCCAGTATTGACTTATCTAAATCCGTTGGATAAAGAAACTTTACTGAGTATCTTGACTGAACCTAAAAATGCATTGGTCAAACAATATAAGAAGTTGTTTGAATATGAAGGTATCGAACTAAAATTTGATCCTGATGTTTATACCTTTATTGTCGATAAAGCGGATGAATTCAAACTCGGAGCTAGGGGTTTACGCAGTATCTGTGAAGCCATTATGTTGGACGCGATGTTTGAGATTCCATCAACAAAAGAGCAGACGGGACAGAAAGCTTTGGAAATCACCCTGGACTACGCGAAGAAAAAATTCGAGAAGTCCGATTTGAAAAAGCTTAAAGTCGCTTAAAAAAATCCCGTTCAGCTGAACGGGATTTTTTTTTAAACAATTAAAAATCTTATATTACAATAACAACATACCCATAATGGAATGTTTATAGGAATATAAGAGATTCGAGAAACTAAATTTAATGACTATGACAAAAAAGAAAAGTGCCAAAAGTACCGTAAATAGTCCGATAACACCAGGTTTAAAAAGTAAAGAAGAAATTGTAAACAATTGGCTTCCCAGGTATACAGGAAGACCTTTAGAAGAGTTTGGAGAATACATCCTTTTGACAAACTTTTCAAAATATATACAGCTGTTTTCTGAAATGCATGATAATGCACCCATCTATGGCGAAGATAAACCAATGCAGTCGGTCACCGCTGGCGGAATTACCATCATCAACTTCGGTATGGGAAGCCCTATGGCCGCAACCATTATGGATCTATTATCAGCCATTGCGCCAAAAGCAGTACTATTTCTGGGTAAAACCGGTGGGATCAAGAAAAAGATTCCTGTGGGTGAATTGATTTTACCCATTGCTGCTATCCGTGGCGAAGGAACATCGAATGATTATTTTCCACCCGAAGTGCCCTCCCTACCTGCCTTCGCTATGCAAAAGGCTATATCAACTACAATAAGGGATCATCAACGGGATTACTGGACAGGAACGGTATACACCACCAATCGAAGAGTTTGGGAACATGATAAAGCCTTTAAAAAATATTTGAAATCAATCCGTGCTATGTGCGTTGATATGGAAACAGCAACGATATTCAGTGTCGGTTTTGCCAACAAAATTCCTACCGGTGCTTTACTGCTCGTTTCGGATCAACCAATGGTTCCGGAAGGAGTCAAAACATCTGTCAGTGACGTAACCGTTACGGCGAAATATGTAGAAGCGCATATTAGCATAGGAATTGATGCCTTAAAACAACTTATTAATAACGGGCTGACCGTAAAGCACCTTAAATTTTAGGTTTCCATCTCAATAACATCATATTTTCCTACGGGGGAAAATATGATGTATTCCTTCCCCTAAAAAATTCATTATCAAGTACCTGAAACTATTAATCATTAATATTGATTAATAATTGAACAATTATTAACTCCAATTTGAGATGTTAACAAATGTTAATCTTCACAATAATTAAACTATTTGACGTTTATATTGTAATATTCATATTACACACACATATATCATAAAAATTAATCAATCATTGTGAAGAAAAAAACATTATCTATTTTCAACGTATCTCTATTGATTTGTTCAGCCTTAGCCACTCAGGTAAGTTGTTCTTCAAGTTCTTCAAAAGAAAATAAAAGCAAAGAAAAAAGCGTCGCCTTACCAGTTTATACCGTAAAGAAATCAGATGCAATTACCATCAAGGATTATTTGGGGACAATCGAAGGTAAGGTTAATGTAGAAGTTCGCCCCCAGGTAGAGGGATTACTTCAGGAAATTTATGTTGATGAAGGTTCTTTTGTACAAAAAGGTCAAAAGCTATTTAAAGTTGATCCTTCCACCTATCAGGAAAACCTGAATAACATGATCGCTACAGAACAGGTCGCTAAAGCCAAACTTAAAAATGCACAACTTGAAGTAGACCGATTGAAACCGCTTGTTCAAAATGATGTTATTTCCGACGTCAGACTTTCTTCTGCCAAGTCAGATTATCAAGTTGCCAAGGCAACACTCGACCAAGCTATCGCGGCCGTGCGCTCGGCTCAGATCAGTAAGGATTTTACCGTTATCACAGCACCGGTAAGCGGTTACATTGGCCGGATCCCAAAGCGTATTGGGAATTTGGTATCGAAGGGAGATAAAGAACCCCTCACCTATCTTTCCGATATTCAGGAAGTGTATGTTTATTTTTCCATGAATGAATCTGATTTTCTGTATTTTTCAAAAGCTCAGGCAAAAAAAGATAGCTTAGAAGGTAAGAAATACAACCAGAATCAAAAACTTGTATTTCCCGAGGTGACTTTAGTTCTCGCAGATGGTGAAGAATATGCGAAAAAGGGTATAGTTGATGCGGTCAATGGCCAAATCAACCGTACCACGGGAGCAATCTCCTTACGCGCTACCTTTCAAAATCATGATAACATTCTCCGATCTGGAAGCAGCGGTACGCTTAAAATCGCTGAGATTAAGAAAGGTGTTCTTCAAATCCCTCAGATTGCTGTAAACGAATTGCAAGATAAAACCTTTGTCTATATATTGGACCAAAACAATAAGGCACAGAAACGAAATATACAGCTTTCGGGCAAAAGTAAAAACAACTATATCGTCTATTCAGGTTTAAACGAAAACGACCGTGTTATTACTAGCGGCTTTGACAAATTGACCGACGGTTCACCTGTAACCCCAATTTTACAGAAATAATTATTGATCATTTTTGCATGCTACTTGTGCCAGTGATACTGCGCACTGAAAGTAGCATGTTTAAAATTCTATATATATGCTTAAAACATTTATAAATAGGCCCGTATTGGCCACGGTGGTTTCCATTATCTTGGTTATTTTAGGTCTAGTAGGCCTAAAATTGCTGCCTGTCTCGCGCTTTCCAGAAATCGCACCACCCAGTGTGCTTGTTTCACTCAGTTATCCTGGAGCGAATGCTGAAACAGTGGCAAAAAGTGTTTTATTACCTATCGAAGAAGCCATCAATGGTGTAGAGGATATGACTTACATCAAATCCTCTGCTTCCAACTCAGGGTCTGGGAGTGTTTCTGTTTATTTCAAGACAGGTACCAATCCAGACATTGCCTCCGTTAACGTACAGACTCGGATTTCCAAAGCCATTAGCTCCATTCCCGCGGAAGTAAATGAAGCGGGTATCACCGTCATGCCAAGGCAAACCGGTGTCATTATGACCATCAACTTATACTCCGATCATCAAGACAGCGCCTATGACGAAACTTTTCTACAGGCCTTTGCACAGATTAACCTGATGCGGCCGTTACTGCGTGTAGATGGGGTAGCTCAAGTGTCCCGCTTAGGGGCTAGGGATTATGCCATGAGACTCTGGTTAAACCCCGAAAAGCTCGCCCTTTACAACTTGGTTCCACAGGATGTCACTGACGCGATAAAAGATCAGAACTTTGAGATCGCCCCTGGTAAATTTGGAGAGACTTCAGACGAAGCTTTTGAGACTGTGATCCGCCATAAGGGGCGCTTCACCACACCGGAGGAATTCCAAAATATTGTGATTAAAACCAACGAAGATGGATCAGTGCTCTATCTAAAGGATGTCGCAAGAATAGAATTTGGAGCGACCAATCTAAGTAGCGATAATAAGGTAAATGGACATCCGGGCCTAACCCTCAATCTAACACAGACCAGTGGTTCTAACGCTCATGATATTGATATTGCCGTTAGAAAAGTACTCGAAGAACAATCAAAAACATTTCCAAAAGGCATACACTACGAAGTGACGTACTCGGTAAGGGACCAGATCGACGAATCGATCAACCAAGTCGAACACACACTTTTCGAAGCCTTTATCCTCGTATTTGTTATTGTATTTATTTTCTTACAAGATTTTAGGTCTACCTTAATTCCAGCCATTGCAATCCCGGTATCGCTGGTAGGAACGTTCTTTTTCCTGCAACTTTTTGGATTTTCACTGAATGTCCTAACCATGTTTGCCTTGGTATTAGCCATTGGAATTGTGGTGGATGATGCGATCGTTGTCGTTGAGGCGATCCACGAGAAAATGCACAGTACAGGATTAAAAGCCCGAGCGGCGACATTGTCGACGATGTCCGAAATTACAGGCGCCATTCTGTCAATAACTATGGTCATGGCCGCCGTATTTTTGCCCGTTGGATTTATGGAAGGGCCGGCTGGAATCTTTTATCGACAGTTTGCTTACACACTGGCAACGGCAATTCTGATTTCAGCACTCAATGCATTGACTTTAAGCCCTGCACTATGTGCACTCTTACTTAAAACGCCACAACATCACAACGATCAAAAAACCAGCAAGATAAATCAGTTTAAAAACCGGTTCTTCAAGGCGTTCAACACCTCTTTTGATCGACTTACTCTACGATATGTTGCCGTAGTAACAGTTCTCATCAAGAACAAGAAAATAGCCTGGACAGGTTTAATTTTGATTACGGCACTCGGCGCATTTTTTATGATCAAAACCCCTAAAAGTTTTATTCCGACCGAGGACGATGGTTTTATCACGTACAATATTGCCCTCCCTCCTGGTGCGTCATTGAGCCGGACAACGGAAGTACTTCATCGTGCCGATAGTATTTTAAAGAAAAGAGAGGATATCAATGGAATGACGACAGTTTCAGGTTTTAATGCCCTAGATGGCAGTTCAAGTCCGGCATTTGCCGCTGGTTACATTACCCTAAAACCCCACGCTAAGCGTGAGCATATCCAGAATATCAATGCCTTTATGGATACCATCAGAAAAGATCTATCCCAAATTAATGAAGCCACGTTTACGGTATTCCCTCGCCCTACTGTGCAGGGTTTTGGAGACTTTGCCGGAATTGAAATGGTTCTTCAGGATCGGATGGGTGGCGATATCAGAGACTTTAATACTATCGCCGACACATTTATAAACCAGCTCAATACTTTACCAGAGATACGAAGCGCCTACACAAGCTTCAAATCCAACTTCCCGCAGTATGAAGTCAATATTGATGCTGTGAAAGCAAAATCCCTAGGGGTCGATATCAAAGATCTAATGTCCACCATCAGATCTTACTTTGCACGCGTACAAGCGAGTGATTTCAATCGATTTGGCCGCCAGTATCGCGTTTATGTCCAATCGGATTTTGATTTCCGTAAAGATCCCGAATCCTTCAATTCAATTTTTGTACGGAATAGCAAAGGTGAAATGGTTCCTATAAATACACTCCTGACCTTAGAAAAGACAGTAGGACCCGAAACAATAACCCGTTATAATCTGTACAACGCTATCGCTGTGAATATCACTACTGCCGACGGTTACAGTACAGATGACGCTATGCAGGCTATCCAAAAAATGGCCGATAGCAACCTTCCTGGGAATTATGGATTTGAATGGACGGGCATGAGCTACGAGGAGAGCCAATCTGGCTCACAGACCGCGCTGATTTTTGCACTTAGTATTCTTTTTGTATACTTCCTGCTTTCGGCTCAATATGAAAGCTATATCCTTCCGTGGGCAGTACTATTGTCAATACCAGTGGGACTGATCGGCGTCTTCGCTGTCATCAACCTGGTGGGACTCCAAAACAACATTTATGTTCAGGTAGGGCTCATCATGCTTATTGGTCTTTTGGCCAAAAACGCAATTCTGATTGTAGAATTCGCCGTCCAGGAGCGTAAAAATGGTAAGAGTATCGTCGAAGCAGCCATCAATGGATCCAAGCTTAGATTAAGGCCTATCTTGATGACCAGTTTGGCATTTGTAGCCGGTCTAGTACCACTAATGTGGACGGTAGGGCCATCAGCTATCGGCAATCACTCCATCAGTTTCAGCGCCGCCGGCGGTATGCTCTTTGGCGTAGCGTTTGGTATCTTCATCATCCCGGTATTATTTGTCGTATTTAAAAGCTTGGATGAAAAACTACATGATAAACTAGCTAAACAAGAGGAAGAATAATGAAAAACATAAAAAAATATATTTCGGGAATCGGTATAATCATAGGCCTATTAGGAATGATGAACGCCTGTAAAGTAGGAAAAGATTATGTGCAGCCCAAAGTAAAACTTCCTGAAAATTTTCGTGGCGACACACTAGACCTCTTCGGAGACACCTCCAGTATGGGACTAATTCATTGGAAATCTTTCTTCCACGATCCGACGTTGAAGTTATTAATTGATTCTGCATTATCAAACAATTTTGAGATGAGGACAGCCTTGCTCAACCTGCAGATTTCAAACCGGCTATTAGCGCAAAATAAGGCTAATTACTTACCGAGTGTAAATGCAACCATTGCCAATGGAAACCGGACTTGGCGATCGCAGGATTTTGGCAGCGGCCCACTGACCAAATACTATGATCAAAAAGGTGAAAAAGCACCTCAAAATATGTTCGTCTATCAGTCAATGTTTGGCTCAGACATTAACTTTAGCTGGGAAATAGATATCTGGAAGAAGATAGGAAGCAAACAAGAGCAACTATTGGCCGAATATTTGGATACCGAGGAAGCAAAAAACGCTGTACAGACCTCCATTATAACTTCGGTAGCAAAAGGCTATTTCAATCTTCTGATGCTTGATGCTAAAATAGAAGTCGCTAAACGTAACGTCCAATTAAACGATAGTACGCTCCGCATGATCAGGTTACAATATGAAGCTGGTGAAATCACCGCTTTGGCGATCCAACAAACACAATCGCAGCGTCTCTTGGCTGCGTCCCTTGTACCTGAACTGGAAAAGGAAATTGTCATTCAGGAAAATGCCCTTCAGACACTAACCGGAAAATTGCCCGACAATATCAATAGAGGCACCTCTTACGAGCACCTCTTCGCCGAGAGCAAAGATATCTCCCTCGGTTCTCCATTAGAGATTCTTCGCAATAGACCTGACATCCGATCATCTGAGCTCCAATTGATGGCTGCCAATGCCAACGTTAATATCCAACAGGCCATGCGTTATCCATCCTTAACTATCGGTGGCGTATTAGGGGTTAATAGCATGCTTCCAAAAAATTGGTTCAATATTCCTGGAGCATTACTCGGCGGAATAACTGGAAATCTAACCACTCCTATTTTCAAAAACAGAACATTAAAAACACAATATGAAGTAGCCAAATTGGAACGAGATAAGGCTGAAATTCAGTTGCAGCAAAAGGTTGTGGAGGCAGTAGCCGAAGTCTCTAATGCAGTTGTTACAGTAGACAAACAACGTGAACAATTATCTCTGGTAAAAGAAAGAGTGGATAATGCGCAACTTGCGGTAAAAAATGCGAATCTACTCTTCAAAAGCGGATATGCCACTTATTTAGAGGTCATTACTGCGCAAAGCAATGCATTAAACAGTGACCTTGACCTTGTGGAGTTAAGACAGCAGCATTTAGATGCATTTGTAGATCTTTACCGCGCACTTGGCGGAGGTTGGAGATAAAGATTTAAAACTTTACTTTTGTCGTATGACTCCAGAGGAATTACAACAATATTTTAAATCCAAAGACCTTCCTGATAAGCTGGAAATACAGCAGGACATGCAAGTCTTCGACGTGAAACGCTTCTTAAGCACAAGCTTCATCCATGTAAGCTTATGGAAAAAAGACTTAAGTAAATGTCCGTCCTGGATTAGACTGCTAAAATTCAAGGATGCTTTAGAAACCAAAGAAAAAGCCTAACAGATGTTAGGCTTTTTTTTTTGTAGCTTTTTATATTCAAGAAGCAAGTTGTTTCATTAATAAAGGCATCTGCTCCTTTGAAAAAATCTCTTCTGCCCCAGCGTCCCGCATTTTCATCCGTTCATTTTCATCACTGCTCGATGTCAGACCGAATATTCTGACGGAGGGAAACTTTTCTTTCATTATTTTTGCCGTTTCTATTCCGTTTAGCACGGGCATATGTAGATCCAGTATACATATCTGAGGAAGTTCATGTCCGTTGTCATGGAGGTAGTCAATTAAGTCCATCCCATTAGAAGCACAATAAACCAAATTCAATAAATGAGATTGAGTCATTGCGCGCATCAGTATATGATGAATCAATGCATCATCAGCATAGACAATCGTACATTTACTTTTGATATCCATTTGAAAAAACCGTCATTTAGTAATTATAAAAACAATATTATATAAATATGTAATAAAATAAAAAATACAGAAAAATTTAGTAATAATAATGTCATTATGCAGTTTTATGTCAAAATATCTACTATTAGTAATTCAACAATCTTTACATGTGATTTATTCAAAAAGAACACCATAGGTAGCAGATCTTTCCGTATAAATAGTATGAGGAAAGATTAAATAAAAAAGAGCGGAAGATCAGTAGAACACCTGCTAAAAGTCATCTTCAATAATTTTGGCCACTCTTCCTATTTGGCCGTCCGTCAATCTCACTTTAATTCCTCTCGAATGATAAGAGGATGAGGTCAACAAGTCCTTCACAATCCCCTCTGTAAGATTTCCAGTACGTTGATCTTTTTTTAAGATGATATTCACCAACATACCAGGCTTTACATCTGCTCTATTTCTTCCATCCATGACCAAACTTAGAAAAATTGTTTTTCAAATGCAATATAAATAGAGAATTTATTGTTGTAAAAATCTTCATCCTAAAGGCTGTAATACAATCAATGAAAACATATGAGGGGCTAATGCAGCTAGCGGATAATTATACAACGCGAAGCCTTTTCCTGTAAGCGTACCGATATCATAAAGTAAAGGGGACTTTGAATTTAGCCCCCCTTTACTTTATGATATACATGCCGTCAGCATCGGCTGGCGATCGATTGAGTTATTTAAAGAGCTTAAAAATATCATTTCCGAATATAAAGACCATTAAAGCCAAAAGAATAAAGAAACCAACCATCTGCGCTTTTTCCAGGAATTTCTCGCTCAATGGCTTACCTTGTATCATTTCAATCAATAAGAATAATACGTGCCCACCATCCAGCGCTGGAATAGGCAATAGGTTCATAAATGCCAATGCCATCGATAACATACCTACCAAAGACCAAAAACGGATCCAATCTACCTCCGTACCAAACAAAGTTGCGATACCAATGGGACCCGATAAGGCTTTATCAGCACGCACTTCACCTTTGAAAATTTTGCCAAATCCTTTGGCATTATCGGTAATCACTGTAAAAGCCTTCTTTGCACCAATTGGGAATGCCTCTGTCAAAGTATATTGTGTTGTAAAAGACTTGATGGAATAATCACGGTTAATGCCTATTCCCAGCATAGCATCAGCAGGAACATTTCCTTGCAGTGAAACTTCCTCTCCATTACGCAGTACTTTAATAGCAACAGTTTTATTTATATTCGCTTTTATTTGTGTCTTAAATTGGTCAAAGAAGGGAACCTGCGTACCATTTACAGCGATAATGCTGTCGCCTTTCACAAACCCCATTTTACTAGCCACCGATCCTGGAGCAACTTCAGCAACACTTGTTGTTCTAACACGTGGTTCAATAAACTTCTCTCCTTTTTTGTCAGAAAGTGTATTTAATAAATCGGCTGGAACTTTGACATCTTCAGTCACACCACCACGTTCGACGGCGAGTGTAACTCCGCCCATCAAGACTTTGGAACTGATCAATTCCGAGTAGTTCTCTACGCGGTGACCATCAATTGCGACCACCTTATCACCGGCTTTCAAACCAATAGATTCACCAATAGAGCCCGGCACAATACCGTTTACAAGCTGGTTCATTTTGATATCCGTATTGCCCATTTTAAAAGTCAGCATCCAAAAAACAACAACACCGACCACAATATTGACAATAATACCGCCCAACATAACAATCAAACGTTGCCAAGCTGGTTTTGATCGAAATTCCCAAGGCTGTGGTTCACCCTTCAATTGCTCTGTATCCATCGACTCATCGATCATCCCAGCAATTTTGACATAACCGCCTAATGGTAACCAGCCAATACCATATTCACATCCTTTATAATTGAATTTAAACAATTTCACTCCCCAAGCATCAAAGAACAAATAAAACTTTTCTACCTTGATACCAAATGCACGCGCTGCTAAAAAATGTCCTAACTCATGTAGAACAATTAAAATTGACAAGCCTAGAATCACTTGTCCGACCATAATTAAAACACCCATGTATGCTTTTTAAATTTAATCTTTGATTATTTCCTTTGTTATTAATCTTGCTACACGATCGGTTTCCAGATAATCATCCAACGTCGGTGTAGCAATAAATTGTACTTGATCCAATGTCTGTTCAATAACATCACTCATCTCCAGAAAACCAACTCGATCTTTCAAGAACGCATCTACAACGACTTCATTGGCGGCATTCAATACGCAGCTTCTATTGCCACCGGCCCGCAAACTTTCATAAGCAAGAGCCAGATTTCTGAAGGTTTCCATATCTGCTTTTTCGAAACTGAGCGTTGGATAGTCCATGAAATTAAAACGCTCAAAATTATTTTCGAAACGTCCTGGATATGTCAACGCATATTGGATCGGCAATTTCATATCAGGTACCCCCATTTGCGCTTTCATAGAACCGTCTTGAAACTGAACCAGGGAATGCACAATGGATTGAGGATGTACAATGACATCAACTTGATCTATCGACAGATTGAAAAGCCATTTTGCTTCAATGACTTCTAAGCCTTTATTCATCAAAGAAGCGGAATCAATCGTGATTTTGGCTCCCATAGACCAATTGGGATGCTTCAATGCTTGAGCCTTGGTAACACATTGAAGCTCTGCTCTACTTTTACCTCTAAAAGGCCCGCCAGAAGCGGTAATGTAGATTTTCTCTATCGGATTATGCTCCTCTCCGGTCAAACACTGAAAAATTGCCGAATGCTCTGAATCCACAGGCAGCATTCGAACGCCATATTCATGCACCAAAGCCATAATCAGCTCGCCAGCGACAACCAGTGTTTCCTTGTTAGCCAAAGCGATATCCTTTTTGGATTGAATCGCTTTCACAGTAGGCTTTAATCCGGCAGACCCAACAATCGCATTCAAGACAACATCAACATCTTCATATTGAACCACTTCAACCAACCCCAATTCACCTAAAAGAACAGCGATATTATGCCCTTTTAGGGCGTCCTGAACATAACTATATTGAAGGGAATCCGTTACAACAACTGCTTTAGGCTTAAACTCCAAAGCCTGCTGAATTAACAATGATGCGTTGCTACCACATGTCAAAACGACTGCTTCAAATTGATTAGGAAAGGCTCTTATAACATCCAAGGCTTGTGTGCCTATACTTCCCGTTGCCCCTAAAATGGCAATTCCTTTTTTACTCAAAACCTTTGCTATTAATTAAAATATATTTTTTAAAATCTTTGGATCCTCTCCACCATGATAATCTGCCATCATTGAACGATAAGCTACCGAAACGACAATGCAAGCTAAAGGTACAACCAAAAAAGAACTCACGAGGTTCAAAATAATAAAAATTATGTAATATTCTAAAAAATTAAAATACATCTGTAGCAACTGAAAGAAAGCAAACACAGCCAAAATCAACAACAGTTTAAACACGTTACCCTTTGTCAGTGCAAAACTAAAACGCAAAGATTTGAAAGTACCCGCGTGTTTATCAATAATAAAGAATGGATAAAATGCCACTCTTATAATCAGGAGAAAGGTCAATATGGCTGCCACAAAAACGACAAACATCGTAAAATTGCTCATCAGCTCCACACGATTTTCACCGTTTTCAAACAAATAAAGAAAGGGTAAAGAAACTGCCCCCAACAGCAGTAAGAGCATTATTGAAAGCACCATGATACTGAGCATAGCTCCGAAAAAGTAAACGAGTTCCTTTGAACTTGGGATACATTGAATCAGTTTCTTATCATGATTTCCATCTATCAGACTCAAAATATACTTAAACAAAGTCATATTCAATCCGAAATACATTACCATGAAAAAAAACGCCATAAAACCACTCAACACTACATTGAAATCACTAATCGATGTTGCAAGATAATTGGAGAGTCCAGAAGTCACAAATAACAGAAAACAAAGCCCAGCAACCGAAAAATAATGCTTTTTCAGCAACTCCAATGACTTATTAAAAACCTCATTAACGGCAAAAGTACTTTCCTTTAGGAATTGAATCATTTTATCTTTGAATAAACTTCTACAAAGATGCCATATTTTTTAATTTTCAACAATTTACACACACAGAAAAATCACTTTTTTTCTCATATTTAACATAAAGAAGAACCCGATGGAGAATATTTGGCAGCGTGAATAAATGAAAATACTCCGTAAAATAAAAATCCCCTATCGAAGTGACAGGGGAAGCTATATTTTCACCTTAGTTAGGCTTATTTAAACTCTTTTGGAAGCGGCTTTTCCAGTAAATATTGATAGTAAAAACGCGCACGTTCGTTAAAATCATATTTGCTTTTCGATCGGTCAAATCCATGCCGGCTTCCAGGATAAATCATCAATTCGAAAGGAACATTTCGATCAGTCAATTTATCGACGAGCTGGATTGTATTCTGCAGATGTACATTGTCGTCCATATCGCCATGCATAATACGCAACACACCTTTATAATGATTAGCATAAGTCAATACAGATCCGGCCTTATATCCATCCGGATTGTCCTGCGGTGTATCCATCCATCGTTCTGTGTAATGACTATCATAGAGATCCCATGACGTTACAGGCGCACCTGCAATACCGAAATCAAATACATCAGCGGCTTTTGTCATCGCTAAACAGGTCATGTATCCACCATAGCTATGGCCTGTGATAAGCACCTTGTTTTTAGCCACCCATGGTTGTGATTTCAACCATTTAACGATGGTTGAATAATCAATAATCTCCCAATGACCAAGATTACGGTGCATATAGGCAACACCTTTTTTGCCAAAATGCCCCGAAGCACGGTGATCTGCGGAGACTTGAATAACTCCTTCATTAGCCCAATACTGGTTGTTTGTCCCTTTCCAGGTATCTTTTACTGTCCCAGCATCCGGTCCACCGTAGATACTGAAAACAACCGGATAAACTTTCGATTGATCAAAATCTGTCGGATAAGTTATTGTCAGGGGAAGATTGAACAATCCGTCATCCGATTTAATATGTAAATATTCGGTTTTACCGTACGTATAGGAAGCAAAATCTGCTGCTTTGCTATCCGCCAATTGCCTAACGACCTTACCCCGATTATCCAACAGTGCAAATCTATCTGGTGTACTTACATTAGAATATTTAGTAATAAAATACTGGCCATTGGGCGATACATTAACATCGTGTGAGTACTCACCAAAAGTCAGACGTTTGAGATTTTTACCCGAATAATCCACACGGTAAAGATCAAACCGCGCTGAGTTTTCTTTACGTGCAGTAAAATAGATCACCTTGTTTTTTTCATCGATCCGCTTCAATTCGGTCACCTGCCATTCACCAGAGGTAATGGGATTTACCAAAGTACCGTCCAATTTATAGAGGTAATAGTGGGCCCAACCTGACTTGTCCGATTTTAAGATATAATATTTATTATCAGCAAGATAAGTTATACGCTCATCGTGATCCAAATTGATCCATGAAGACTGACGCTCATCATAGATTTCTTTTTTTAAACCAGAGTTCGGATCGACCTGATAAAACTTTAAATTGTTCTGATCCCGGTTCATCCACTGTACCATTAGATTTTTACTATCAAAGGCCCAATAAGGCTGACCGAAATACTGATCGTCTTTTTCGTTAAAATCAGCCCATGTAACTTTGCCCCCAGCAAGATGAACTATACCGACTTTGACTTCTGGATTCGGGTCACCCGCTTTAGGGTATCTTGTTTCCTCGAGATAACCATGCTGACCCTTCGACGAATAAATAGGAAACATCGGAACCTTTGTATCATCGAATCGCATAAATGCTATCTTACGACTATCTGGAGACCACCAAAAAGCTTTGTACTTTGTCGGACGCCCAAGAATCTCCTCGTAATACACCCAAGATGACCAACCATTGTAAATGACGTCAGTACCATCATGTGTATATTGCATCTCTTCTCCGGATACCACATCCACGCTGTATAAATTACTTTTGCGCGTGAAAGCCACATATTTACCATCTGGTGACAACGTGGGGTTTTGTTCGGCAATGTCAGGCGAATTGGTAAGCTTCTTTACGGCTCCATCACTGCTTTTTAGGAAGATATCGTTGTTATCGATGTAGACAACCGTTCCTTCTTTAGCAGGAATTGTATAAATACTTCTGTTGCCTGATTTAACGTCGACCTGATACAAACGACCATCGTTTACATCATTCTCCAGGTAAGCTGTTCCCTCTGCCCAGCCAGTATACTGATTGGTGCGGACCGTCAAAGATTGCTTTTGCCCCCAGGACTGCGCAAAATCCAATTTCTTCTGCGCAACACCAGTCTCGTGCACAAAAAAAACGATAGACGCACCTAAGAGTACTCTTGATACCGTATTCATTACTTTTTGGATATGTTTATTATTATTTGGGCTAAGATAAAGAATTGTGACAAATAACGATGATTTTGCCTGTAACAAGCTTAATTCACATGCTGTTTATTCTTTAACTTATCAAAAGTCGAACAATAGTGCGGATTATTGACTAAGGATGATGGTCAAAAAGGTTTAGCTGTATACCTTCCTTTGGAAAATCAGTTTCTTCTACAAAGTTGGATATTGAAACCCCCAATAGACGCACCTTGTTTAGCAGCTCAACCTTGTTTAGCAAACGATGCGCTGTGGCGTAAATTTTGTCTTCGGAGTCGAAACTACTTTCTATGGTTGTGCTACGTGTCAGCTGCACAAAATCCGCATACTTAACTTTCAAGGTTAACGTTCGTCCAGAAACTTCCTTTTTCCCAATACGTAACCACAACTGTTTACAGAGTCGATGCAAAATGCTGTTTAATTCTTCAAATGCTTCTACATCCACCTCAAAAGTATCCTCAATACCAATCGATTTACTGCTGCGATTAGGAACAACTGGACGGTCATCGATACCTCTGACAATACGGTAAAAAAAATGACCTGTCTTTCCAAACCAACGGACCAGATCATCTTCACGCTGTTTTTTTAAATCGAGCCCATTAAACAGCCCCAGTTCGTGCATTTTCTTTGCAGTGACTTTCCCTACGCCAAAAAATTTATCTACGGGCAATGACTCCATAAACTTGACAATTTTAGAAGGACCAATAAATGTCAAACCATTGGGTTTATCCATATCTGAAGCAATTTTCGCTACAAATTTATTGACAGACACACCAGCGGACACCGTTAAGTTCAGTTCGTCCTTTATAGCTCCTTTAATCGCCTTTGCAATATCGATTGCCGAACCGATTCCCTGTTTATCCACTGTAACATCTAAATATGCTTCATCCAGGGAAAGTGGTTCAATTAAGTCCGTATACCGTAGAAAAATCTCCCTGATCTGATACGAAACCTGGCGATAAACATCAAAACGGGGATAAGTGAAGATAATATGAGGGCACAGTTGAAGAGCCTTTCTTGAGCTCATAGCAGATTTGACACCAAATTTTCTTGCTTCATAGCTTGCTGTCGCAACCACCCCTCTCCCATCTGGTGATCCGCCGACAGCGATTGCCTTCCCCCGATATTCGGGGAAGTCGCGCTGATCTACAGATGCATAGAATGCGTCCATATCCAAATGAATAATCTTGCGATATACCCGTGCTGAGTCCATTAGACAAATTTACAAAAATTAGCATAACAGCACACACCAAGGAGAAAATAACTAATAGAATTAGCATCCACCAAAATACCTTTTTCATTGACTTTAAATAAAAACCACTAGCATTTATGCCGTTCATTATTTATCTTTAGATGAAATTACACAATAGGGTATCGAAAGAATACATTTCTAATTGTTTTACAAACTGTTTCAAACCATTTTAATTCAAATACATAATGGAAAATTTACCTGAACAACAAAAGAAGAAATCCGGATTAAAAAAATTTTTGCTCATCCTGATCCTCTTTATCCTCGTCGGGGGTGGCTCATATGCCTACTGGAAATATTATTATGTATTCGGTGAGGGTGTCAAGTCGGGTTATCTTAATTATGCTGTAAGGAAGGGTAATATTTTTAAGACATATGAGGGCAAGCTCATCCAAGAAGGATTTGGAAGCATCAAAACTGGAGGAATAGCCAGCAATCAATTTGAATTTTCTATTGAAGACGATTCAGTTTTTCAACAATTGGAGCTAAACAGTGGCAAATATTTCGATCTACGTTACAAAGAATATCATGGAGTGCTTCCTTGGCGCGGAAATACTGTCTATGTTGTTGACAAGATTGTTAATATGAAATAGAAACTTCGCTGGTGATACAGCGAAGTTTTCAAATGATGGATCGAAATCAGTTGTATGGCGCTGTTATAGTGACGCCAAGATATAAGTTGCTCCACTTTCTTGGCATGGGTGTACCCTGCAGAAGATCTTCGACACTGACAGACTTATGCTTGTGCCAGAAAGACGTCGCGGACGATCATTTTATCATTGAAATAACTTCTCAGAACCGTTCCATCACCGTGGAGTGTCCATACTTCCCGAGGATCAACCATTTTGATATACTGGAGAATGTCGTTCCAGTCCACGTGATCGGAAATATAGAGTTCGATATCATTCTGTGCCTGCAGGCGCTTCCAGCCCGAAGCGAACGCCCGCAATACTTTGGTCGCTCTGAAGTAACTATTAAATGTCATTGGGGGAACCAGATAAACTTTATTTTGTTCGCCCTGTTTCATTTCCTTCCTGTTATAAGGCTCGTAGTTTAATTTCTTCAGTCCATATGCATCATACAGTCTATGGTACGGTAATATTCCACTATGCACAAGTACTTTTCTATCCGGACAGTATCTATTGATCAAATCAGTAACTCGCTGCGCCTTCCCCAGTACATAAGTACCCAATAAGATATTGCTGGCGTGACCATCCAATTTTTTGATTTCCTCGGCCGGGTCAGGATGGATAACAGCTGGATTTGCAAAGGTACTTTCGGTAATCAATACATCAGCATGATGCATTTCGATGGGTTCACAGGTATCATCGGGCTGTAATTTATAATCGCCTGTATACAAATATCGCACGCCCATATATTCCATTAGAATCTGTGCCGACCCGAGGATATGTCCTGCCGGTATTAACGTAATCTCGACGGCACCGAGTTTAAAAGGGCTGTTATATAATTTAACCTGATAGGAGTCTTTGCGATTTTGTTTATAACGGTGGCTCATAAACAAAGTTGTCGCATGGGTAGCATACACATAGTCGTGCCCTGAGCTCGCATGATCGCCATGGGCATGAGATACGACATTATGCATAACTGGATTGCTGGCATCGATAAAAAAATCACCGTAACGGCAGTAATAACCTTCTGGCTTTCTGACAAAGAAGTCAGGCAATATTATAGACATACTATTATTTTAAAAATTTTTGATGTAGATTCCACACTTGTGGCAATAATGGTGTGGTGCCATCATTAACGATGACAAAGTCGGCCAACTTTAACTTTTCTTCGTCAGAGAGTTGCTTATTAATTCGCTCCATGACCTGTCCTTCCGTAACCTTATCGCGCTCCATTACACGTTGAACACGTACGGATAAAGGCGCGGTAACCAGAATAGTATAATCAAGATCCTTATAAGAGCCGCTTTCAAAGAGTAAGGCGGCCTCCTTGAGTGTATAACGGGATTTTTGTTGTTCTGCCCATTCCTTCGCCTCCTGAATAACGATAGGGTGTATAATTCCGTTCACAAGTTCGAGCTTCGTTCTGTCCGAAAATATCCGTTGGGCTAAGAAAGCCCGATCCAACTTCCCGTCCGGATAAGTCTCCGCTCCAAATTCCGCGATTAAGCGTTCTTTAATCCGAATATCGGTATTCATCAGTTTTTTAGCTTCCTCATCCGCGTTATAAACAGGTACTGCCATGGCTTTAAATAGCTTGCAGATAAATGTTTTACCTGATCCAATTCCGCCTGTTATTCCAATCTTCATGAAAATATCGTTATTTACGTACAAAAAAGTCTACATTTTGGGGCACAATGCTTATTATCTGACAATATTCAGGAACTTTGGTCAATAAAATGGGTAAGTACTGTACCTGATTCTTCTCCCAATCTGAAAGGTCTACCACCGCCTCAAAATCGCGCGAAGTATACTTATTGTAATCTTTTACGGACATCAATACCGTGACAACAACTTTACTTGGACTAAGCCTGACCGAACTATACCGTTGTCCATTTTCCACCTTAACAGGTAATTCGATTACTTTCTCGGTCAATTCACCTACTGGCATCAGCACCTCAACAGACGTTGGATAAACATTGATATTCCCTTTTTGGTTTCTCGCCAGATTTGCAACAGTTCGTACATCGGTCTCCACGTCTTTCCCGCGGACGGTATCGGTTTCCCAGTATTCAATTGCCGAAACATCCTCATAAGGCCCGGTGATGGTCACATAAGCTGGTGTAACTTTGGTTTCAGCGATAAATCCGTATCCCCGTTTAAATGCAATATTAGCAAGGGGATTTACAGGCACTTTACGTTGTGTCTGTTTCGAAAAATCAAAAAACAAGGTATCGGGACTGACAGAGACGACCCGCTGTTCATGTGGAAATTGCCGATTAATAAATCCCAGCTGATTAGAAAAAACGATCCAATCTTTGGTTTTTAATGAGCTTAGGTCGACCTGAACTTTAGGTGTTTCCAAAGCAGCTTTTGAAAATAAAAATTGCCATCCCGTCATTTCCAACTTAACTTTTACAGTATCAGACTGCTGCGGGTGGAACGCCCGCTTCTCGGGCAGATTAACGTATTCAATCGCCGCCTTGACGGATACAGTATATTGGTTGGAGATCGAAAATAATAGCCAAGCTAACAACGAAATTCCAACACAACGTATGAAGATATTTATCTTACGCCGTTGGATCTTATTTATTCGAACTGTATTCGCCATGATACAAACTTAATCAATTTGCATAAAAATCAGCGTTCTAATCTTCACTTCACTTTTAAAAACGACAAAATTTATATCGTATTTTTCTCTTATTCAGCGGGGGCTTTAACAAAAATGGACATTCCGTTGATAAACCAAAATAAAAAAAGCCAGTTTTCTTAGAAAACTGGCCTTCATTTCTCTCTCGAAAAAGCTTATGAAGCGCTCTTCTCTGTGTTGTTAGCAGCTTTAGAAGCATCTAACGCGATTGCTGATTTGTCAAAACGAATTCTAACGCCCGAACCTACATCAACCAAGAATGTAGTATCTGATACTTCTACAATACGGCCGTGAATACCAGCTGTCGTTACTACTTTAGAGTTTACACCAAGTTCTTCAATATATTTTTTGTGATCTTTTTGCTTCTTCATTTGCGGTCTGATCATGAAGAAATAAAATACCACGATAATCAAAACCATTGGTAGAAAACTCATCAAATTGCCACCCGCTGCTTGTAATAATACTGTGTTCATTTGTAATTATATCGTTTAATAATGTGTTATTTTGCTAATACTTCGCCTTTTAGCTGCACGGTTGTCAAACCGTTTGAAGCATTCGATTGAATCGTAATGATCTTCTGTTGTTTGCCAACTTGTCCTTCACTGTTGAAAGTTACATGGATCTCAGATGTTCCCCCCGGCAAAATAGGGCTTTTTGAAAATTCAGGCTGCGTACATCCACATGAAGCTGTCACTTTCGAGATAATAACAGGTGCATCACCTGTATTTTTAAGCACAAAGGTATGTTTTACCTGCGCACCTTCCTTTACCTGACCGAAATCAAATGCAGATTCTTCAAATTCTACTTTCCCCAATTGTGCTGCAGCTTTAGAAAGGCTATCTGCAGCGGCGGTGTCAGTTGCTATCCTCGCTCCTTCTTCTTTTCCCTTGTTTGCATTTCCACAAGAAAAGAAAAACATTGCTAGCAAAGCCAAAACCGAATATTTGCCAAAGTTTTTCATTCGTATAAATTATTTATCAGAATTTATGTTAATCTCTTAAACCACGACCTGCCTTTTGGATTCTTCCCTGCTGGTTCAGATCGTTCAATATTTTATCTAAGATACCATTAATAAATGTATTACTTTTCAATGTACTGAATACCTTAGAAATTTCAATATACTCATTTATTGTTACTTTCACGGGAATTGATGGAAAATTAATCAATTCGCATATCGCCATACGCATCAATAAGGTATCCATCAAAGCAATCCGATCTGACTCCCAATTCTTTGTTTTATCAGAGATAAGCTTTTGATACTCATTTGTATTGCGAATCGTTTTACCCAATAATGCAATGATATAATCGCTATCGTCATTCCAATTTTGTGTAATTTCTGCAAGTTTATTTCTACGCGGATCTTCCGAACTGAAATTCTTAAATGTCTTCGCAATAAGTGCTTGCAACACTTCTTTATCCACCTGCCAGTTGATGAATTTTTCTTCAAAAACCTGCTCAATAACCGGCGATTTCAAGATGATTTTTTTAAAGATATGTTTGATAATATCTTTTTCCGTACCGATCGAGCGATCTTCTTGTTGTAAGTATTCTAAATAAGCCTCAGAATCCTTTAATTGCAAAAACACGGTACGCACGATCTCCGGATCAAAATTCCATGAAATCTTATACTTTTTGACACCTTCTCCATATTGTGGATTTTGTCTCAATGACTCAATAAAAGTGTTTGTACTTAACTTGGTCGTTAAAGACAAGTCTTTTTCAGTTGGTAAGAATTTATTGGCCCTACCCTCTGCATCTATTAAGACGTAATCTGACACTTCATCTAATAGATTCAGTGTCCACATATACATCTCATAGACCTCATCCACATTTTTTAATAGCGCTTTTTCAAATGTTTTGATGTCTTTGTCTTCCGAAAGACTGTACGCATAAAGCGTTTGCACTACTTTTACCCTCAGGTGTCTCCTGTTTAACATAGTAATTTAAAGAACGATTTTTTTTATAAAATAATAAGTAAGAACGATTTTGGGAATGAAGACTATCGCTTGATTTTTTTAATATCTTGGATACGCTTCTCCGCGATGCGATTGGCCGCTTCAAAAGTTGAGATATTTTCTTCTTTTGATTTTTTCAATACGTCTCTTGTCGCATTATAAATATTTTTAATCACAAATTCAGTGTGGTCTACACCATAGTTTTGAATTTCTGAATAACAGCCAATTAATGCCCCTGCGTTAATCAAATAGTCTGGAGCATATAATATACCTCTCTCATGCAGAATTGAACTGGTGATCAATTCATCTTTCAATTGATTATTTGCCGAACCAGCAATAATTTTGCATTGCATTTTTTGCGCTGATTCTGGATTTACTGTACCGCCCAATGCACAAGGAGCATATACATCAAAATCGTGATCAAATACTTCACCGTAGGGAATTGGCTCGGCTTTGTACTTAGCCGCTACTTTCAACATTTTCTCCTCTGTAATATCACTGACATACACGCGTGCATTCTCTTCACGCAACATCGCAATCAAACGCTCACCGACTCCACCTACGCCATGGACGATGACCTTTTTGCCCGCTACACTCTCCGACCCATAGAGTTCTTTCAAACAAGCTTTGATCCCAAAATAAACACCTTGTGCAGCAAAGATCGAAGGATCGCCAACGCCACTACCGTGAATTGCTTTTGGCAAACCAGCCACGTGGTCGGTCTCCGTATAAATATGTTCTAGATCGCGTTGGGTAGTGCCTACGTCCAAAGAAGCAATGAAATTACCATTCAATCCTTCAATAAACTGGCCCAAACGGCGCAATAAAACCTCAGATTTGTCCAAACGGCTATTACCGATTATCACAGCACTTCCCCCACCGAGATTCAATCCGGTGATGGCAGACTTATAGGTAATGGCCTTGGATAAACGTAAAGCATCCTCAATAGCTTCTTCTGTACTTTCGTATGGTAACATACGAACCCCTCCTATCGCAGGCCCCAATGTGGTATCATGGATCGCAACGATAGCTTTTAAGCCCACTAATTCATCATTACAGAAAAATAAGTTTTGATGACCAGACTGGCTCATCAATTCAAAAATAGAATTTTGAGATGTTGACATAAAATGTACTACTCTAATTTGTTTTAATTTTTTAAGGTACTTGATGCAAAAGTAGGAAAATTATTCGTTGTGCCTAACAACTTTTTTTATCCAAGACTTAACATTTGATTTCCGAATGACAGTAAATTCACTTAAATCGTAAAACATTTTGACGAATTAGTTCTACTTTTGTATCCATAATATGAAGGATCTCGCCTACTTAAATAAGTACTTTTATAAATACCGCTGGAAACTGATTCCAGGGGTTATTTTTGTTATCATCTCCAACTATTTCGGGGTATTGCCCGCAAAGGTAATCCGCGAAGCATTTGATTTGGTACAGGAAAATATCTATCTGTACCGTCTATTTGATGGTTTCGACAGACAGGAACTCATCTACCAAGTATTTGGCACCAGTCTCCTGTTTTTTGGTTTCGTCGTGCTCCTTCTTTCGCTTTTACGGGGTATTTTCTTATTCTTTATGCGGCAAACGATCATCTTAACGTCACGTTATATTGAATACGATCTCAAAAATGAGATCTATAACCACTATCAGGATTTAAACTTTGGTTTCTTTAGAAAGAATAATACAGGGGATCTGATGAGCCGTGCCACCGAAGATGTCAATCAGGTACGTAACTACCTGGGACCTGCAATCATGTATGCGATTAACACTGTTGTCCTTTCTATCATGGTTATTTATGCAATGTACAGCGTAAATGGCCGGTTGGCAACCTATGCATTGGCTCCAATACCAGTATTGTCGGTCATTATTCTGTTTGTCAACAAAATTATTAATAAGCGTAGCTTAAAAATACAGAAACAATTGGCCAACCTTTCTTCTTTCGTGCAGGAAACATTTGCCGGTATCCGCGTCATCAAGACCTATACCAGAGAACAAAATAAAATGCAGGAATTTGAGAAGGAAAGTACCATCTATCGTAATACGGCTCTCGACCTCGTCAAAGTGCAGGCTGTTTTCTTTCCGCTTATTCTTTTGCTTATTGGGCTCAGTACGGTAATTACCATCTACATTGGTGGGATTGAAGTTGCCAAAGGCACTGTAACGGCTGGAAATATAGCGGAGTTTATTATCTATGTCAATCAATTAACTTTCCCTGCGATGTCCTTGGCTTGGGTAACTTCACTGGTGCAGCGTGCCGCAGCCTCGCAAAAACGCATCAATGAATTTCTTCAGACGGAATCTCCAATTGTAAATGGAAAAGGCACCAAAGAATTAGCTGGTGCAATCCGGGTTGAGGAGATTTCCTTTACTTATCCGGAAACAGGCATTCAAGCCATTAAAAATATATCCTTTCAAATTCCGATCGGGAAAACACTCGCCATTATAGGAAAAACAGGGTCCGGAAAATCAACCCTAGCCAACTTACTTCTCCGGATGTATGACACCGATAAGGGAAAAATAAATTACGACAATCTGGAGATCAAAGCTTTTGATTTCAAAAGCTTGCGCCAACAAATTGGATTTGTCCCACAAGATGTTTTCTTATTTTCGGATACCATTGCCAATAACATAGGCTTTGGCCTGGATCAATTTACACAGGAACAAGTGGAGCAGGCCGCTAAGGATGCTGCTGTATACGACAATATTATCGCCTTTGAAGATGGTTTTGAAACTGCTGTTGGCGAACGTGGTATCACCCTCTCTGGAGGACAAAAACAACGGGTGTCTATCGCTCGCGCCCTGATTAAAGAACCCAAAGTATTGATATTTGACGACTGTCTTTCAGCCGTGGACACAAAAACAGAGGAAACAATTCTCCGTTCACTCAGCCGCATTATGAAAGGCAAGACTTGTATTTTTATCGCGCACCGCATCTCAACGATCAAGAATGCAGATCATATTCTTGTGATGGATCAAGGCGAAATTGTTGAACAAGGTACGCACACTGAACTGATGGAGAAAAGAGGTGAATATTTTGAACTCCATGAAAAACAGTTACTGGAAAGTATTGTCGAATAGTTTAAATATCCCTGAATTTAGCTAAAGGATGCGGACTAGTATGGTCTTGATCGGACAGAACGCATCCTTTAGCTGACTACCCGATCCACTATTGCTTTATCTTCTTTAAAAAAAACGGCAAATAACACAAGACAAAACCCAGAAATACCGGCAGGAATAAACCAAAGGTATTCCCAAAATTGCGACGAATAGGCCGCTTTGAGATAATCCGATACAGCACCAGCAACCCAAAAACCGATCAACATCCCTACACCATACATTGCAATGGTGATAAGTCCCTGTGCAGAAGCCTTATATTTTTCACCAGCAATTCTATCTGTATAGATCTGGCCGACAACAAACATAAAATCATAGCAGATTCCATGCAATAAAATACCGAATAAAAGTAAGAATGCTCTTTCTTGACCGTCACCGAATGCAAAAAACAAGTATCGAAGCGCCCAGGCGGAGATTCCTAATAGAATCATATTTTTATACCCAAGTCTTCTAAAGAAAAATGGGATCAACAACAGACAAATTGCCTCAGAAAATTGGCCCATGGCCATCTTTGCAGTCGGATTGGGAATGCCAACATTTACCAAAAAAGGATTAGCATTTTGGTAATAAAACGAAATCGGAATACAGATGACAATGGCTGTTACAAAAAAAATTAGAAAACTCCGCTGCTTTAAAAGCTTTAGCGCATCTAAACCAATCGCCTTTCCAAAATCAAATTTTTCCCCCTTAATGTTGGCTTGTGGCGGCGTATTTGGTAATGCAAGACTAAAGACTGCCAATAGCAGTGAACAAATCGCCCCCATAATAAAAGTATTGTGAAGGGCACCTTCAGCTATCGATTCGGGTGCGTCCCAGCGAAACAAATAACTGATCACAAGCCCCGAACAGATCCAACCAATCGTTCCCCAAACACGCAATCCCGGAAAATCTTTCTTCGCATCTTCAATATGACGGAATGCTATTCCATTAGATAAAGACAGCGACGACATATATGCCATAAAGTAAATAAATACATAGGGATAAAAATGCGTCGCATCTGGTGCCTGTGACATTCCATAGAGCAGCACCGCTCCAATCAGGTGTAAAACCGAAAGTACGCGTTCGGCATTAAAGTATCTGTCAGAGACAAAACCGACAAAGAAAGGAGCAAATACGGCTCCAAGCGACTGCGTCGCAAAAATATTTGCTACCTCCATACCGGAAGCATTGAGCGAATTAATAAGGTATGTTCCCAAAGTTACAAACCAAGCCCCTTTGACAAAATAGGTCAAAAACATCATCAGGGACAATTGCACACGTAATACTGGATTCATCTGTTCATTAGTATTGGAAGAAGTTGATTTTTCTACTAAACACAACAACGAGTCCAGCAACAATAAGGTCTTCTAAGTGATGTCGCTCGTAAAGGCGTAACTAAAAACTTAAAACATCTTAAATACCTGACATAGTCATTGATTTCATCAGTGCCCAATGCTGCCACACCGCTATCTTTAAGACTGTGGCAGCACATTTCGCATAAAATTAAGCCAATTCTTACTGGCGATTTTTTCAAGATCGGTTTTTCTATATCCTCGTTTTCCGAGAATACTAAAGACTTTCTGGATATCGGCAATCGTCTCTAGATCATAAGGGCATTGCTCCCGGCCAAAGGCTCCATCAAGATCACTTCCCACCCCCACGTGGTTCACATTTCCCGCCAATTGACAAATATGGTCAATATTGTTGGCCACGATTTCCAAGGAGCAATTGCTTGTTTTAGGGTCCGATATACCTCGGATCCAGTTAGGCACCATCATCCAGGCATCTAGCGCCACACCAATGACGGCTTGCTTCTCAACGAGGGCTCTAATCATTTCATCACTAAACTGCCTATTGTGGTCCACAAATTTGCGGCAATTATTATGGCTGGCCCAGATCGCGCCATGATAACGTTCGACAGCGTCCCAAAAAGCATCATCATTCAGGTGGGTCGCATCCAATATCATCCCTAGACGCTCCATCTCGCGTAACAGCATGATGCCTTGCTCATTAAGCTTGCCAGATGCATCTGTCCCATTAGCATACCGACCTGGCCCATAATGTGCTGGCCCAATAGCTCGCAAACCATAGTTATATGCCGTTTCCAGATTACTGATATCCACTATGGAATCTGCACCTTCTAGACTCAACAGGTAACCAATCGGCTTATGCATATGATCAATACCATCCGACCATAGGACCATATGTTGGTCCAAATCGGCCTTTGTACGAATCATTTTTAGCTGACCGTCAGCTTCCATTGCCCTATACCACGCGAGCTGCCCCTGGGTCTGCGCCCAAGCCTGTTCTGCGGAATACCAACCGGGCAAGGAACTTTCAGGTGTCACGAAACGGGCAATTTGAGTCGCAACGACCAAACCAATATGACCACGACGCAATTCATCAAAAGTAACTGTTGCCCTACCACGATCTGGCTTGTCTTTCATCCCTCCTTCCCGACGATTAAGTTCGGTAATCGGAAGTCGAAGATCCCGGTTCCACTCCATGGCATTCATGCTTAAATCCAAATGAGCGTCTACCAAGAATGGCATTTCAAATTCATACATATCAATAATTTATCTTTTTATCTCGCGCGTAAACAGTCCAAACCTGATCTGCCTGCCCCTTGTGAACAACTTGCAGGTCACCATAACAAGCTACGGTAGGACAGATATGCCGTGGTACGGCATAAAGAGCATCGCCAATGTTAAATTCGGAAGCTTTTGCAACTTCGACCACCAAGTGCTCTTCACTTTGCATCTTTATTTGTACAACACGGGGATCGAAAAATTTGACACGGGGTTGCGGCAACTCACATGCAACTGATTTATACCCCAAGTCCAGACAGAGGTGATTGTGATCAACAATCGAAACTACACGCGTCAAAAGCACTGCTGCGAGTATAAAATCCTGCTCGACATAATTTTCGGCATAGCCAAAATCCCAAAACACAAACGTTCCGGGACTGCATTCTACGTCGGTGCGCTCGGCGTGAAAAGGGAAACTTGGTGAACCACCAATAACTTTAGCTAAAGGTTTCGAAGTAGACACCTGTGCCATAAGGTAGGCGGTTTCGAGTATGCTATAAGAACGTTCACTTTGTTTTTGGCGAGACTTATAGTCTTTATCATGAATATGACCATCATAACCATGCAAGCCGATAAGCTTAATTCCTTCCAAGAGATGGATATCCATAACCAGCCGTTCAATTCTCTCTAACGAAACGCCAGTTCGTCCCATGCCCACATTGACGTCTAGATAAACATCGCTGCATAATTCTTTCGAAAGACTCCGCTTTGAAATATCCTGCGCAGCATCGACATGATCCACAAGACAGGCAAAATGAGTATCGGGGAACGCTGCTATTAAATTGAGAAAACGATCGATTTTAGGCCCTACAGGCTGGTACGCCAGCAAAACATCTTTGGCTCCGATCGCACCTAACAGCTCTGCTTCTGCAATTGTTGCACACTTAAATTTCGTAATCCCTTTATCTACCATAAGCTGGCATACCTCCCGGCACTTGTTTGTTTTAATATGCGGCCGCAACCGGTCAGCCTGCCCATGCACCCTATGTAAAGCGCTTTCGATGTTCTTTACAATACGGTCGGGGTAAACAAGCAAAGCTGGCGAATCGACCCGATCAAGATTATCTATATGACACCAAGTTTCCATATGAAGCGGGTTAGTATAATTCAAATAAGGCTTCTATTTCGACTGGAATATTATCGGGCAAAGAGCCAAAACCAACAGCACTACGTGTTCCAATACCATTCTCTTCTCCCCAAACTGCAGCAAATAGTTCACTACAGCCATTAATGACCCCGGGATGATAGAGAAAATCGGAGGTGCAATTGACCATACCCAATACTTTGATAACCCGTTTAATTTTGTTCAATGATCCCAGATTAGTTTTTATGGTCGACAACATTGTTAGACCAACTTGTCTTGCGGCAAGTTTGCCCTCCTCTGGACTGATGTCACTTCCAATTCGACCGATAATCAACGTGGCGTCATCTTGCACCGGACCATGACCAGAAAGATACAGGTATTTACCATCGATAACATATGGTTTATAAACGCCTTTTGGTGCAGGCGCCGGAGGTAAAGTCAAACCTAATTTTTCGAATTGTTCATCTGCGTTATACATCTTTAACGATTTTAAAATTTAAAATAATAGCTAATATAAAATTAATTGTACTAGTAAAAGGGCTAAAAGCCCAACGATGGAAACAATCGCCTCCATCACCGACCACGAGTATAGCGTATCTTTGAGGCTTAGGCCAAAGTATTCTTTAAATAACCAGAAGCCAGCATCATTGACATGTGAAAACATCAGACTTCCGGCTCCTATAGCCAATACCATAAGATTCGGATCCGCTTTTCCTGCAGTAACAATAGGCAGTAAAACACCTGCGGCCGTTAATGCCGCAACAGTAGCTGATCCAACACAGCCCCGGATGACGGCCGTAATGAGCCAGGCCAGCAGTAATGGCGAAATAGGAAGCTGCTGCAATGTGTTTGCCAACAACAGGCTTACCCCACTGTCCTCCATCACCTGTTTAAAGATTCCAGATCCCGCAATAATCAATAAAATCATGGCAACATCTTTCACGGCAGACTCATAGACTGTCATCACACTGGCCATTGATCGCCTCAGTTTTAATCCTAATAAATAAGTGGCCACACCGATAGCGATCAACATAACAACGGTAGGGTTACCGAAAAACTTTAATGCCTGCCCCAATGTCTCGTCGCTTATGTGATAGCAATAAGGAAGCAATGTAAATAGAACAATAAGTAATACCGGCAGCAAAGCGACAGTCAAACTTACGCCTACAGTCGGACGGAGGTATTCTGCAGTATTTGAGCGATCTTTTTCGCGGAAAATTGATTCTCGAATTGGTCGTATGTTTTTCAGACTTCTCCCAAATACAGGTCCGCCCAAAACGATTGCCGGTATAGCAATTAAGAGACCATAAATAAGCGTCAATCCCATATCTGCATGAAACAAGGCTACGAGAGCCACTGGTGAAGGATGTGGGGGAATAAATCCATGGGTGACCGACAAGGCTGCCAGCATCGGCAACCCAATATATACTGCAGGCAATTTATACCGGTAAGAAATCGAAAATATCAGGGGGACTAACAGGACAAATCCAATCCCATAAAATAGCGGTATTCCAACAACAAAGCCTGTCAACATCAGTCCCCACTGGAGGTGCCGTGCCCCCATCAGTCGTACCATTTTTTCTGCAATAATCTCAGCAGCACCACTCTCAGCGATAATTTTCCCTAGCATAGCCCCCAGGACAAGAATTAAAGTCAGGCTACCCATCACTCCGGCTATTCCCTTTTCGACAGTGCCCACTAGCTTTGCGGGTGGAATACCCAAACAAAATCCACTGAATAACGAAACAATCAAAAAAGCGAGAAAGGCATTGATCTTAAAATAAGTGATGCAGACGATGAGCAAACAAATGCTGATTACAATGAGGATTATAGTCATTATATCATAATTAGGATTCTCTCGAATGGAGAGTTTACATATTATTTTGGTCTAGTAAATCGTTTTTTCAGTTTCAAAGTAAGGATATTTTTTCATTTTTTCTATAAAAAAGATAAATTAGTATAAAGCAGAAAGGTATGGTTTATCACCATACCTTTCTTTTTTCATGATCTACTGCCGTATTATATCGACTATCTGTCGAGGACTAAAGATGCTGTTATTTAAATTTGTTTTTCAGGAATCTCTTTAAGAATTTCGAGAATAAACCTCCAAAACTTCTGCACGGAAGAAATGGAGACGCGTTCTGCTGGCGAATGTGCGCCTAAGATTGTAGGGCCAAAAGAAATCATATCCATTCCAGGGTAGTTTGTGCCCAAAATACCGCACTCGAGTCCAGCGTGACAAGCCACGACTTCTGGCGCTTCACCGTGTTGTACCGTGTAAATGGATTTTAGAACTTCCAAAATTTCAGAATTCGGATTAGGGGCCCATCCGGGGTAATTACCCGAAAAATCCACCTTAAAACCACCTAGTTCGAATGCAGCCTGCAAAGATTGGGCTAAATCAAATTTAGATGTTTCGACCGAAGATCTCGTTAAACATTTGATGGAAACCTTTTCGCCACCGACTTCAACTTTAGCAATATTATTGGAGGTTTCTACCAGGTTCTCAAAATCGGCACTCACACGGTATACTCCATTCAGGGCCGCATAAACACTGTTGATTAGATTTTCCTGGACCTCTACCGGAACTACGGTTGCGTAAGCAGCATCAGTCTGCCTCACCACTATTTCCATAGCCGGTTCCGTTGTGGCAAATTCCAATTTAATATCCTGCGCCAATTGAGTCAGATTCTGAACAAAGCTGCTTGCCTTATCCTTAACGACAACCACCTTGGCAACGCTTTCTCTCGGAATGGCATTGCGCAGGCTTCCGCCCAACAGCGACGCAATACGAAGCCCATACTGTTGATAAGCTTTATATAGCAAGCGGTTCATCACCTTATTTGCATTCGCGAAACCTTTATGAATATCCATTCCCGAGTGTCCTCCATGCAGTCCTTTCACCGTAAGTTCGAACGATAGCATGTCAAAAGGACAAGGTTCTGCGCTATACGACTGTGTTGCTGTTACATCGATCCCTCCTGCACAGCCAATATCAATCTCGGTGTCATTCTCGGTATCCAGATTCAACAGGATTTCGCCCGAGAGCACGCCACCTTTTAATCCTAACGCTCCAGTCATTCCGGTCTCTTCATCAACGGTAAATAAGGCTTCAATAGCTGGGTGCACAATAGCAGATGACTCCAAAATTGACATGATTGTCGCGACGCCAAGACCATTATCCGCACCTAAAGTGGTGCCTTCTGCTCTTACCCAATCACCATCCACATACATCTTTATACCTTCGGTATCGAAGTCAAAAATAGTATCGTTGTTTTTTTGGTGCACCATATCTAAATGCGACTGCAGTACAATCGTTTTACGATCTTCCATTCCCACAGTAGCGGGCTTTTTAATAAGCACATTTCCAATCTCATCTACGCTTGTCGCTAACCCCAGTGATTTTCCAAAGTCTACCATAAAAGCAATCACGCGTGCTTCTTTTTTTGAAGCTCTTGGCACCCCATTTAGAGCAGCGAAATTCCTCCAAATTGCTTTCGGCTCTAACATATCTAAACTATTTTCAATCATATCTTAAAATTTTCCTGAGCCAAAGTTACTCGATTTTTATCAGATATCCTTTGATTATTGACTGGGAATAAAAACAAAAGACAGGCGCGATTCGTTCTAATAAGGATGTAAACATGAACATAATATTATGCATAAACCAGTACAAGTTGAACGAAAAGATATTTACTTTAAGCCAGATAAAAAAAGAGTACTAGCACGTTTCTTTTTTCTAGGAGATGATCGCACAATCAAAGTCATCAAACGCATCTTATCCCTTAACGAATCGCAGCGGAAAGAAGTCTTTGGGCAGGTCCTGCGAAGCTATACCAAGAGACATCGGAGCATTGTTCATATCTTTGAACGAAATTTTGATCGGGTAAGCCACTTATTGGCAAAGATTCCTTTTTCAAAAGAGAAACTAAGTCATATTGACAAGTTACTGATTGGCTCTTACTTTACCATGGAGTATTCGATAGAGTCGGCGGCCTTATTTAATCCGTCCATCATAGAACATCCGGACCAGACAGAATTATTTAAAGGGGAAAAACGTATTATTTTAAGTTTCAGGGCCACTGGTGAAGGCCATGTTTCTTCTATCGTTTTTCGCTCGGGCACATTGGATGTTAACAATAATATTCATATTGACTATGTCGGTAGTTTATTGGATAAACCTATTCAAGTCAAAAATCATCGTTATCATAAGGAATCTTTCTTAAAGAAGATGAATGAGCTACATGCCGAGCCCACTGAAGTGAAGTCTAAACTGGAGGCAAAACTAACAGATACCTTTACTTACGAGGAACTGAAGCGGTATATTGATGAAGTGCGCCAGGATAGCGAGGAAAACCTTGAAAATGTAACATTTTTACAGCAGGCGCTCTGGCTCGCTTCCTCGCATTATGAAATGACGTTCTCATGGGACACCTCCATTTCAGAACGCGTAATCTTTCCACTCGCTGACACCGAAAAGAGAGGCATTGAAGATGCCCGGTTTGTCCAGTTCAAAGATGAGAAAGGTGAGAGCGTCTATTATGCAACCTACACCGCCTATGATGGATTTAGCATTCTCCCTAAATTATTGACCACAAAAGATTTTTACCATTTTAAAGTGAAGCCTATTTATGGTGAAATCGCCAATAAGGGTGCAGCATTATTTCCAAGAAAAATAAACGGACGCTATGCCATGCTCTGCCGCATTGACGGCGAGAACAATTATATTGCTTACTCTAACAATATTAATATATGGCAGGAAACGGCTATCCGAATTCAAGAGCCCGAGTATCCATACGAATTTGTGCAGATTGGTAATTGTGGGTCACCAATAGAAACGCAGTATGGTTGGCTGATCCTTACCCATGCCGTAGGGCCAATGCGTGAGTATGTTTTGGGGGCCTCCCTTTTGGACCTGGATAACCCCCATGTTGAAATTGGTCGCCTACATAGCCCCTTGATGACCCCCAATGATGAAGAAAGGGAAGGATATGTACCTAACGTCATTTATTCTTGCGGAGCGATTGTGCACAATGATCACCTCATTTTACCCTATGCGATGTCTGATTATGAGTCCACTTACGCAACAATCAAACTCGAAGATTTACTACTCGCTATCTTAAACCCTGATCGCTATATTTAAAAGCACGATATACCTCAACATAAGCTAAATAGAAACAAAGGGTGCTTTCAGCACCTTGGTTTCTATTGATGCCATAGGATTCCAAACCATCGCAGCAACCCTTGGTTTCCTCATCATAAAGTCCAAGACGAAGATCATTCTCTCCCAAAAACCAGCGAAACGAGGCAATCATTCGATTGAAATAGATTTTCTTATTCGTCAGTTTAAATGCTTCGCGATACATAAATACCATAGCCGTTACATCAAGAGGCTGCTGGCCAAATTTACTGATATGCTTGCCTTGCTTGGCCCATTCCTGATTTCCAACCAATGAAAGGGCGCCGTTTTGTATGGTTATGCTTTCGAGAAATTTGAGTGTAGATAGTCCCAACTGTTTTATTTTATCATCGTTTAAAAATGAACTAGCAGCCAATAACGCATAGGGCAATATCGCATTGTCATAAGTCAATACAGGCTCAAACCATTGCCAATGTTCATCAGAACTGGCGTCATATTCCCACACCAACTTACCAATAAGCGTCCGCATCAACTCTATCATTACTTCATCGTTGGATTGGTCCTTCAAATATTCTGCAATTCCCAATACAGTATATGCTATCGCACGGATGGAGCGCAACTGACTGAAATTTGGCACAGCTCTAAAAAATAATTCGCGTCCCAATTGGTAGTAGCTTGTCAATTCAGTTTTACGAAGAAGTATGCCCAAGGCCCATATTGTCCGCCCAAAGGAATCTTCCGAACCGACGTCATCGAGAAAATTATGCTGGAAATCCATAAAATTATGAAATAGTCCATCTTCGCGCTGATGATAATAGATATAACTGAGGTAAGTGGAGATACGACGATCTAACTTCTTATCTGCAAAATCATCTTGAGCCAATAAGGTGAGTAGAAGTGCTCTGGCATTATCGTCGATGCAGTAGCCTTCTTTGTAGTTTGGCAGGGAATACGTTGCATGCTGTAAGATACCGACTTGATTAGTAAGTCGATCAATATGCTTCCAGCTGAATTTGGGCATTTCATCTTTTGTAAAGGCTACATTTTCTTTGAGGCCGTCGGAGGTTGGAATGATTTTTTCCAAAACCCGCGTGTACCGAAGGCCTATATTTTTCCAGGTTAACTCTTTTCCAAACGCACCCGCGTTGTCTCGTAATGTGGTGCGATAATCTAAATTTGAGAACAGATTTTTAAGGACTTCAGCCATTCTGGCGGAATTTTTAAATTCAACCAGTACCCCCCTTCCATCGGCAAGCAATTCCTTTGCATGCCAATAAGGAGTGGACACTACCGCTGCTCCCGCTCCGATGGCATACGATAAGGTCCCACTGGTAATCTGCGCCTCGTTAATATAAGGAGTGACATAGACGTCGCAAGCGCATAAATACTCGACAAGATCGGTCTGACTGACGAAGGAATTAATAAATCGAACATGTTCCTCCAAATGGTAGGCTTCCACTAGACTGCCGAGATACTCCCGATATTCCTCCCCCGAATGCGCCAATACATTCGGGTGTGTTTTACCAACGATGAGGTATACGAGGTCAGGTTCATCTTTGACAACTTCGGGTAGGGATTCAATCACCATTTCAATGCCCTTATTTCGTCCTAAAAAACCAAAGGTCAACAGAACCTTCTTCCCCGAAAGGCCTTTTTTAAACTTTGCAAGTTCATGATCCAAGGTAAATTCCGGCACTCCGTGGTGTATTAATACAACTTTTGTCGTATTGACCCTATAAATATTTTTGAGTAATGTTATCGCATAATTGCTCATGACAGTAACAATAGAAGCCCGCTTAACGATTTCAATAAGGATAGCTTTTTCATCGACATTCGGCTTTTCAAGGATGGTGTGAAAATTAACCAGTAATGGAATATGCAGCGCATTAATCAAGGATAAGATATACATCCCGCTATTACCACCGAAGATGCCGTACTCGTGCTCCAATAGCACACAATCGTAACCGTTTTCATTAATATAGTTGGCCGCTTCAATATACGACAACTGAGCATGTTGGTCTATTTTAAAAACAACTTCACTGGGATAAACATAATCCCTGTCCGCAACAGCAAAAACATGTTGTGTCAATTCCTGATTATGCAGCGCAATAGCCTGCAACAAATCTGACGTAAAGGTGGCAATACCACATTCTTTGGGTAAATAGGTACTTATATAAGCGATCTTCATTGAAATAATAATTATTGGATAAAGCCCAGAACTAGGCCGTAGCATACGTGTGCTACACTATCTAAATGCTTTTCAGATGAAAATTGTTTTGTCACATCGGTAGGAATTCAAAGAAAACGTGAATGGGGAGTGAATCCCATCAATGAACGGTTGTCAGATTAGTATTGTATTTAATCATCAATTTATCTATGTTTACCACCTAAAAGAAAGTACTGAATGAAATCACCAAAAGAGAAAATGATTGCCGGCCTTCCCTACCTTGATTCGGATGGGCAGTTATTTAAAGATAGGCAATACGCCAAAGAAGAGCTTAAGCGATTTAACGATTCGGAACCTAAACAAATTAAATTTAGAAAACAGATTATTCAGAAACTATTTAACGCAACAGGACACCGTTTTTTTCTCGAGCCACCCTTTCGTTGTGACTACGGCTATAATATTACTATTGGTGAAAACTTTTACAGCAATTATAATTGCACTATTTTAGACTGTGCTCCAGTTATTATCGGCGATAACGTACTATTTGGACCTAATGTAAGCCTATTCACTGCTGGTCACCCCATTCATTTTGAAGCAAGAAATCAAGGCTGGGAATTTGCGCTGCCAATCGTTATCGAAGATAATGTATGGATAGGTGGGCATGTTGTTGTCAATCCCGGCGTACGGATCGGAAGAAATTCGGTGATTGGCTCTGGATCAGTCGTTACTAAAGATATTCCATCAGACGTCATAGCGGCTGGTAACCCTTGCCGGATCCTTCGTCCGATAACTGAATCTGATCGAATCAACTACGACGAAAGTTAGTAAAGTCACACATGCTGGATGGATCGGGACCACCCTATTATTGTATTTACCCATCTTGGCGAATAAAATTAATTTAGCGCTAATGAATAGGTAACGGTGGTATCATTTTGCTTTCCCACAACAAAACCGTTCTTTTTCCAAAAGTGCTGTTGATCAAGGAGGGCTTCGGCTAGGATAACTTTACCATTAAATGTTCTTATAAATCGTCTAGCATAGCCCAATAATGCCGTGCCTATCCCCTTCATTCTAAGATGTGGGGCAACGGCAAGAAAATGGATCATGTAGTTATCGCCGAAAGAGATCAGGCTGAGAACACCAACGACATCATTTCCATCGTAGGCTGCAAAATGCGTGGCTTCAAAATCGCCATCTAGCATTACTTCACCGAGCTGCCCCCCGGGAGAAAAGACTTCTTTTCGCAGTTTCCAAGTTCGGGCAGCAAAAACTTGTTCAATGTACCAATCCATCATACTCCTGTTCTATCGCAATCAGTGCATTGGAAAGATGATTGATCGTGTCGGAAGGTAACAAAGAATAGACTCCAATCTTTTCTACCGCAATATCTGCTGCACGCCCATGGATATATACTCCCATAATTAAAGCTTGTTTGGAAGAATACCCCTGTCCAAGCAACGCTGTGATAATACCTGTCAGTATATCGCCACTGCCACCTGTCGCCATTCCTACATTGCCTGTACTGTTGAAATAGAGCGCCCCATCGGGCATAACCATCATGCTATTGGCCCCTTTAACCAGTATATAAAATTGGTGTTTGAAGGCGAACTCTTTTACTTTTTCCATCTTTTCGAAATCATCCTTCCAAGGACCCAATATTCGACTAAGCTCTTTTGGATGTGGAGTCAATATACTGTCTGCCGGTACAAATGCCCAAAGATCAGGTTCGCAAGCAAGAATATTCAATGCATCGGCATCTAATACCAACGGGGTATTACTTTCGTTAGAAATAAATACCTTTAAGGCATCACTAGTATATTGCGTTGTACCCATACCGATACCGATGCCAATGGACTGATAACTCGTGATGCTGGGGATTTGGCTAATAAAATCCTGTTCAGGATCTGTCAATACCATTGCTTCGGGTACAGCAGTCTGTAAGACGGTATTGCCAGAGGCGGGCACATATGCTGTGGCTAAACCGCATCCAGCGCGAAGGGCTGCTCGTAGTGCAAGCTGCACAGCTCCCATTTTACCCTTACTCCCGCCAATGATCAACGTATGACCAAATGTCCCTTTATGATCAAATTTCCGTCGCTTTCGATAAAAAGAGGCGACAAGGAGCTGGTCAACATAAAAGAAATTAGTTTCTGTTTCGTCAATGGCCCGCCGACTGAGATTGATATCCAACACCTTAAAATCTTTGACATACCATTGGTTTTCTGGCAGTAGCAGGGCAAGCTTGGGCGCCTGAAAAGTAAACACAAAGTCTGCCCTGACAACTAGAGCTTCAAGCGGGGTACTTTTATCCGCGAGAAGCCCAGAAGGCATATCCACTGCGTAGATTTTTGCACCGCATCCATTTATACTAGAAATAATACCGTTCCATTCTGCTGTGAGTACTGTATTTAACCCGTAACCAAACAGGCAATCCAGTACGATTGCATTAGAAGGAATATCCACCTGCTCTTCGGGATTGATCTTTTGGATTAACTGGTTGAACAAACGCTTTTGATTAGCAAGATTGTCAGCGGAATACTCCTCCACATCGATGAGATAGACCTTTACCAATGCCTGCTCTTGATTCAATAAGCGAGCAATCACCAGACCATCACCACCATTGTTCCCTTTGCCGCAAAAAATGTAAAAGGTTTCACAATCCATCCGGGGATGAAGTCTTTTAACTTCCTCAAAAACAACGGTTGCGGCACGCTCCATAAGATCCAGGCTGTTGACACCTTGATCCTTTAAAGTTTCGCCATCAATGCTCCTCATTTGCTGAGCGGATAGTATCTTCATCGTTCTTCTTATTTTTATTGAAAGTAACTAATCCTAAGATCAAATAAAAATATCAGTATACTTTTTGGCAAAGGATAGTGATGCTCATGCAGTATGTCATGCCGATCCAATGCTTTCGTTGTCAATGAGTGCTTTCTATTCACTTGCTGTGACCTGCTTCACTCCTCCGGTTCGTTTCAAGGTACCCCATGTATTTAATTCTCCTTTAATGGCTTTTCTGACCGACTTAAATAAAACGAAGTACATCAGTTGGCGCCAGAAAAAACGTTGTGGAAACAAATAAATTAAATTGACGAGCTTTTCTCCTTCCAACTTAAACGCAATAGCCGCAAAAAAAATATCGACGACAACAAAAAGGAAGTAATAGAACATCACCTGACCAAACCCCGTATGCAATGAAAACAGTCCTGCAATTCCTGTCCAGCTGATACCATTTACCTCGCTTAGGGAGAAAAGACCGCTCACCAAGGAGAACAACATAAATATGTCGGCCAAAGGCGCAAATAGCGGAAGTATGATCTGAAAGATCAGAATATTGGGCATTCCAACCATACCAAAATAGCCGTATCTAGGATTTAATAAGGTCTGCTTATTCTTCCAAAAACTTTGCAATACACCAAAACTCCAGCGGAATCTTTGCTTAAAGAGCATGCCAACCGTATCTGGCGCTTCAGTATACGCGATTGCTTCTGATGCATTACGAACGATATAACCGGCTTTTAATATACGCATGGTTAAATCACAATCTTCCGCCAGGGTGTCGGTTGTAAATCCACCCACCTCCAAAACAGCGGATTTACGAAAGGCGCCAATTGCTCCGGGCACTACCGATATCATATTGAGCAGATCAAAGGCTCGTCGATCCATATTCTGTGACGTGATGTACTCGATCGATTGCCAATGTGTCAAAATATTATGTACATTACCGACCTTCACACTTCCGGCAACAGCTGCAACCTGGTCCTTATTGAAATACTTCATCAATTGTTTTAATGCATCTGTCTTTAGTTGCGTATCGGCATCGATGCAGAGTACAAACTGCGCTTGGGATTGTTGGATACCATAGTTAAGCGCAGAAGCTTTGCCCCCATTTTGTTTTGTAAACAGCCGCACTTTAGGGTGGTCGCCATACACCTTACTAACCAGCTCAAACGTTTTGTCGTTCGACCCGTCATCCACAAAAACCAATTCATAATCTGGATAATCCAAATTCAAAAGACTTTGTATAGTAGCCAGTACGGTTATTTCTTCATTATAGGCAGGAATAATAACGCTCACCTTCTCCTGAGGATCAACTATCAATTGGGATCGTTCCTTTTTACTCCTTCGCTTTTGTCGGATTGCCAAATAAGCAATCATTACTGTTCTAAAAATTGCCAACACAATGGCAATGGAAAAGACCAGATTAAGAAAAATGTTACCATAAAACAAGGTTCCTAAAAACAAACGGTTGGAAGATCCGCTGAAACCTGAATCAGACGCATTTTTTACTGGAGGCATCAGTTCATCACGCTTTTTGCCCATTAAATCTCCAATCGTTGCAAATTTATAACCATGAGATTTGAAATAATGAATAATCCGTGGCAAGGCTGCAATAGTCGCTTCTCGATTGCCTCCGGCATCGTGCAATAGGATAATGTTTCCGTTATCGCGCTGTTTGACCACTTCATTATAGATCTCATCTGCGGTACGGCCGGGCAACCAGTCGTTCGGATCGATATATTCTCCAATATTGATGTAGTTTTCCTTCCTGCTCTGAGCTACCGGTAGAATTTCGGCAACGGTCTGTGGTTCGGCATCTGCATTAAAAGGTGCGCGAAAAAGTATTGTACTGTGACCGGTTATGCATTCAATGATTTTTCGGGTTGCATTTAGTTCAAACTTGACCCTATTAGGCCCGATGGTGGACATATCAGGATGAAAAAAGGTATGATTCCCAATTTCATGTCCTTCCTGATATTCCCTACGAACCAAATCCATATTTTTCTCAGCCATCACGCCAACAAGGAAAAAAGCACCAGGTACATGTTCCTTTTTTAAAATATCCAATACTTGCGGTGTATATGTTGGATCTGGACCATCATCAAATGTAAGAACCACCGTATTGTCTCTTTCTCCAAAGCGTTTGATCACATAGTTGCTTGGCGTCTTTACATACTTCTGGTCTTTTACCATCAGCGTCGACGGGTCATAAGTGAAATTTGCTTCCCCGGGGGCGGGACTATTCACCAAATCCAAAATCTCCCCATCGCCAATATATTGAATTCCTCCAACAAGGATGTGTTGTATCTTTCCAAAGTCAAATGGATCTTTCTTTAAGCTTTCTTGACTTAATGATCTTGAAATAAAAGACCATAATCGGGCATCTTCACTACCCAAACGCCAAAGAGCAATACCGGCTAATCCCCAGTCATCAGCTTTACGGATAAGATTAAAATAAGTTGCTGCGTCTGTGAAGTAAACATCGTGGTACATTCCTCCTCCGTCGGTATAATTAAAACTTAGATTTGCCGATTCGGGATCAAAAGCAATCTTGGCATTGTAATTATGCGCCAAAATGACTGCATTATCATAAGTCAATGTCTGTCCAACACTACCTTTAGGCCAATCATAGCCATAACATGCCAACGCCAAAATTACCTTGTCCGCATCGACCTTACTGCAGAGCTCATCGAGATTTTTTTCGACCCATGCCTGATGGGAGATAGCGCCTGCATTACTTTCAATAGAATGCTGATCATAGGCCATTAAGATAATGTAATCATTATATTTCTGCAAGGCAATCGGGTCGTAATCATCATTTTCGGGCGAAATATCCTGCGACACAAGCAGCCCCTCGGTATGAAACACGGTATAAATGTGTGCCATAAAATCATTTAATGGCTGGTGGTCATCCAACTGTAAATTCTCAAAGTCGATATTTATTCCTGCAAAACCATTGCGCTTCACTTTAAGAAGGATGTCGTCTATAAGACGTTGTTGTTTATCCGGATTACGCAAAATAGCCTTTACAGTCTTCCCATCAAAATCGTTACCACTGAAATTTGAAATCTGTGCGATAGCTTTACGCTTATACTGATGAATAACCTTAAGCGCGGCAGTATCCGCTTTATCTACCACCGTATCCTGATTGGGTACTGTAAAAAATGACTCCATGGCGACCATATCCAAATGACCGATGTTGCGCCGTAAATCAGATAGGGACTGCTCACGGACTTCGTTTGACCAGGAACTGACGTAAAATCCCATATTGATCCTACTTTTTGAGCCAATATGTTTTAGATGCTTGAGATCACGATCGTGTTTGATCTTCTCCAATTCGGATTTTAGAATGGTAAATTCCTTGAATTGCTTTGATTTCTTTAATCTGGCAGTAGACTTTTCAGTCAACGGCGTGTTGGTATTAATTGTTGGAAACGGAGGAATCTGGATCTTACCCAATGTATAAACGACACCGATAACACCAATGATCAAACCAATTACTAATACCCTGCTCATCCATGAAAAAGCGTACCAGCGCTTTTTGCTTGACGTCTGAAAAATCTGTTTTTCTGACATAACCGTATTCTTATTAACTTCGGCTAAGCTACGTCAGAAAATGATCCAAAGGGCCAATCAATAGCTTAAAAATTTCTTAATTTTAAAGCTCCACTCCTCCCTCCATTTCCGCTTAAAATTAAGTATATTCGCTAGATTGCAATACACTACGTAGAAATATGAGGCCACTAGCTATACTCATTCCCTTGTTCTCTTGTCAGGTTTTTCTTGGTTGTGGACAGCCCAATATCACTGCATCGAAAACACAAGCTATCGATTCAGCATCCAAGGAAACTATACGGACTGACGGAAACCAATTTATTGACCCCAATGGAATGACGGTCAAATCACGCTTTTTATTACCAGAAGGATTCAAAAGGTTGCAATACAAAGCTGATGCATTTGGGAATTTTCTTGAAAATCTTCCACTTTACCCTATCGATCAAGAGGTACATTATTACAATGGAAAGATTAAACGTAGACAAAATATCTACAATAGTGTTGTAAAACTGGACATAGGAAAACGAGATTTACATCAGTGTGCCGATGCAGTCATGCGGCTCAGGGCGGATTATTTATACGGACAAAAGCGCTATAAGGATATAAAATTCAACTTTCTCTCTGATGGCAAACCCCGAGCCTATACAAACTACGCAAAGGGAGACTACTCCTACCTAACCTATTGGAAGTACTTGGAGTACATCTTCGCCTACGCTAATACCGCTTCGCTACACGACGAACTTCATCATGTAAACACTACCCAAGAAGTTAAAATTGGAGACACTTTCATTCAAAAAGGATCGCCTATTGGCCATGCAGTTATTGTTGTTGATCTGGCCAAGGATAATAGTGGGAAAACAATTGTGCTGCTCGCCCAAAGCTACATGCCAGCTCAAGATATACAAATTTTAAACAATTGGAACAATAGCAAACTCAGTCCCTGGTATGATATAGATCAAGACGTGATAAAAACTCCTGAATGGACATTTTATCCGAAAAACCTAAAAACATGGGAATAGCCTAAAGCGATCCGAATCGAACTAAACTCTTTGACTGGTTGCTAGCTCAACATTCAAAATGAAATAAAAGATATTTTTATCTTTTATTATTAAATTTATATTTTTGTGCCGATAGTCATTTGCAAATGAATCATATCAAGGTTTTCAAAATCCCTCATAAACGAGGTTCGCTTTTATTTTTTTAATAAAAAATAAAAGATAAAAAGCTATTTAAATATTTTATCATGATTACTGAAGAACAAAAAGAATTAGTAAAGAGCACTGTTCCTGTTTTAAAAGAACATGGTGTAGCACTTACCAGTCATTTCTACAAACGTATGTTCACGCATAATCCTGAACTTAGACATATTTTCAATATGGGAAATCAAAAAAATGCGAGACAACAGACGGCGTTGGCTAACGCTGGGTCGATCTGGCTAAGATAGACGCCGCTCATCTTCCACAGAAAGCAAACTATTACCTTTGTGGCCCAGCTGGCTTTATTAAAAAACACGTTCAATATTTAACCACTCAAGGTGTTGATATTAACAACATACATTTCGAGGAATTTGGCCCGGCATCTTTGCAACTAAATTAACAGCTGTGCACCGTCCCTTAAATAGTCATCTCTAATTTTTAATCATTAGCGCATGGCTATTTTTGATTTTGTACATTTGCAAAAAAAGCAAGAAGATTATGGGCATTTTTTCTAAAACTTGTGAATATGGAATACGGGCAGTTTTTTTTATCGCTCAAAGCTCGCAAGAGAATAAGCGTGTGGGCATAAAAGAAATAGCTGAAAACATTCATTCTCCCGAAGCTTTTCTAGGGGGCTTGAATTTTGTTCCGAACAGTATCCTTGCCCCCTACACCACGAGTTCAAGACCATACGCAATAACCTTTCGGAAATGCTTCAAAAAACGACCGTTGGCCAATTCAATGATGAGCTTATTAACGGAAAAATTCTATTGACTAAAATGCATATCCATCCGAATAAAACTTAATAATCAGGCTAAAGATTAAGATTGCAAACATGTTCGCAGATTAATTGTCATGTCCAAATGTCCTTATTTTAAACACCAACCATCCATATACATAAACCACATAATAACACTGAAAATAACGCCTATATATAAAAAAAATAGATAAGAAAAATCGTATCTACAGCACCCAACTTCAATCGATACGATAGTTTTATATACCGATAAATTCCGTACAGCATAAGTAACAGTCATGATATCGAAATCGGTAGGACAATGAATTACTGTCCTAATATAACCGATTGAGAATAACACACATGATAGTTAAAAGTACTATAAACGAGGAAAATGATTACATTTTCTAAGAGCTTATAATGCTATGAGTATCCCTTCTTTCATCTTTCCTTTGGATTAAATGTTAAAAAAAGAAGACTATTTACTGACTATAAGGGCGATTTTGCACAATATAGCACATGGCCATACAAATACTACATATAATAATTATTAAAATCTGAAAAACAATACTTTGAAGACTTTAAATAAACAAAAAAATTAGCAATAAAAATGACTTTAAAGGCTTATTTAATACGGTGAAAAGGGTGGATAAAATTTTATCCACCCTTTTCACCGTATTAAATAGCATCGGTTTGGAGCGATCGCCTACCCCATGCCTCTCTAGACTTGTCCACACTGCATTGAAGTAAATCGACATAGGCCGAATGGATCATGGTAATGTATCAACTTTCAATTTAGCAGGTATTTGACGCGATCTAACTCATTAAATAGGAATTAAGGTAACTCTTGTATAGAAGGGTTAGAAAATAGCTACAAAGCCTCTAAATGGTGCCTTAAAGGAAACAAGATTTAAGTAATAGAAATCTTGCATATTTAGTGCATAGTCGATTCAACTACAAGCAGCGAAACCAATACTGCTCTAAGATATAGCCTATAAAGGTATTTTTAGTCGATTTAAAACACTTTCCTTCACATAGCAAGACCTACATGTCGTTTATAAAAAAGAGAGCACACGCGCGCTAAAAATAACTTAATCGCGTGATTACTGCCACAAGGAGAAAAATTTAAAAATAAGATGCTTCACATCAGTAAATAATAAGTCTAACAAAAAGAAAACAACAGAAAGGAGAATTAATTTAAACATAAAAGGATATAATACAATTAAATAAATAACAAAATATAAAGCTAAACATCATATAAAACCAGTTTTTAAATTGCTAAAATTCAACTTTCACGGAAGAACACAAACCCTTTTACTATATTTAAATTTTTCAAAACTTCATGAGCAACGAATCTTCAGCATTGAAATTTTTCTTAATAACAGAGCTTAAAAAGGTCAGAAAGACCCGCAATGTAATCGTCGGAATTTTCCTCACCATGTTCGCACTTTGCTACGGCTTTTTCCTGTCCGCCTTTTTTCAGCGTTGGTTAGGCAGTGAAGATCGGCTTACATTTTTCTATAAATCACTCCCTACCCTATCGTTTCTTTTCATTTATTTAGGTTTTGTATTTGGACTTTTAAGCTGGGTAGTTTATAGGAAGAACCAAAAATTTATTCGGGCATTACAACACCTAAACATCGATGACCTTGCTATCTACGAGCAATACACCAAACGAATGAACCGAATCTTTTCAGCGATAGCGCCTTATGTTTTTTTTAAAAATGAGCTGCTGTTCTTCCCGCTGATCGGAAATAAACGTATCGAAATTAATCAGATCCATCGCATTGAAACGAAAATCATACGCAATTACCGGGGCCCTAATAGCTATCGCGTCTATTTCTACAATGAATTCAACAAAATCCACCAAGTTACAATGAATCAAAAAGGGGCATTTGACTTCTTACAAGAGCAACTTCGTGAGAAAAATCCAAATCTGGTTGTCGTTGCACGGAATGATTAAATACAGGAAAGCTCAGGAATTGTTTCGGGAAAACAACAGGAAAGGTCAACGCTACCTTCGATAAAATTTTAGACCAATAGCAAAATGCGCTAACCGAAGGCGATCAATCTTTCGCCCACTAGTAAAAAAGCTAGTCTGGAATATAGGCTATATAACGACCTGATTCAGCAACTTCTTTGATTACCTGATTGCGCTCCTCAAGAAAGCGTCGCATATAACGTGTTAAAAAAAGACATTCTGCAAGTCTTCCCAAAACCCCAAACGGTGCCTCGAAATTAAAAATATCGCGCATAATTATTTTTCCATGTTCAACTTCTTCGAAGAAATGCTGATGCTCCATGAAACAAAAGATCCCGTGGATCATTTTATCTTCAAAAAAACAAGGCCTTTCCATAGCAGTTATTCGCACAGTTAAGGTTTGTCTGACCCCGAGATGTCTTGCACGCCACCGAACCTGCTGTCCCATCTCCATCAAGCCAGTCGTCACCCCTCCGATTGCCTCCTCTCCAGTTTTCTTTGCAGAATACTTATGCAGATCAATACTACGTGACAAGTCGAAAACGACAGATAAAGGAGCGTCTATCATGGTATTTAAAATAAGCTGCGGCATAATGTCTGGTAATAAATTATATATCAATTTCGTAAAATTAGGGGTTATTTTTGGAATCGGTTGCCAAAATTGTCTAAATTGGATCTGCGCTATCCGAATGGCTACAAAAAACAACAATTATGGTAACACTCCTTCACTTCGAAAAGTCAGATTTCCCACTATTTAAATCGTGGATTGGATCAGCAAGGGAACTATTGCAGCTTGCAGGGCCTTATTTTTCTTTTCCGCTTACCGACCAGCAACTTGAAAAATACATTACAGATCCAAAGCGACAAATCTTTAAAATAGCTGATACAGCAACTAAAGAAATTATTGGTCATTGTGAATTAAACTTCGAGCGGAATACCCCAAGACTTTGCCGTATTTTAATTGCAAAAAGCTCCGAACGGAATAGAGGCTATGGCAAAAGCACTGTAAATGCACTCCTTAGACTACTATTTATAGAGGGTAACTATGACACTGCTGATCTGAATGTCTATGAATGGAATTCCAATGCGATTCGATGCTACGAAGGAGTAGGTTTTCGAATCAACGAAAATATTAGTTCGGAAGTATCAATTGAGGGTGAAACCTGGAAAAGCCTCAATATGCAGATTAGGAAATCTGAATGGAAAACTAATCCGTAACATGAAAGCTGCGCAAAAAGTAAGTCATATAACCGTGCCATAAATCATATTAAGAGGATTGATCTGTTTCCTACGCACAGTATTTAAACATGCAAAAAAAAAACCTTTGTTTGACTTCAACAACTTTGACATCAAACAAAGGGCCTTACTATCATAAACACCTGAAATTTCCAGTGTTTTTTCTTCTTGCTAGTATTCGATCAAGACTTCAGTCACTTGCGCGCCTTGCTTAGCACTCTTAAATTTAAACTTCACTTTTTGATTCAAATTTAATTTCTGCCCGACCAGGCGGTCGTTGAAATAAACAGATTGCTGAGTTTCGTTGTCTCTGATGAATCCATAGTTGGAATCGTTGTTATAGTGGACAACTTTTCCAAAGGAATACTCATCATGATGATTGGAGACCATACTTGGACTCTCACCTTCTTTCAATTTTATTGCAGGCCTGTCTGAGATATTCCCGTGTTCATCAACATAAGCAAACAATTCTTCCAAAGATTTTCCCTTGTCATTGTTTGTTTTATTGAATTCCTTCTTCTCATTTTTTTGCTGTTTCTTGAGTAATTTCTTTTTTTCTCGTTCTTTTTTGTTAAATGTGATTTGGCTTTTGCTCATTCAATATGGATTAAAGTAAATGTTCCCGAGGAGGTTTCGGACCTTTAGAGCTTCGTTGAAAAGATAAAAATGCGATGTGTTCTAAGGAGATAATTGCAAATATACGAAAAATTCTTTAAAAAAATATATATTGACTATCCGTATTCGCTTTGCTGATCCTCGATACCAAGTGCGTCGCTTTAATCAAGGAAAAATGGGAAAGTAGTGCGAATCAGACAAACATAACAGTGAGCAAAAAATTAAAAATTACGTAAAACAAAACGCCCTTTAAGACGTTATTTTTTAAAAAAAATTATGGAAATAAGAAACATCGAGACAGACGACAGAGGCAATTTCGTTGCGGAGGTTGAAAATAGTGAAGCCGGAATTTTAGAATACACGTGGCAAAATGATCATGAATTTTCGATCGACCACACCGAAGTGTACGAAGAGTATAGAGGAATGAGTGTAGGCAAAAAATTAGTGCTGGAGGCAGTTGACTACGCACGAAAGAACGATGCGAAAATTGTTCCCAATTGCCCATATGCGAAAGCTATCTTTGAAAAGACAATAGCGTTTCAAGATGTATTAGCATAAAAAAGCCGTTTTATCGAAAGGATAAAACGGCTTTTTGTTAGGAAGTGAATCTGTTTAGACCACAATATTGATTATTTTCCCTTTAACAAAAATAATCTTTTTTATGGCTTTGCCATCTAAATGACGTTGTACATCGGCATGTGCTCTGATGATATCTTCGATCGCCTTTTGATCTAGATCGAGTGCTAACGATAGATTGAATTTCATCTTTCCATTGAAGGATACCGGATACGCAAATTCTGATTCGACTAAATATTCTGGTCTAAATATAGGGTAAGAAGCGGAAGAAAGTGTGCCAGCTTCATTTCCTAATAGCGTCCACAGCTCTTCCGTAATATGCGGTGCATACGGTTGGAGCGTGATAATTAACTGTTCCAGTATCTGTCGCTTATTGCATTTTAAATCTGTTAAGTCATTCACGCAGATCATGAAAGCTGAAACCGAAGTATTGAAAGAAAAACGCTCAATATCATCTTCTACCTTTTTAATAATTTTATGTAAGGCTTTAAATTCTGCTTTAGAAGGCTCTTCGTCGGAAACATTGAAATTGCCCTCGGCGTCATGAAACAGACGCCACACTTTACGTAAAAACTTATAAACGCCCTCTATACCGTTAGTATTCCAAGGCTTAGCTTGCTCCAAAGGCCCCAAAAACATTTCGTACAGACGCAGTGTGTCCGCTCCATATGATTCGATAATATCATCTGGATTGACTACATTGAATTTGGACTTCGACATTTTTTCCACTTCGCTACCGCAGATATATTTACCATTCTCCAATACAAATTCAGCATTTGAAAAATCAGGTCTGAAGTTTTTGAATTTTTCCAAATCCAACACATCATTTTGGACAATATTTACGTCAACATGTAACGGTATCGTTTTATATTCATCTCTCAACCCGTAAGACACAAATTGATTTGTACCTCTCCCGTCCTCATCTAGCACACGATATACAAAATTGGACCGCCCCTGAATCATTCCTTGATTAATCAATTTACGGAATGGCTCTTCTTCGTTCTGGTAGCCCAAATCTTTTAAGAATTTATTCCAAAAGCGCGAATACAGCAGGTGCCCGGTAGCATGCTCCGAACCACCGATATATAAATCTACGGCTTTCCAATAGTCTACCGCTTCTTTTGACACAAAGTCACCGTCGTTTTTCGGATCCATATATCTAAACCAATACCACGAAGAGCCTGCCCATCCGGGCATTGTACTCAATTCATACTCATATTCATCTTCATATTTCCAACCTTTTGCTCTTGCTAAAGGGGGTTCACCTGATTCCGTTGGCAAATATTTATCAACTTCGGGCAATAATAGGGGCAATTCTTCCTCTTTAATTAAATAAGGTAATCCATTTTTAAAGTATACAGGCACGGGTTCGCCCCAATAGCGCTGACGTCCAAAAATGGCATCGCGCATACGGAAGTTTATTTTCGCCTTACCCAATTTAGTCGCCTCCAACTTCGCAATTAAAGCAGGTACAGCTTCTTGGTAAGTCATACCATTGATAAAATCGGAATTAATATATCTTCCATCCTTATTAGGATCAGCTTCTTCTTCAATATTTTGGGTATCTGAAATAGGAATAATAGGAAGGTCGAAGTGTTTAGCGAATACATAATCCCTTTGATCGCCACTAGGTACAGCCATAACAGCACCCGTTCCATAACCAGCTAATACATAATCTGCGATCCAAATCTGTACATCTTGTCCCGAAAGTGGGTGCTTGGCATACGAACCTGTAAAAGCTCCTGAAACTGTTTTCGTATCAGCCATACGATCCAATTCAGATTTTTTGGAAGTTTTCTCGATATAGGTATTTACTTCCGATTGTTGCTGAGGGGTAGTCAATGCTGGTACCAATTCGTGCTCTGGAGCTAAAACGACAAATGAAACACCAAAAATTGTATCTACACGCGTCGTAAAAACTTCGATGACCGTATCTAATTGTGGTACGGGGAATTTCACGGAAGCACCCACCGATTTTCCGATCCAGTTACGTTGCATTTCTACCAAAGGTTCTGGCCAATCAACCGTATCCAATCCTCTTAGTAGGCGATCGGCATAAGCCGTAATACGCATAGACCATTGCATCATCTTCTTTTGCTCGACGGGAAATCCTCCACGCTCAGAAACCCCATTGATTACCTCGTCATTCGCTAATACTGTGCCCAGCGCAGCACACCAATTTACTGTACTTTCACGTAAATAAGCAATCCGGTACTTCAGCAATTCACGTTGTTGTCTTTCTTCATCAAAAGATTTCCAATCTTCAGCGCTAAATTCCAAAACGTCTTCATCAGCAACTGCTGCAATAGCAGCAGAGCCATTTTTAGCAAACCTTGCAATCAACGTTTCGATCGGTTCGGCTTTATCTGATTCTTTATTATACCAAGAATCAAACAATCTCATAAAAATCCACTGCGTCCATTTGTAATAGGAAGGATCTGAAGTACGTACTTCGCGGCTCCAATCATAAGAGAATCCAATGTTATCCATCTGTTCCCGATAACGGTTGATATTGACTTCGGTCGTTACGGCAGGATGCTGGCCAGTTTGAATCGCATATTGCTCCGCAGGAAGACCAAAAGAATCATAGCCCATTGGATGCAATACATTAAAACCTTTTAAACGTTTATATCTTGAAAAGATATCCGAAGCAATATAGCCCAGCGGATGACCAACGTGCAACCCCGCTCCGGAAGGATAAGGAAACATATCCAATACATAGTATTTTGGCTTTTGTTGCGTATCAGACGTTTTGTACGTTTGATGATCCGCCCAAAATTTTTGCCACTTTTTCTCTAATGATTTGTGATTATACTCCATTTTTATTCTTAAGGAATTTTTATGACTGGCGAAATTACGATTTAATACTGAAATGTGATAAAAGTTTTGTAGTTTGAACAATAAATTATAGTATTGAAAAGTTAATTAAACATAGATAGAAAACGAGGTTCGGATTGATTTTTATCAAAGTAATTACAAGATTAATTCGAAATCTTCCACTCAAATAGTTACTTTCGCAAATAAATTTTCGCTTATTATGTCAGAATACGAATTAAGCACACAAAAAAGAAAAACAAAATCTGTATATGTATCTACGGTTATCAGCATCGCTCTGGTGTTATTGGTAACAGGTATGTTGGGATTACTCTTGGTGCATGCTAAAAATCTTTCGAAATACGTTAAGGAAAATATTGTCTTAAATGTCATCGTGAACGATGGCACGAGCGAAGGTGATGTTCTTTCATTGCAAAAAGACCTCGAAAAAGATAACTATGTGCTCCGTACCGAATATATCAGTAAAGAGTTAGCGGCAAAAAATCTAAAGGAAGACCTTGGCGAAGATTTTGTACAGTATCTGGGGCATAACCCTCTTTTACCTTCTTTGGATGTTTATATGAAAGAGAATTATGCCAATACAGATAGTATTAAAACTTTTATTGAGAAGATCTCTAAAAATAATAAAATTAAAGAAGTGGTTTACCAGGAGTCTCTGATTGACATGGTGAACAAAAATGTTCGGATCATAGGGATGATTGTATTGGCATTTGCTGTTATCCTGCTAATTATCGCCGTAGCTTTAATTAACAACACGATACGTCTTGCTATATACTCGCAACGTTTCTTAATTAAAAGTATGCAGCTCATCGGAGCTACTAAAAACTTTATCCGTAAACCATTTATAACTTATGGTATTATTCATGGTTTACTCGGTTCCTTGATCGCGATTCTACTGCTTATTTTAACCTTGAAGTTTGCGCAACAGCAGATACCCGAACTGGTATTTTTACGCAATTGGTTTGAATTTGCTGTAATATTTTTAGGAGTAATCCTCATTGGGATTCTCATTTCGGGACTTAGCACTTATTTCGCTGTAACAAAGTACTTAAAGGCACAATCTAACGATTTATACAGATAAAAAAATGGCTCAAATAAAGAAATCTACCGAATCAGTCAATAAAGGTTCGTTTGTATTCTCCAAAATAAATTACCAACTGTTTATAGCTAGCGTATTGGTTGTAATCATTGGCTTTACATTGATGTCCGGTGAAACCGATATCTATAGCTTTACCAAGATTACTTTGGCACCGATTGTTGTTGTTCTCGGTTTTGCAATAGGTTTTGCAGCAATTTTATACCGTCCCAAAAACAAATCCAATTAAAGCATAATCTTAATTCTAACAGATGTCTATTATTGAAGCTATCATCCTTGCTATCATTGAAGGATTAACGGAGTTTTTGCCTGTGTCTTCGACAGGTCATATGATCATAGCCACTGCCTTAATGGGTATCCAACCCTCGGCATTTGTCAAGTTATTTACGATTGTCATCCAGATGGGAACGATATTGTCCGTTCTGGTATTATACTACAAACGTTTTTTTAAATCGCTCTCATTTTACTATAAATTGATCATTGCGGCTATTCCAGCATCAGTGTTGGGCTTGCTCTTCAACGATTATATTGACGCCCTATTGGAAAGTCCGCTAATGGTCGCGGTCATGTTGGTCGTGGGCGGCGTAGTGTTACTTTTTGTCGATAGGTGGTTTAACAAGCCAACCGTAGAAGATTCCGACAAAGTTTCGTACAAACAAGCTTTTATGATTGGTGTATATCAATGCCTTGCGTTAATCCCTGGTACTTCAAGATCTGCCAGTACAATTATCGGTGGTATGACCCAAAAACTGACACGTAAAGCTGCTGCAGAATTTTCCTTCTTCCTTGCCTTGCCGATGATGTTTGGTGCTTCTGCTGTAAAGCTACTAAAGTTCTTTAAAGAAGGGAACACGTTTAATGGCGAAGAGCTTAATTTGCTTATTATAGGTAATCTAATTGGTTTCGTTGTCGCAATCGTTGCGATTAAGTCTTTTATCGGCTTCTTGACTAAATACGGTTTTAAAGCATTTGGATGGTATCGAATAATCGTCGGTGTTATTATTCTTGCCCTCCTACTTTCGGGTCATAGTTTACAAATTATTTAAAATCTTTTGATGGAAAATATAGAGGTTAGTGAAAACTCAGCGAAGTTTCATTTTGCTGAAGGAGAAATGTTGTTGATTGATAAACCTTTAACTTGGACTAGTTTTGATGTGGTTGGTAAAATCAGAAACTCCATCAAGCCGTTAAAATTAAAAGTCGGTCACGCAGGAACTTTAGATCCGCTTGCGACCGGTTTACTTATCGTCTGCACAGGCAAATTCACAAAGAAATTAGATAGTTACCAAGCCGAAGACAAAGAATATACTGGAACCATTACTTTGGGTGCCACAACGCCTTCCTATGATCTGGAAACAGAAATTAACGAAACATTTCCTATCGATCATATTACAGATGACATGATACTGCAAGCTGCGAAAGCATTTGAAGGCGAAATTCAACAATTTCCGCCTGCTCATTCGGCTATAAAAATCAATGGCGAACGTGTCTATGAGAAGGCACGCCGTGGCGAAGAGGTTGAAATAAAATCCCGTCAAGTTCGAATCAATAGCTTTCTTGTTGAAAAGATCGAGCTCCCCAACGTTTATTTTCGCATATCCTGTTCAAAGGGAACATACATTAGATCTCTGGCCTATGACTTCGGAAAATCCTTACAGAGTGGATCACATCTAAGTTCTTTGAGGCGCACCAAAAGTGGGGATTATTCAGTAGAAAATGCCTGGAATTTAGAAAAACTTATCGCGGAAATAAAACGTCATAAAGAGATCATTAAATAACTTTACCAAACCGTTTTATTGATTCTTTATCTTATTTTTGCAAAAACTCCTATAAATGAAAATCTACAGAAGTTTAGATGATTTCTCACCTATTGAAAATGCAGTTGTAACCATCGGCACTTTTGACGGTGTTCATATTGGCCACCAAAAAATATTGGCCCACTTAAAGGAAGCTGCTCATAAAATCAATGGGGAGACAATTTTGCTTACTTTTTTTCCACACCCTCGGTTAATTATCAATCCAGATGATGATAGCTTACGCTTAATCAACGATATCGAAGAAAAGGTCAGTCAGTTGAGTAAAGTTGGCATTGACCATTTGATTATCATTCCCTTTTCCCGTGATTTTTCCAATCAAACTCCAGAAGAATATATTAGTAATGTTCTTGTAGGAAAACTCGGCACCAAAAAAATTGTGATAGGCTACGATCACCATTTCGGAAAGGATCGAAAGGGTAGTATGGGTGATTTAGAACAGTTTGCTTCCATATTTGATTACAGTGTCGACGAAATCCCCGAGCAGGATATCAATGATATTGCCGTATCTTCAACACGAGTGCGCGAAGCACTAATAAAGGGTGACATAAAAACGGCAAATCTATATTTGGGTTATCCTTTTGAATTGACAGGCACTGTGATTAGAGGCGACCAAATCGGACGTACGATCGGATTTCCTACGGCAAACTTACAGGTTCACGAACCGCATAAACTTATACCAGCCTATGGTATATATGCAGTTGAGGTACATATCTACAATCACATCCAAAACATTACTACTGGTGAATACAAGGAAGAAAGCCCTGTTTCAATTGCCAAAGGTATGGGTTATATAGGAACTAGACCCACCGTGGATGGCATGAACCGAGCTATCGAAATCAGCCTATTTGATTTCGATCAGGATATTTACGGTAAAACACTACGCGTAAAATTCCTTCACTTTATCCGTCATGACGAACGTTTCGACTCCTTAGAAGCAATGAAAGAGCAGATCAGAGCGGACGAAGCCCAAATTCGAAGTCTTATTGGTTAGCACAGCGTATGATTATCAAATAGAAAAGCGGGGAATTCCCGCTTTTCTATTTGATAAGAGCTTCGATGCCTAATCGATAGCTGTCCAAACCAAAACCACAAATTACACCTTTACAATTCTTCGCTAAAAATGAGTGATGGCGGAATTCTTCTCTTTGGTGGACATTACTGATATGGACCTCTATAACAGGTGTTGTAATAGCTGCAATCGCATCACCAATCGCAACGGAAGTATGTGTATACGCTCCGGCATTCAATACAATTCCATCAAACTCGAAACCAACCTCGTGGATCTTATCGATTAGGCCTCCTTCTGAGTTGCTTTGAAAATAGTGTAGTTGCAAACTTTCAAACTGCTGTTTAAGCTCCTCAAAATAGCTAAGGAAATCCTGGCTACCATAAATTGATTTTTCTCTTACACCCAATAAATTCAAATTTGGGCCATTCAGTATAAGGATTTTTTTCATCGGAATATCATTGTTATAAATCATTATAAATTGCCCGGAAACTTGAGCGAAGGCCGAATGAGATCACGCCAGATTTATTGACGATAGGCGTTTCGTATTTCGCTTTTGCATAACGTTGGGTGTATCCGAGTTCTAGACGAAGATTATACTTTGGATTAAGTACATAGGCTGCCTTAGCGTCTGCATAATAGATATTATTCTTTATACCTTGTGCAATATGATTGCCATATAAGTTTGGTATTGTATTATAGGACTGAAAGATGTTTCCCCCCATATTACTTCCGTCGGGTAGATCCAGCCCATTTTGAGTAAACATTCCCTGCAATGAAAAGTCCCATCTGTCCCATGCGTAATTAACCAGTCCAACAAGCTCTCTAAAGTTTGCCCCTTTTGGATGCGCCAATTGCTCGGCGTTGTTACTATAGTTTGAATACGATTTAAAGTGCGCGTAGGTATATGGTCTAGCCGTATTGTATTCGGCTAGAAAGTTTAAATTCTTTACGCCAAACATATCATACCCTCTTACGCCAAGCTGTGCACCCCATTTATTATGTGCGTATCCATTTCCTGCAAAAAATTCTTTCGCCGTAAACTCTCCTAACAGGAACTGGCCATATGCTGTCAATCGATATGGAAGCTTATATTTGGAAGTTAAGCCCAAAAACATTTTATCCGGCGAAGTCGTATTATTACTTTCGACAGGACGAATAAAGATAACTGGACTCAGATAACTAAAATCAAAACCTCTTCTTCCTCCTTCATCCTGCGCGGCCCAAACAACGGATTGGAAAAAACCTACAGATAATTTATTGGTTACATTCCAATCCAAATATTGAAAGGCCCCCCATTTCTTTCCATCTCCCAAGCGGGTGTTATTTTGCCCCTCCATAGGATATGTGCCCGTTAAATCTTGTCTAGGGTGTGTCGGATCGTTCATATAGGCCCAAATTGAAGTGTATTGAACATTTCCTATTGTTCCGGTTAATTTAAGATGTGCATAGTTGGAAGAAAAGTCGGACAAAAGCATCGAACGATAACCATCTCCAATAAAGTTTTTGTCGTAAGCCAAAGTGGCCTGGATATATTTATGTGCATCATAAGTCATGCTCGCTGTCGCATACATCCAGTCCATTTTATTTTTAGACTGAAATTTCGTATTTCCTTGACCAGGAACAACTTTATTCGCAACAATGTAGTCATCCAGATACTTAGGAAAAACTGCCTGGCTTTCAAATGCTGACGTATTGAAAGTAAATTTGTTCCCAACATTTAAACCCACCTGAAATCCTCTACTATTCATCCAAGTACGCCGTTTATCTCCTAGCATATCTTTTCCAATATAAAGATCTGGTAAAAAATCAGCATAGAATGTATAATCGTCCTTCTCGACTTGGACAAGATGTTCATTAAAAATCTTGCGCATAAACCAGTTGGACGAAGACACGGGTTTGTTGGATTGAATTGAATCAAACTTGGCTAACAATAAAGAGTCTTTAATGACGAAGGGTTTAGCAGAAGTATGGATCCTGGTTTCCGTAGAATAAACTGCATCGTTCATTTTCTGATAAAAATGATACGAATAAGGCTGGTTCTTAATTTGGGCAACAGCTCCTAAGGAAACGCCTACTCCAATGCTTGCCAACGTCAATCGAAGTAAATTATTGTTTTTTGTTATATTAAGCCTCATAAAATTTTTTAAAAGATTGTTTTTTATAGCAAAATGCATTCCTAAACGCAAATTAACCGAATAAAAATGACTTAATTCACATCTTTGGTCAATTTTAAAATGCTAAATCGTATTTGCTATTCCTTTTATTCAAAAATATTTATATCTTGCATGTTAGTAAATAACCTTATATCATAAATAAACAGTCCTAATAAGCATGAAGCGCAGAACATTTATCCAAAACGCAAGCCTGTTAACCGCGGGTGCACTTACCAGCAAATTTTCATTTGCTCAAGAACATTCTTTTCCTACAGTGCGTACCGTCAAAGAGAAGAGGCTTTTTTCGAGTAAAGTAATAGAGGATGCTATTGTAGAATTTCAGAAAAATGTTAAAAATAAGGAGCTGTCGTGGTTATTTAATAACTGTTTTCCCAATACCCTTGACACCACAGTTTTCCCTTATGTACAAAACGGAAGAAACTACACGTACGTCATTACAGGAGATATAGACGCCATGTGGTTACGTGATAGCAGTGCGCAAGTATGGCCCTATCTTCCCTTTATGAAAAAGGATAAAAAATTACAGGATCTGATTGTTGGACTAATCCAAAAGCAGAGTAAATGCATCAATATTGACCCCTACGCCAATGCATTTTATAATGATCCAACCAAAAAGGGCGAATGGTTTAGCGATCATACCGACATGAAACCTGGGATTCATGAACGGAAATGGGAAATCGATTCGTTGTGTTATCCAATTCGATTAGCCTATCATTACTGGAAAGAAACCAAAGACAGTAGTCCATTTAATGAGGAATGGCTGGACGCCCAACATAAAATATATCAAACTTTCGTTGAGCAACAACGAAAAGACAGTCTCGGTCCTTATAAATTTGAGCGCACTACTTCAAGAGGATCAGATACATTGCAGGTTGATGGTTATGGGTATCCTGTGAATCCAGTTGGATTGATCTGTTCTAGTTTTCGACCTTCAGACGATTCTACCATTTTCTCCTTTTTGATTCCCTCCAATTTGTTTGCAATTGTGAGTCTTAGGCAATCTGCAGAGATATTGAAAAAAGTCAAAAATGAACAGGCACTCGCCGATAAAATGGAAGCACTTGCAAACGAGGTAGAAGCAGCAGTAAATAAGTACGGCATCATCGATCATCCAACACTAGGTCGTATATATGCCTTCGAAGTGGACGGGTTTTCGAGTCATCTGATGATGGATGATGCCAATATACCCAGCTTACTGGCCTTACCATACTTAGGAGCTGTCGATATTAATAATGAAGTTTATCAACGTACCCGTAACTTTGTGCTGTCCGATAAAAATCCATTCTTTTTCAAAGGAACCGCAGCGGAAGGTATTGGTGGTCCTCACATAGGCAGAGATATGATCTGGCCGATGTCCATTATCATGCGGGCACAGACCTCGACGAACGATGAGGAGATTCGTAACTGCATTAAGACTTTGATAAATACTCATGGTGGAACCGGCTTTATGCACGAATCTTTCCATAAAGACGATCCTAAAAAGTTCACAAGACATTGGTTTGCCTGGACGAATACATTATTTGGCGAATTAATTTGGAAAATATATAAAGAGAAACCATCTTTGCTTCAATAAATCTGAATCTTGTAACATACTGTTATAAGTGAAGGAACTTATAACAGTATGTTATGAATAATTTAAAAGCTCCCGGTCCTATTGGCATTTTTGATTCTGGTTATGGCGGTCTCACCGTTTTCAAAGAAATTCAACACCTTTTGCCTCAATACGATTATATCTATTTAGGTGATAATGCCCGTGTTCCCTATGGTACACGCTCGTTTGAGACTGTTTATAATTACACCAAACAATGTGTTTTTAAACTATTTGACCTCGGATGTAACCTTGTTATACTGGCATGTAACACAGCTTCAGCTAAAGCATTAAGAACCATTCAACAAAACGATCTTCCCATTGGAAAGAAAGTACTTGGAGTAATTAGACCCACTACCGAAATGGTTCATAATTTTACCAAAACCAATAAAATTGGTATTTTAGCCACTACAGGGACAGTAAAATCAGAATCCTATAAAATAGAAATTCACAAATTTAACCCTGAAATTGAGGTTTTTCAGCACGACTGCCCTTTTTGGGTGCCCCTAGTGGAAAACAATGAAATCAATACCGAAGGCGCCCATTATTTTGTCGAAAAGGATATACGGGAACTTTTACATCAGTCGGCTCAGATTGATACCATAGTGCTTGCCTGCACGCACTACCCCCTATTATTGCCTGTAATCAAGAAATATGTACCAAACCATATACAGATCATCTCTCAAGGCCCTATTGTCGCGGCTAGCCTAAAAGACTATCTTAATAGACATGAAGAAATTGAGACGATTTGTTCCCAAAAGGAACAATTGGCATTTTATACGACCGATGATCCGCTAGATTTTGAAAGCAAAGCAAAGATATTTTTTGGACAGTCAATAGATGCCAGCCATATCACCGTTTGATAAAATAGGAGGCAATAATTTTTAAATTGAAAAATTTCTAAAACTTTTACTTCGCAATTTTCGTTATTCTGTTAAAAGGTGGATAATATGAAAAAGAACTTTATAACCATTGCATATAATCAGGAAACACAGCATTGCGAATCTAAAGAGTTTTCAAGTATTCAGGAAAGTGCGGAGTATTTTAAAACGTTGGAAACCTCTGCAGAACCCAACTACCTTCCTGTATGTACGTATAATTTAAACACCAATACGATTCTGGATATTAGTGACTATTACGTCAACAAGGATAGTGAACTACAGCAGATTGTAAACAGTTGCCTTTCGGGAAAATAGTGTCTTGACGAGTTGTAATCATCTGTTAAAGGATCGATCTATCTGTCTTCATTGGGATAGGCTGTAATCCTATTTATAATATTACATTCCCGTAAAATAATATTTCGTTAATTTTTAATATCTTCAAATCGATAATCAAACCAAAACAACTTACAGATAATGAAAACCAAATTGACTATAAGCCTTTTAACAGTATCATTAGGATTGACGGCATGCCATTCAAGCCCTGCCAATTCGACCTCAGGTTCGGATAGTAGTGCGAATGCTCCGATGGATACAACAAGCTATCCTGCTGTAGAAACTCAAAAGGGAAACACAAATTATAAACCGGCATTTGCAGGACAAACTAGAATTCAGGGTGCAAAAACCACCACACCTTATGACGGTAAAGTGATTGCAGAGGGATTAAAATCACCTTGGGGCATCACCGCAATGCCTGATGGCCGATTATTGATATCAGAGAAAGAGGGCGATTTCCGAATTGTAACAGCAGAAGGGAAATTAAGTGAACCAATCAAGGGTTTACCTCAGGTCAATAGCAGTGGGCAAGGAGGACTTTTGGGGGTACGACTTGATCCAAATTTCGAGTCAAACCGTATGGTATATTGGGTTTTTTCCGATAATACAGCCGCCGGAACATTAACTGCTGTTGCAAAGGGAAAACTATCGGCCGACGAAAAATCCATAGAAGGTGCTAAGGTGATCTATCAAGCCACTCCTGCTCACAAAGGCAACTTGCATTATGGCGGACGCATTATATTTGACAAACATGGAAATATTATTGTCAGCACAGGCGAGAGGTCTGATTTGGTTACAAGACCTCTGGCGCAAGATTTAAATGCAGCATTAGGAAAGATTTTACGTATTACCACCGATGGAAAACCTGCCCAAGGGAACCCATTTTTGGGCAAATCGAATGCACGTCCTGAAATTCTCAGCTATGGGCATCGCAATCCTCAGGGACTCGCCTTACATCCAGAAACTGGCGATCTTTGGGAAACGGAATTTGGTCCACGTGGAGGTGATGAATTGAATAGAATTGAATCTGGTAAGAATTATGGCTGGCCAACGATTACGTATGGCATAGAATATAAAGGGGATAAAGTTGGTGAGGGTATACAGCAAAAAGATGGATTAGAACAACCCGTTTATTACTGGGATCCTGTCCTCTCTCCGAGTGGAATTACTTTCTATACTGGGCAAAACATTCCAGAATGGAAGAATAATCTCTTCATTTGCGGACTAAGCAGCATGCATATTGCTAGAATTATACTAAAGGATAACAAGGTGGTTGGGGAAGAGCGTCTATTAGGTAATGAAGGACAGCGATTTAGAGATATTACACAGGGTCAAGATGGTGCTTTGTATGCTATAACAGACCTCGGAAAATTATATAAAATTGATAAAAAATAAATGCACTAATCTAAAGCAGCCCTTTCCCACGGGGCTGCTTTTTTCAATTAGACTTGAATTATATTCACAAATAGCCGCAGTAGAGAGGTAGTTATTTAGCCAAAAATGGCAAATAATAGAATTTGGCTCGATTATTGATATTATACATAGTGTATCAATAAATTATTATATGGTTAAAAAAGAAAAAATGAAAAAATTATTAGAGATCAATCCCTTGTCGTTCTACATGACTAATTGGGGATTCGTAAACAACACTACGCCAAAAAGAACGCGCAAAACCTGCCAACCTTCTCCAAAAATTTAAGCGTTCTAGCTTAAATACTTCAATTAAATTTTATTAAAATCATCTGCTGATATCCTCCATACGGATATTAAGTAAGAGATTTATTTCTTTTACTAACATCCGTATGGCGAGGTATCAACCTATGCGAAAAAAAATGCCAATATGATTACTATAATGATACAAGCAATCATAATGTATTTATTCAATTGGCTATTTTTCTCTCCTTCGTCACTTTTATAGTGATAATCTCGTTTATTTGGCAAATTCATAAGCTTGTTTTTATTCATGATGAAGTTAACAACTTTTTTCCATATTATTCGTGATGATAAGGCTCGCCCTTCATGATGGAAAAAGCTCGATATAGCTGCTCTGTAAAAAACAATCTTATCATTTGGTGGGAAAATGTCATTTTGGATAGCGAGATTTTTGACTTCGCTCGATCATAAATTTTTTGATCGAAACCATAAGGCCCTCCAATGACAAACACCAGATGTTGGACACTTTGTATCATCATCTTCTCCAGATAAGCAGAAAACTCTAAGGACCTAAATTCTTTTCCATGTTCATCCAACAGAGCAACAAAATCCTGGGGCTGCAGTTGCTTTAAAATCAAAAGGGCTTCCTTGTCTTTCTGCTGTTCAGCAGAAAGACTCTTAACATTTTTGATATCGGGAAGAACAACAATACTAAAGTTGACATAAAACTTTAATCGCTTAGTGTATTTTTCAATTCCCTCAAGCAGGTATTTTTCATCCGTCTTACCTATGCAAAGTAATGTTATCTTCATCTAGACATTTTATAAGTGTTGCAATAAAATAGCGCTTGTCTTGTTTCCGACACTTTTAAATCGGATCACAACATTTAGCCAAGCCCTAAAATCTTAATAAATTGGGTATGTGTACAAATTAAGTAAAGTTCTAATTTATTTAAAATAAAGCCAATCAAAAAGGCAAGAATTGTTCACTCCGATTGTTCCTATCTTCATTCACTTTTCATCTATTCTGCATTTAACAAGTGTATCAAATAAACCACAGCATATACAGACAATTGACGGATACTCATACCCTACCTCGATAACAAGCCTCCCCCCACATAAGCAGTATAAGGCGCATGACCGTTTTAAACGAAAAAACCGAATTTAAATCATTCGGTTTTTTATTATTAGGAATACATATGTAAAATTAATCACTAAAATGGTGCATCATCGGGCATATCATTCATTCGAGATGGCATGGTAATACCGCCACTGAAACCTCCAGCACTAAAATCATCAGCAAAGTTTGGTGATGGGTTCAATGCCGAAGCAGAAAATGTAGCAGGTGCATCACCGAATCCATCGCCCCCACCCATACCAGAAAACTCATCTTCTAAATCCACAAACTTTACAAATTTACCGACAAAACGAAGTGGAACAATTCCGGTCTCACCATTACGATGCTTGGCGATAATAACTTCGCCGACACCAGCGGTAGGACGCCCTTCTTCATCTTCTGTTAAGCCGTAATATTCTGGTCTATATAAGAAAAGTACCATATCCGCATCCTGCTCAATAGATCCAGACTCCCTTAAATCGGATAACATAGGACGTTTGCTATTACCTGGCCTTGATTCCACCGCACGACTCAATTGCGACAATGCAAGCACAGGAATATTTAATTCTTTTGCAACAGACTTCAACGCACGAGAAATACTACCAATCTCTTGTTCACGGTTACCACCACCTTTACCTTCAGCTTTTCCGTGCATCAACTGCAAGTAATCGACAATCACCATTTGAATGTCGTATTGTGCTTTTAGACGCCTACATTTTGCTCTAAATTCAAACACATTCAATGCCGGAGTATCATCAATAATAATAGGCGCATCAGTCAACCGTCCGATTCGCGAATGTAATTGTTGCCATTCATGATCAGCTAGATTTCCTTTTTTCAATTTTTCTTGCTCAATTTCGGTTTCACCGGCGATAAGACGATTGACTAGCTGAACCGATGACATCTCCAACGAGAATACAGCAACTGCTTTGCCGTGCTCCACAGCGGCGTTACGTGCAACGGAAAGTACGAATGCCGTCTTTCCCATGGCTGGACGTGCCGCAATAATTACAAGATCAGAAGGTTGCCACCCTGAGGTCATTCGATCCAATGCAGTTAGGCCTGAAGGTACACCCGTCAGACCATCAGTACGATCTCGAAGCATTTCAAGATTTGAAATCGCTTCACGCATAATATCATCCATCTTTCTCGAATCTCGTCGTAGGTTATTCTGCGCGATATCAAATAAGCTTTTCTCAGCATGATCTAAAAGATCGAAAATATCTGAGGTCTCATCATATGAACTATTAATAATTTCGGTCGAAACTTTAATAAGTTCGCGTTGAATATATTTTTGAGAAATGATACGTGCGTGATATTCAATATTAGCAGCCGATACGACTCGATCCGTCAACTGTGTAATGTAATAAGCACCACCGACCATCTCAAGGGCGCCCATCCGTCTAAGTTCAGAAGTAACGGTTAAAATATCAATTGGGGAAGTTTTTTGAAAAAGACCAAAAATCGCTTCAAAGATCTTTTGATGTGATTCCTTATAGAACGATTCCGGTTTCAGAATATCGATAATCTCACTCAGCGCATTCTTTTCAAGCATTAAAGCACCCAAAACAGCCTCCTCTAAATCTACTGCCTGCGGCGGAAGTTTGCCCAAACCGCTCACCAAATTATTTAATTTGGTACGGCGCTCACCATAACTTCCCCGTTTGTTATTATCCGTATTATTCGCTTCAAAATTACTGTCGTTCATCATGATATTATATCAGAAATATAGCTTTGCTATCCTTACAAATTCTAGATAGGATAACAAATGTATAAAAAATAAAATTCACCACCATGCATAGTTACACACAGCAAAATTTAAAGAACAGCATCTAAACCTCAAAAAGCTTTGAAGAACACAGTTTTATACCGACAGTTTTCAACATGTACTGTTGAAAAAATGTTGAAAACAAAAAAATAACACTAAAAACCAGTACATTAATAAATGTTAATAACTTAAGTTATTGTGAATAAGCAAAATGATACTGAATAAATCAATAGCTGCCACTATCATCGAAACAAACTCACTTTTGCATAAAACAAATCCCTTTTTAAGCACTAAAAAATATTCATATATCGTATCTTTGTAAAATGACGCACGACTCCTCAACATTAAAACCCTATAAAGACACCAAGGATGGGAAGAAAAAACAGGTAGCAGATATGTTTGATAACATTTCCCATTCCTATGATTTCTTAAACCATTTCCTGTCTTTGGGAATCGACATTATCTGGCGCAAAAAAGCCATCAACGCTTTGAAATCCATAAAACCGCAACTGATGTTGGATGTAGCGACAGGAACCGGTGATTTTGCATTGGAATCAATTAAAATCTTGAATCCAAAAAAGATTATCGGAGTTGATATATCCCAAGGAATGCTTGAGGTGGCTAAGAAGAAGATAACCAGTAAGGGCTTGGGCAATCAATTTGAAGTTGCACTAGGTGATTCTGAGAGGCTTCAGTTTGAAGATAACACGTTCGACGCTGTCACAGTAGCTTTCGGAGTCCGAAACTTTGAAAATTTAGAAAAGGGGCTGTCAGATATTTACCGCGTATTAAAACCAGGTGGAAAGGCTGTCATTTTAGAATTTTCAAATCCTAAAAAATTCCCCATTAAGCAACTCTACAATTTTTATTTCAAGTTTATCACGCCGACCATTGGAAAATTTTTTTCAAAAGATTCCAGCGCGTATGAATACCTACCAGAATCTGTTGCTCAATTTCCGGATGGACAAAAATTCGTTGCTATCAACAAAAAGGCAGGTTTCAATGAAACTATTGTTAGACCGCAAACATTCGGTATCTGTACGATTTACATTGCTACAAAATAGCGCAATGCTGCTACTATTGTTTGAGTTGATCTAATTACATTTTATTATCAAAGAGTGAGAATATATGACTAAAACAGTTTTTATCACAGGAGCAAGTTCTGGAATCGGTCAGGCCTGCGCTGAGCTACTAGCGAAAGAGGGCTACAATCTTTTACTCTGCGCCCGTAGGCTAAATCGTTTAGAAAAATTAAAAGATACTCTTCTTGCTGCCTACCCGACAATTCAAATCCATATTTTTGAACTTGATGTTCGAGATGCAGAGCAGGTTGCCCATCAAATTGATGGTCTACCTTCAGCGTGGAAAAATATAAATATTCTAATCAACAATGCGGGTTTGAGCCAAGGATTGGATCCGATTCAAAATGGAGATATCGGAGATTGGGATAGAATGATTGATACGAATATAAAAGGCTTACTCTATGTGAGTAAATCTGTAATACCACTTATGGATGCTGGAAACGGTGCTCATATTGTCAATTTGGGATCTATTGCAGGAAAAGAAGTTTATCCGAATGGAAATGTATACTGCGCCACTAAACATGCTGTTGATGCGTTGACCAAAGCCATGCGCATTGACTTGCTGCCTCAAGGAATTAAAGTAACGTCCATCGACCCTGGAATGGTCGAGACGGAGTTTTCAGAAGTTCGTTTCCACGGAGATCGCGAAAAAGCTAAAAATGTGTATAATGGTGTGCAACCCCTAACAGGAAAAGACATTGCCGAAACCATCCTTTTTGTCATTACTAGACCTGCGCATGTCAATATCAACGATCTATTAATAATGCCTACTGCACAAGCTACGGGCACCATTGTCAATCGAAAATAAATTAAATATCATGTCATTAGAAATACAAATAAATCAAGACATTAAGGCAGCAATGATCGCAAAAGACACGGCAAAATTACGTGGTTTACGAGCAATTAAAGCAGCAATTCTCTTAGCGAAAACAGAAAAAGGTCATGCAGAAGATCTTAGCCAGGAGGCGGAGATTAAAGTGTTACAAAAACTTGTCAAACAACGTCGCGAATCTGCTGAAATTTATAAGACGCAAAACCGTGAAGATCTGTATGAAATTGAAGTCGAGGAAGAAAAAGTAATTGAGACTTACCTACCCAAACAATTAAGTAAAGAAGAAGTTGAGACCGTCGTCAAAGCAATTATCGCTGAAACAGGGGCTTCTTCCATTAAAGATATGGGTAAAGTAATGGCAGCAACAAATCAAAAGCTTGCAGGACAAGCTGATGGCAAAACAATCTCTGAAGTCGTTAAAAGTCTTCTCGCATAAAAGTTTTCAAATCACTAGTGTCAAATTAAATCGGGTATGTCTTCCCTGATATATCGATTTAATTTGACTCTTTTTTTATTTCAATTATGGATTTTCAATGGAATCTCAAGAAATTTGACCAACTCAATACGAAAGAATTGTATCGCATCTTAAAGCTTCGAATGGATGTTTTTGTTTTGGAGCAAAAATGCTTATACCCTGAATTGGACGATAAAGATTTCGCTTGTCTTCATCTTTGGACGGAGCAAAATGATCAAATTATGGCATACACCAGATTGGTTCCCCCCGGGCTTTCCTACCCACAAGCGTCCATTGGACGGGTCATTGTCGCAGAGCAGGCTCGTGGAACAGGACTAAGTCAACAATTAATGAATCAGTCGATTACCATTCTCTACGAAGAGTTTGGTGCAGGCGAGATACAGATAGGTGCGCAATTTCATTTAAAATCTTTTTATGAAAAGCTAGGATTTAAACAAATTTCCGACCCCTACCCCGATTATGGAATTCTACATATTGATATGATCAAACCCTCAATTTAGTGAATTTAGGCATGCAAAATTTTGTTATTATCACAGCCGCCCTACTTGGTGGTATTGCTATTATCCTCGGTGCTTTTGGAGCCCATGCATTCAAAAAAATCTTATCAGCTGAGAAGATCGAGTCGTTTGAAGTAGGCGTTCGCTATCAAATGTATACTGCGCTAACCCTATTGGCTTTGGGATTTAATCTTTCCTTTGAATATCAATCTGAAAGAGTTGCATTTTATCTCTTCACTTTGGGAACTATCTTATTTTCCGGAAGTATCTATTTTTTATCGTTCGCCGAGTATTGGAGGAAGAATCTTAAGTTTCTTGGTCCGATTACGCCACTTGGCGGATTGCTTATGATCGCTGGTTGGGTTGTTATTATCATTCGCTTTTTGTAAATTTGAATTACATATGGCAATGATGTCTGCCCTGAACCGCCTTAAGAAGCTGATGACGTCTACTATTTTAATATAAAAAGACAATTTTATATAAAGTGTAGAGTGATGGCTATAATACATTTAAATCAAAGCAATCTTCATTTTTTTCTTAAATGGCTTATCTCCTGTAGTGTGATAGGTTGTATCGTAGGATCTATTTGTGCGTTTTTTCTCTTTTCCCTCAATTGGGTAACGCATTACCGAGAAGCTCATCCTTTGATAATTTATGGCCTTCCTTTAGCGGGACTAGTTATCGCGTTATCCTATACGTATTGGGGTAATACATCAAGCAAAGGGAATAACCTGCTCATTGAAGAATACCTTCATCCTCAGCGCCGCATCCCCCTTATTATGGCCCCTTTAGTTTTATTCGGCACTTTGTTGACTCACTTGTTTGGCGGCTCGGCAGGCCGTGAAGGAACAGCTGTACAGATTGGAGGAGCGATTTCCGATCAGCTCAATCGCTGGTTTGACTTCGATAAAACTGAACGCCGTATATTGATATCTATCGGAATCACCGCTGGCTTTGCGGCTGTCTTTGGCACTCCCCTTGCCGGAACGATATTTGGACTGGAAGTTTTACTTATTGGAAAAAAAAGGCATTTTGGTATTCTTCCCTGTTTATTCACCGCTTATTTAGCGAATTTCAGCTGTCAATTGTGGAATATCCCACACACTCATTATCCAATTCATGGGGCTATTCCCGCACTATCCTTGACCAATATTGGATTTAGCCTTATCGCAGGCATCCTATTTGGTATTACTGCATGGCTTTTTAGATGGAGTGGTGACTTCTTTAGTCTGCAATTCAAACGGATTAAATCCACGCTGCTTAAACCGGCGTTAGGTGGTATTATTTTGGTAATCATTATTACTTTATTTCACATCAACAGCTATATTGGACTTGGTATTCCAACAATTCAGAATGCATTTGTAAATCAGTCGAACTATTATGATTTTATCATCAAATTGCTTTTAACAACTTTCACCCTTTCTGCTGGCTTTAAAGGTGGAGAAGTCACGCCACTTTTCTTTATCGGAGCAACTTTAGGAAGCGCATTAAGCATGATTATTCCGCTTCCAGTCGCCCTCTTGGCTGCGATGGGATTCGTTGCTGTATTTTCAGGTGCTACAAATACGCCCCTCGCCTGTATTGTCATGGGCTATGAACTATTTGGGATTCAACCTATTTCATTTATAGCAATAGCATGTATAGTCGCTTTTATATTTTCAGGAAAAAAAGGAATTTATATTGCGCAAAAAGGCGGTTTAAAGGAAAGAATCTACCGAAGACTCAATTTATAAACAGGATCTGTGCTTTCGAGCGCTATACATTTAATAACGATAGTCAATAGCAACCGCCTTAACTACAAACGCATCTTTCAACAAACGCCCTTTTTAAAGCAGGCATAAATAAATGGTTTAGTGGAGGAAGTTCACTAACAGAAAAAGAAATTATTCGGTAAAAAGAGCCTAAAGTAAGCGGTATGATTTAGGCTCTTCATGGTTGACTTTAGCATCGAGCTATAATAACTTTCCCTGCAAAAAGAAAGCAGCGACAGTAAAATATATGATCAATCCCGAAACGTCCACCAGGGTAGCAACAAATGGTGCCGACGCTGTAGCAGGGTCCAATCCGAACCGACGTAAAATAAATGGAATAAACGAACCTGACAGCGTTCCCCATAGAACGATAAACAATAGGGAAACTGCTACCGTAAAACCAATGGCAATCCAATAGGGACCATAATCATACAGACCTAGAAAATGCCAGGCCAATATCCGTAGAAAACCGATCGTCCCCAATATCCCCCCTAGAATCAAACCTGACGAGACTTCGCGCTTCATCACGTACCACCAATCCTTAAGCTTTAATTCTCCTAGCGCCATTGCACGGATAATTAACGATGCGGCCTGCGATCCGGAATTACCACCACTGGATATAATTAAGGGAACAAATAGCGCTAGCACAACGGCCTTTTCCAATTCCCCTTCAAAAAAACCCATTGCTGAGGCTGTAAGCATCTCACTAAAAAATAAGATGATCAACCAGCCGGCTCTTTTTTGAATCAATTGTAATAAAGGGGTTTTGGTATACGCCAGATCTAGTTCTTCCATTCCTCCAAATCGCTGTATATCTTCTGTGTCTCGATCTTCAATTCGGTCTAGCACATCATCGAATGTGACAATTCCGACTAATACGCCAGCTTCTGTGATGATAGGCAAAGCGCTTCGGTCATATTTTTGAAAAATCTCGAAAGCTTCCTCCATTGGTGTTGAAGCTTTAATCGCTGCAAAATTATAGTCAATTAAATCAGAAATCTTTGTCGAAGAATCTGATAGCAGTAATTGACCAATTTTCAAATCATCGATCAACACGTTTTTCTCATCAACAACATAAATAAAATTGAGCGTTTCAGCCTTTTTTCCAAACACCTTAATATGTCGAAAGACGTCGTCAACTGTATAATAAGGGCGAACTTGCACATACATTGGCGTCATTAGACGGGCGATACTATCCTCCTTATAACCAATCAGCTCTAAGGCCATTTGCTTTTCGCGCTCATTTAAAAGATTGATCAGGTATTTAATTAAATCATCAGGCAGTTCCGACAATAGGTCATTACGGGTATCTGGTTTTAAATTATTCAGCAATTCGGAGAGTTCATGTTCCGTCATTGATTTGATCAATGTGTATTGAACATCCAATTCAAGAAAACAAAAGATTTCCAACCTATCCTCCAAAGGATAATTTATAAATTGCTGATGTTGTTCGCCTTTGCTTAAACGCGAGATTTCTTCCGCGATATCGGCTGGGTGTAATGCTGAATTTTGTTCCATTGGAAGATAATTAATGGATTTAGGGCAAAAGTAGCTTATTTTGTATTATTTCCAACAAATAGAAACACTATTTTTCTAAGGATAATTGGGGCTAATAAAGCCTTAAATCCCCTAATACTGCGTGGACGGATGTATTTGGTTTAATAGCGCTATAGATTTTACAATAGCTTAAAAATTAATTAATCCAGGCGCCAGCTCCACTGGCTCTAGGCCAGGCCTAAAAAGCAACGCAGCCAAATTACCTTGCAGCTGTATTTTTCCATTATTTACATGCAACCAGCTACCTTCACGTAAACCAATGACGGGCTGCGTATTCAGCTGATGAAATTCCTTAATTCGCATTTCTCTCGTTTCCCCTCGATGTGTGGACTTTGGATCTGGATCCAAATAATGTGGATTGATATTAAATGGTAAAAAACCAAGCGCATCAAAGCTGGGCGGATAAACAATAGGCATGTCATTTGTAGTTCCAATAGTCAGCCCTGTTAAATTGGAACCCGCTGATGTGCCAACATATGGAATTCCCTTTGCTACTTTTACACGCAATTGCTGGACTAAATCCAGTTCATAAAGGGTTTTTAATAGTAAAAATGTATTCCCGCCGCCAATAAAAATAGCCTTTGCATCTTGAATTGCTTTCTTCATATTCGCGAACTGGTGCAATCCCGTGACGTTTACCCCCCTATCTGTTAAGGCTTCTTGAACTTTAGCCGTATAGGCATCCAATGAGATGCCCGAAGGTCTCGCAAAAGGGATAAACAATAATTCGTCTGACTGAATAAATTCGACAAAGTCGTGCTTAATATATTCTAAAAACTCACTACCATAAATTGTACTTGTGCTTACGACCAATAACTTATATGCTGGATTAATCTTCATCTTCTTTCGTTAAAACATTAAACAAAAAGTACCTTTAGCTTTGTCAAATGCGAAGCCAAAGGTACAGTTTTCGTTGCTTATTGTATCCTATTTCTTATCAGCAGTCTTTTTTTCTGCACCCAATCTTTTATTTTCTTGTAGCGCTTTATGTAAAAGATATTCTATCTGCCCATTCACACTTCTAAACTCATCCGCCGCCCATTTTTCTAATGCTTTGTACATTTGATCGTCTAAGCGCAGCATAAAGTTTTTCTTATCCGCCATTCTATTTCGTTTATTGGTACAACGTACCTGTATTCACAATTGGTGTCGCTGCTTTCTCTCCACAGAGTACCACCATTAAATTGCTGACCATCGCCGCTTTTTTCTCATTATCTAGCACTACGATATCCTTTTCTGACAACTTATTTAAGGCCATCTCGACCATCCCAACAGCTCCATCCACAATTTTTGCCCTTGCTGCCACAATAGCTGCTGCTTGTTGCCTTTGAAGCATTGCGCCGGCTATTTCAGAAGCATAAGCCAAATGACTTATTCTTGCCTCCTTAATAATAACCCCAGCTGGTGCCAAACGATCCGACAATTCTTGTTCAAGAATATGGTTTACGGTATCTCCACCCTCTCGTAAAGTAATTTCAGCACCTTCATCCTCAAGATTATCATACGGGAAACTGCCAGCCAAATGTCTTACGGCTGCTTCACTCTGTGTACGCACATATGAGGTGTAATTACTTACATCATAGGCGGCTTTATAGGTGTCTCCTACTTGCCAAACAATCACGGCCCCAATCTCTATAGGATTTCCCATCTTGTCATTTACTTTCAGTGTCTGGCCCTGCAAATTATCTGAACGAAGACTTATCCGTATAGTCGAATACAGGGGATTGACAAAGAAAAGACCATTCTCTTTTACTGTACCAACATATTTTCCGAAGAAATTTAATACACGGGAATGATTTGGATTAATGATCATTAATCCTTTCAGAATAAAAAAAGTAGCGATCATCAACACTACTCCCAATACGACATACAGTGAGCTTTCTTCTACGTTAGCAAATGAAAATATTGCTGCGACAAAAGAGAAAACAGCAATCAATAAAGCTAAATAGCCTGACATAGGTTTAATAAGTTTTTCCATAATTTTTTAATATATATTTGATATCATTTTAATATCATAAATATACTATTATTTTTTTCATATGTCAAATGAAATTTTAAAATTACTATTTTTGGTTATGCTCAAAAGATCCTTTCAGCCTATAGTAAGTTCGACTACCCAGATCCTCATCCTTGGCTCGTTACCCGGAGATAAATCGCTTGTGGAAAATGAATATTATGCGCATCCCCAAAATCGATTTTGGAAAGTCATCAAATATCTGTTCAACGCACCGGAGCTAATAAATTATACCGACCGGATAGGTATCTTACTTAGAAACAATATTGGTCTTTGGGATGTTTGTGCTGAAGCCTCTCGTCCTGGAAGCATGGATTTAGCCATACAAAATGAACGCCCCAATCCGATCGCAGAGCTGCTAGAAACCCACACTTCAATCAAACATATTATCTTTAATGGACAAAAAGCATACAGTTTGTATCTGAAGCATTTCGAAAAAAAGGCAGGCATTATTTATAGCTGTTTACCAAGCACAAGTCCAGCTAATGCAAAAAGCAATCTCGAAAATTTGATTGAACACTGGCGTATAATAATAAGTGATTAAATTACACGAATTAGATTCATTAATTCAGTCCTATTGCTTATTTTTGCCGTAAGATGTCAGATTTAAAATACAATCAACGCGGCGTATCCGCAGGGAAAGAGGATGTGCACAATGCGATAAAAAACATAGATAAGGGACTGTTTCCCAAAGCATTTTGCAAAATAATTCCAGATATTTTGGGTGGAGATCCAGAATGGTGCAATATAATGCATGCTGATGGGGCTGGCACCAAATCTTCATTGGCATATGTATACTGGAAAGAAACCGGTGATATTTCTGTTTGGAAAGGTATTGCGCAAGATGCTATCATCATGAATATTGATGACCTCCTCTGTGTCGGGGCTGTTGACAATATTCTTCTCTCCTCCACGATTGGCAGAAATAAAAACCTCATTCCTGGAGAAGTGATTGCGGAAATTATCAATGGTACAGAAGAAATCCTTTCTGAGCTTCGCGAATTGGGAATCGGCATCTATTCTACTGGTGGTGAAACGGCTGATGTTGGTGACCTGGTTCGCACCATCATTGTGGATAGTACTGTAACCTGTCGGATGAAACGTGAAGATGTTATTTCAAATCATCGTATCAAAGGCGGCAACGTCATTGTTGGATTAGCGTCCAATGGAAAAGCGACTTATGAACAGACCTACAATGGCGGAATGGGTTCCAATGGACTAACTTCTGCACGTCATGATGTATTTAACAAAAAAGTAGCTGAAAAATATCCTGAAGCATATGATCCAGCTGTTCCTTACGAACTAGTTTTCGCGGGAAGCCAAGATCTTACAAATGAAATCGAAGTTGAAACCGGAGAAAAAATAACTGCGGGTAAGCTTGTTCTTTCAGCGACGCGTACTTATGCGCCTGTTATCAAACAAATACTAGACAAGTATCGTTCTCAAATTGACGGGATGGTGCATTGCTCTGGTGGAGCGCAAACAAAGGTCTTACACTTTGTGGATAATGTGCACGTCATCAAAGATAATCTTTTCCCGATCCCACCTCTTTTTGAATTAATACAGAAAGAATCCAATACAGACTGGAAAGAAATGTACAAAGTATTCAATATGGGACATCGTATGGAATTATATGTACCTGAATCGATTGCATCGGATATCATTGCTATTTCAGAATCATTTGGCATTCCGGCTCAAATCATAGGTCGCGTGGAAGAATCTACTGCTAAAAAAGTTACTATAACCTCTCCTTACGGAGAATTTATCTACGAATAAAAGATTTTTATCCCTGTCCCCTGCTTATACATGGGACAGGGCTATATTTTTCAATTTGGTATAAATGAAAGAAAAACTTCTTGTGGGCTGGAAAGAGACCCTTGATTTACCTGAATTGGGAATATATGGTATAGAAGCAAAAGTCGATACCGGCGCTGCTTCATCGGTACTACACTGCAACTCGTACAAGGTGGTTAAGGAAGATGGTCAGGACTGGATTATCTGCGAACTTATCATAAATTTTGAGACAAAAGAAACAAAAACGCTCAAGTTAAAACTCTATAGAACAAAACTTGTAAAAAGTTCATTCGGTCAAGAAGAAAAGCGCTTCTATATCCGCACAACAGCTGAATTATACAATCAGGTATTTAACATTAAGATCTCGTTTAGAAATCGATCTCAGATGACTTATCCCATGCTTTTGGGTAAAAATTTCTTATACAAAAGATTTTTGGTTGATGTTTCCAAAGAAAATCTATCCAGGAAGACCCTGGTAAAATAAAACAAATAGCCAAGCTATTTTGTTATCTTAGCACAAAATATACTCAATATACAAATCGTGAAAATTGCCGTATTATCGACAGTAAAGAGTTTATACTCAACTCGTCGTCTCGTAGAAGCCGCACAACAAAGAGGGCATGAATGTGTCGTCATTGATCACAGCAAGTGTTATGTCGGTATTCAGCAAGGTAAACCCAGCATCCATTACAAAGGACAGGATCTTAGTGATATTGACGCGATCATTCCTCGCATAGGAGCTTCAGTAACATTCTATGGATCTGCAATTGTAAGACAATTTGAGGTCATGGATGTTATTTCTGCCAATCCCAGTCAAGCCATCACCCGATCGCGGGACAAATTAAGATGTCTACAAATTTTATCCGGAGCAGGTATCGGACTCCCGATTACAGGCTTTGCACGCACAGCCTCCGATGTAGATGATCTCATCAGTATGGTTGGCGGAGCACCTTTAGTCATAAAACTATTGGAAGGAACTCAAGGTATCGGTGTTGTACTTGCTGAAACTAAGAAAGCTGCGTCTTCTGTTATTGAAGCGTTCTATGGTCTTGGCAACAATATTCTTATCCAAGAGTTCATAAAAGAATCTAAGGGCTCTGATATTCGCGCATTCGTGGTGGACGGCAAAGTTGTAGGTGCAATGAAACGCACAGCTAAGGAAGGTGAGTTTAGATCTAATATACACCGTGGTGGAACAGCTCAGATTATCCGGTTAAGTAAAGCCGAAAGAGAAACAGCAGTTGCTGCAGCGGCACAATTGGGACTTACAGTTTGTGGGGTGGATATGATCCCTTCAGATCGCGGTCCTTTAGTACTCGAGGTTAATTCATCTCCTGGTTTGGAAGGTATTGAGAAAGCAACCAAAAAGGATATCGCCTCCGAAATAATACAATACATTGAAAGACAATACGAGTTAAAGCAAGCTCACATGCCTAAAGTTGTCAAGAAAAAGAAAAAAAGAGAAAGTAAATTGTAATGATAAAAAATAGTGGAACGTTGGGCTAATACTTGTTGTATCAGCCCATTTTCCTTTATATACTATTTCACTTTCATTACCATATTGTCTGCCCCTTGTGTAGACACTTTCACCTGTCCAGATTTATTTTTTGTAGACTTGTAATGAACATGGTTTTTGATCCCCTCAATTTGAACAGTCTCTACTGAGCCAATATTAACCATATTGTCTGAGCCTTCTATCGTAATTGCGGCAATATCATTCCCCGTTACCATATTCCCTTTCCCTTCAATAATCAATTTGCTCACATTGCCACGGATGGCCACTTTATTGTCAGCTCCAATTATTTGCACGACCTCTCCTGCTTTGGCCTCTATCGTACGGTTATTGTTCACGCCTTCAATCAAGATGACTTTTGCTTGCTGATTAACAACAACGTTGTTTACAGCCTAGGAAGATGGCTCCATAGCTGCAATCATCACGCTCCCGGCCAATAGAAGCGAAAATCTAAATATAATTGTTCTTAAGTTCATCATTTGCTTTTTTATAGATTAGCAAAAATCAAACCTAATTTAAAATACCACAGGGAGAGGAGCGATAATATATTATTGTAATTCTTTTAAAAGTAGCCTTAGGCAATTGGAAATAAAATCAAGTATAGCATTGAGTTAGGTCCTTAAAACAAAAAAGGAGCCTAAAAGGCTCCTTTAATATCTCTAACAAATTGATAGCGGATTAAAAACTCTATTTTACTGCGTCTACAACTGCTTTGAAAGCTTCTGGGTTATTTAAAGCTAAGTCAGCTAAAACCTTACGGTTCAAACCAATATTTTTAGCATTTAATTTACCGATCAATTGGGAATAAGAAATTCCGTGTTGACGAGCTCCAGCGTTGATACGTTGAATCCATAAAGCTCTAAACTCGCGTTTTTTGGTTTTACGATCGCGGTAAGCGTATTGTAAACCTTTTTCTACTGTATTTTTAGCAATAGTATAAACTTTGCTACGTGATCCAAAGTACCCTTTTGCAAGGCCTAGGATTTTTTTGCGTCTTCTTCTAGAAGCTACTGCGTTAACCGAACGTGGCATATTTTTAAAATTAGTTTGGTAGAAGGTGCCATGTATTTCAATGAACTTACGACCCTGTACCCGGTTAAAAAATTATTATTAAATAAAATCGAATAAAACTTATTTACCGATAGCAAGCATACGTTTTACGTTGCCCATATCGCCATCAGATACATAACTTGTTTGTGTTAAGTTACGTTTACGTTTTGTGCTCTTTTTTGTCAAGATGTGGCTTTTGAAAGCATTTTTTCTTGCAATTTTACCTGTTCCAGTCAATTTGAAACGTTTCTTTGCGCTGGAATTGGTTTTAACTTTTGGCATAATACTTATAAATTTTATATCAATCTGTTAGAATTCTTTTTATTTTTTTGGAGCCTTTGGAGCTACTGTTAAAAACATGCGCTTACCTTCTAATTTCGGTAAAAGCTCTACTTTTCCATAATCTTCCAAAGCCTGAGCAAAGCGTAACAACAAGATTTCACCTTGATCCTTGTGTACAATAGCACGACCTTTGAAGTGTACATAAGCACGAACTTTCTCTCCACTTTCAAGAAACTTAATCGCATGCTTCAATTTGAACTCAAAATCATGCTCACCAGAGTTAGGTCCGAAACGAATTTCTTTAATAACAGTCTGTTTTGCATTAGCTTTGATTTCCTTTTGTTTCTTCTTCTGTTCGTAAACAAACTTACTGTAGTCGATAATCTTACAAACCGGCGGTACAGCATTTGGCGAAATCTCCACTAAATCAAGTTCCAACTCATCAGCCAACTCTAACGCTTTGCGCGTAGGGAAAACTCCTTGTTCCACATTATCTCCCACCAAGCGTACCTCAGGTACCTTGATTAACTCATTAATGCGGTGATCTGGTTCTTTCTTTCTCATTGGTGGTCTTGGACCACCTGGTCTTTTTAATGCCAAATGTTTAAAAATTAAACGGTTATTTCCTTAATTAATATATCTCTAAATGCCTCAGCAGTCATAGTTCCTAATTCCACTGAGCCATGTTTACGTACAGAAACTGTGCCATTTTCTACCTCTTTCTCCCCAACAATCAACATATAAGGAAGCTTTTTCACTTCGGCGTCTCTGATTTTTCTGCCCACTTTCTCGTCACGTAAGTCTATCAGTCCGCGAATATCGGAATTATTTAGCGAATTTAAAACATTTTGCGCATATTCTTCGTATTTTTCTGACACTGGTAAGACGATAAATTGCTCAGGCGCAAGCCATAACGGAAACTGCCCTGCGCAATGTTCAATCAATACAGCCACAAAACGTTCTAAAGATCCAAACGGTGCACGGTGGATCATCACTGGACGATGTTTCATATTGTCACTCCCAGTATACTCTAATTCAAAACGTTCAGGTAAATTATAATCTACTTGTATCGTTCCCAATTGCCACTTACGTCCTAAAGCATCCTTCACCATAAAGTCTAGTTTAGGGCCGTAGAAAGCAGCTTCACCATATTCCACTACCGTTGGTAACCCTTTCTCTTCTGCGGCTTCAATAATTGCAGACTCAGCCAAAGCCCAGTTTTCGTCGGTACCAATATACTTTGTGCGATTCTCAGGATCACGTAACGATACCTGTGCAGTATAATCATTGAATCCAAGCGCGCCAAAGACATAAAGAACTAAATCAATTACTTTTTTAAATTCATCTTTAACCTGATCTGGACGGCAAAACAAATGCGCATCATCCTGAGTAAACCCACGAACCCTTGTTAAACCATGAAGCTCACCAGATTGCTCATAACGATATACCGTACCAAATTCAGCGAAACGGACAGGTAAATCCTTATAAGAACGTGGTTTTACTTTATAAATCTCACAGTGATGCGGACAATTCATGGGTTTCAACAAAAACTCTTCACCTTCTATAGGAGTTTTTATTGGTTGAAATGAGTCTGCACCATATTTCTCATAGTGTCCAGAAGTCACGTAGAGTTGTTTATGTCCAATATGAGGAGTAACAACAGGTTCATACCCTGAGTTCAACTGTGCCTTCTGTAAAAAATCTATAAGCTTTTGACGTAATGCAGCACCTTTAGGCAACCAAAGAGGCAGCCCCGCGCCAACTTTTTCAGAAAAAGCAAAAAGTTCCAACTCTTTCCCCAGTTTACGGTGATCGCGTTTTTTCGCCTCTTCTATAAATTTCAAATATTCTGTAAGCTCCGATGCCTTCGGGAACGTAACACCATAAATTCGTGTCAACTGTTTGCGAGACTCATCACCTCTCCAATAAGCACCGGCAACATTAGTCAATTTAATCGCTTTGATAAACCCAGTATTTGGAATATGAGGGCCACGACATAAATCTGTAAATTCCCCTTGAGTATAGAAAGTAATCTTTCCATCTTCCAAATCTTTGATTAAATCTAGCTTATACTCATCTCCTTTTTCAGTAAAGTAAGCCAATGCATCCGATTTCGAAACAGCTTTACGTTCAAATGTTTCTTTTCGTTTGGCCAGCTCCAGCATCTTGTCTTCGATCGCTTTAAAGTCATCAGACGAGAATTCACGATCACCAAAATCAACATCGTAGTAAAATCCGGTTTCAATCGCGGGACCAATACCAAATTTAATCCCAGGATATAATGCCTCCAAAGCCTCAGCCAATAAGTGGGCTGAAGAATGCCAAAAAGTGGATTTACCTTTGGTATCATTCCAGGTCAATAACTTGACAGTAGCGTCATTTTCAATAGCACGGGCAGAATCCCACACTTCACCATTTACTTCGGCAGCAAGGACGTTTCTTGCAAGCCCCTCTGAGATTGATAACGCAATCTCTGCAGCAGTGATCCCTTGTTGATATGCTCTTACGGAACCATCCGGTAGTGTAATATTAATCATTTACAACTATGATCTTTAAATCGTTAAAAAATAGAAAACATAAAACAACATGTACAATTATGTTATTACACTTATGTTTCAATAAATAAATTGTGTCACAAATTTAGTAAAATTTTTGATAAATAATATGTCTTTGTGCTGAACGGGCCGCTGTACTCGTACCAGCCCTCCTTTCACTCCCGCCCATCAATTAAATACATTACACCTCTTTGGCCTAATTAAAATTGTTCTCTTGCTCATTTCTATTTTACACTCGAGTTGGGCACCGGTATTAATGGCCAAGGAAAGCCACTCACTCCTTGGAGTAAGTTGTAATAATTACTTCGCACCACTTTAAACATTAACAGGGTAATAACAAGGGGTTAACAGGGGTATAACAGGGGGTTAACAGGGGTATACCCTTGTATTCCCCCCGTTATACCCCTGTAAAAAGAGTGTTTTCTCGTTGTTAGTATACTAAGTGGTATCCATTTGGTACGCTGTTGAGATTAGCACTACACCTCCGAAAGCAGTTTATTGTAAAGTAATGTGATAAATAAATCCAATAGTTAATTGGAATGACTAAAAAATGATAGCAAGCCCGATAAAAGCAAGTTGACAAATTGAGCATCTCATTAATATTTGCTACTTTTGCAGACTGAAATTTTAACTATGTCAAATCAAGTACCAGAAGACGGAACACTATTGCCCTTAATGGAAGAATTTTACACTATTCAGGGTGAGGGCTACCACACCGGGACTGCTGCTTATTTCATACGATTGGGGGGCTGCGATGTGGGTTGCCACTGGTGCGATGTAAAGGAAAGCTGGGATGCTTCGATACATCCGCTTACAACAGCAGATTCGATCATCGAAAACGCAAAGAAATATCCTGCGAAAACAGTTGTCATTACAGGTGGAGAACCCCTTATCTATAATTTGGATTACCTAACGAAAGGGCTCCATCAGGCGGGCATTAAGACCTTTATTGAAACCTCGGGTGCGTATCCTCTAAGTGGTGAATGGGACTGGATATGTTTATCGCCGAAGAAATTCAAAGCGCCTCGCAAAGATGTATTAGAAGCTGCTGGTGAACTTAAAGTGATCGTTTTCAATAAAAGCGATTTCGCATGGGGAGAAGAATACGCACAACTCGTTGGACCAAACTGCAGATTATATCTTCAACCTGAATGGTCAAAATCAAAAGAAATGACCCCTTTTATTATTGAATACGTAAAAGAAAATCCGAAATGGGATATTTCGCTACAAACACATAAGTTTTTAAACATTCCCTAATAATTGGATATCTTCTCAATTAGCGGTTACAAAAAAGAGGGTGTCCGAAAA
>NZ_DCRG01000002.1:0-61480 GCF_002325125.1 Sphingobacterium sp. UBA1498
ACATCGTATTTACCAGTTACAGAGCTCGGGAAATATCCATATGGTTCATGTTGCCCGTGGTACTCCGAAGACCGTTACTGATATCCCGGCCAGAATCGCTGCAGGAGAGATTGCAAAAAAGTATGCTCACCAGATGTGTCCAGCTGTTAAGACCTTTATGATGTTTGTCACTATTGTATTTGGATACAAGCTTTTTAAAAATATCCCGGTCTATCAAGGATAGAAGTTTACTGAAAACCGTTTATACTTACCATTGATGAGGTGGTGTAATTGCATTTTCAATATAACGTTTTTTGAAATCGCAATTCACCACTTTTTTTATATGATTTTCTTAATCGTTTTGGACGATAATGAATTTCTTTATTAAAAGATGCTGAACACCGACTTTGTTTTATTCTCTCGCTATAAAAGAACTGATATTTAAGTTTAGAAATCAAGAATTTAACGACCAATCAATATAAATTTAATATGTAAATTTCATTTTAAATTATATATTTGCAAATAATAAGGTAAATATTTACTTTTACACAGCTAAATCATAAATAAAAATGAAAGATAACAGCTCCTCAAAAAGTTTTTGAAAAAAAATAAAATACTGTATGTTAAAAAATCGTTTAAATGAGTGCTGGTAATGATATTTTAACATAAAAATAAAAAACAGACCAATTGACAGAAACTAATTAATATTCAAAAAAAAAACAAACCATTCAACAATATTAACGATGATAACTAAAAACATTAAATACCTTTTTTCTATTTTCGCAAGTTCAACGCTACTTTTAGCTTTAGGTGCATGCTCTAAGGATAGTATGCCGCCAGTACCTCCAGTAATTGAAGAACCAAATATTGATTATAAAAAGTTTGATTTCGGCAATATGGCAGCAATCTCAGGACATAGTATAGAAGATACAATATGGGATGCTGAGAAAAAGAACATTTTAGGCTTTAGACTGGGCAAATCGCAGAAACACCCGTTCTTGTATCCAGAAGGTAATGGCGACCAATATCCAATCGCAAGTTCTACGCTTTCTGCAAACTCTGATGAAAAAGTATTTAGTTCGAGTCTATATATTCCTGCTTCAAAACGTATAATTACCCGATTCGCACTAAACGCGGGTGATGGAAGTTTTGTAAAAAATGATTTTCTCCTAACTGATTATAATGCACAAAAGGATCATATTGAATCGTTTCTGAAAGCAAATAAGGCTATGCCCTATTATGGGCATAAAGATTTTATCTATTCGTTTCATAATTATGAAAATATCAAACTAATATTCGGAAAGGATGTTGACATACAAAAACTCTTTAACATAACCAACAAATCTTATCCTAAAATAGAGCAAGATGGGCTTTTGTACTATGCTTTGAACCCAACATTACGTCTTAGATCTACTTACTTGGATGATGATTATACAAATTATTTTCCACTACAAAAGATCCTTGACGATAACATTTCCCGTGTTCAATTTATAGATTATGGCAAACTTGCGATGATGATCATCGATGCCGATGAAACTAAGATAAAGCCCCTGATAAACAAATTGACTGGTGGTAATGATCTTACAGAAGCGGAAAAAGCAGTACTTAACAAGGCTGCAATTCACTTTCACTATTATGGCTATACGGAACAAGAGCTAGGCAACAAAAGTGATTTAGATAATTTACAACGCGTTAAAAATTATATTGATATAGCGATAAATGTAAAAGACAAAACCTTTAATGTTGAATCCTATGGTCGTCCTATTCAATTTGAGCTAACCACCCATTCAAAAAATTTGGAACAATTTAATAATAAGTTATATTTTAATCAGTTAACATTTAAAAAATGAGAATTAAAAACATTGCCGTAATTAGCCTATTAGCTGTATCTTTTAGCGCCTGTCAAAAAGATGTACAAGTACCCGTAACGGAAAATATCGATCAAGACTCATTGCTTCGTGTATTCCAGAATACAAAAATTCCAGAGAATCCTATTGTTAATCTTTCAAGTAGCCCTAATTTTAATAATATTAATGCTGTAAAATCAAGCGGAGTTATTCGAGATAGTGTGTGGAACAATCAATTAGGAAGAACTTATTTTGTTGAATCAAACAATTTTATGGTTTCTGATGAAACTCAAGATGTTATTTTCCCTGGAGCGATCTTAAATAGCAAAGCTATTGTATCCAAATATGAATTCAATACCTTTCCTCCCAGAATGGTGGAGCCTTTACCGATCCGTGCGAGCGTGTCAATTCCAGGACCATCTGTATCTGGTATCATTGATTTTCCCAGTATCGATGGGACAAGGGATTTCTTAGGTGAAGTTTTAGCTCGCCAAGGTAATGTTGAACAGATAAATAGCTTTTCGTATACATCGAGTCAATTTACTGATTACAATGAACTAAAGTATACTTTTGGTGCAAATGTAGATATAGCTAAGATTGCTAATGCCGCACTTAGTGGAAATAGTACAAAAATTAAAAATAAAACCGGGATAATTGCAAAATTTGTTCAAGAAAACTTTACACTAGATATGTCTTTGCCTAAAAAGACCGAATTGATTAGTGTTAGTGATGCGGACGCCCTACAGCAGGAATATGCACCAACTTATATAAACTCTGTTACCTATGGTAGAATGGGAGTATTTATGGCCGAAACAGATGTTTCATATGAGGAGTTTAATCTTGCGTTTAAAGCGGGCATTAATATCGGTATTGTAAATGCTGATGCACACATGACTGCTGCACAAAAAGCGATCTTGGATCGTGCAAAAATTACGATCTATATGAAATTCGGTCCTGGTCCCGCTTATTCAGCGACGGTAGACAGTTACGAAAAGTTCAAGGCCGCGATCTTGGCAGGTGCAAATGTTCAAGCTAAGTCATATGGAGGACCGATCTCTTTCCGTATGAGAAACTTAAAAGATTTTTCTTTATTCAAGACAATATTTAAGGTCGATGTCAATAAATAAATTATCAATATCCAAGTTAGTACTTGTCGTAGGGCAAGTACTAACCTTAGTGGGCCTTATAGGCTGCAGCAAAGAGATAACGCTCGACCAGAAGGAAGCTAAAGCGGCGAAATTACAAGCAAAAGCCTCGGCAAAGACAATGTTAGAGTCTTCATCTATAACAGTGATGGACAACAACTATGATCTCGTTTATCTGGGTGTTATTCTAAAAGGTAAGGAGATTATTGACAGTGCAACATTTAATCCGATATCAGGATACACAAAACTTCCTATCAGAATAAGTTCATCTTTAGCAGGTAGCACAAGCAGGACAATATCCATTCCGCGCTTATCTACATTTAGGCAAGCAACACGTGATCTCCTTAATGCTATCCCCAATTTGGGGCCAGATATATCTTCTTTCCATTACTACTCCAGGCCTTTCTACGATTACAGTGAATTAAAGCAGGAGTTTGGTTACAATGTAAAGACGAGAAGTCTATTTTCGACGACAAATACTTCAATCATTGATCAATTAACAACAATTAGAAAAAAAAATGGTCTAGTTGTTGGATTTGAAATCGTTAATTTCACACTCGATATGTCGCTTCCAAAAGCTACGGAACTCATAGAAGAAACTGCGTTAAAAAACCTCTTGTCCACAGGTGACAGACCAGTATATATCAGTTCAGTCTCTTTTGGACAAAAGGGAGTCCTTGCCATCGAATCCGATTATTCAAAGGAAGAAACCAACCGTGTATTTGAGAAAATAACTAAAAAAATCTTTAAAAAAAGTACGGAATCTCTTACTACCTCAGAAATAAATATCATCAACAATACGACTATAAGGGTTTTTCTTGTAGGAGGAAGTAACGCAGGGGCTGTAACTCAGATTAACGGATATGATGCCTTCGTTTCTTATATTCAGGATATTGGCACATTTACCGCATCTAATCCCGGATTCCCGATCTCTTTCAGATGCAGGGAACTATCTGACTTTTCCTTATTTAAAATATCTTACTAATTATGCATTTCAAATCAATATATACTTCAGCAATATTCTTAAGTGTTTTCGCGATCACGTCCTGTCAAAAGGAAAGCGCACCTGATAACCTTCATGTAGGAAACTTTAAAGCACCATCATTTGGACAAGTCCTGATCGAAGGTTCATTAGGAATGATAGCAGATGAACCGATACCACAAGCTGGAGTAAATAAAAAAGCATCTTCTAGTTCTAGCGAATCATTGCTTCTAGCTGCTAAGGGAAATAAAATTGGAGCTGTACATGTTCAGAAAAGTGATTTCTGGGTGGACGTGAGTGAACCGGGAAAAACAATTGAGGGTTATGCTGACGAATTTTTAATGACACCAGAATGGTTGGGGCGCTTAGATGTATTTCACCTTGGCTCATTAATAAAAGGAAATACTTTGCAGGATCTCTCATTTGTCCCGTTATCGGAAAGAGAGGGACATTTCACAAGTAAACCAATATTTGCTTCAGTGTCTTTCCCTGCAAATACAGTTTCTGGAAGTTTTACCCCTGATGTAATGGCGACGTCAGAATTTTTTAGCAAATTAATGCAACAAAATGGTATTTCTACTATCCAAAAAAGCAATTTTAAATATGAAATAAAAGAATTCAACTATTTCAGTGAAATAAAAACCGTTTTTGGATCCAATGTAGACGTCAAAGCTATTTTTTACAAATCTGGATCTACAAGTACAAATGCAACAGATCAAATAAGTAAATCCAGCGGTTTGGTAGCATCTTTTACTCAGGAAAACTTTTCTGTCGATATGGACTTACCTGAACCTGGCGAATTGTATGAAAACTTGAATATGGGGGCACTAAATAATACGCTGCCAGGATATATAAGTTCTGTTAAATATGGTTCAAAAGGTGTACTATTAATCGAAAGCGAAGAAACTACGGATGTACTAAAAACAACTTTCAAAAAAGCATTTTCTGTAATGGGTGGACTTGTTAGTGGTACACAGACACTAACCTCCGATGAAAACAAGGTAATTCGTGAAGCGGATCTTCAAATCTTCTTTACTGGTGCAGATGGTAAAAGTACTATTAAAAAATTGGGGTCTTTTGACGAACTTATAGGTCTAATAAAAACCGGAACGACTTTTTCTGCTTCAACGCCGGGAGTTCCTATTGCATTTAAAATGAGAACTGCCAAGACCAATACTACTATAGTGAGTAACTTTTCCATTAAAATTCCTTTTAAGCCGTTTTATATTAAACAGGAATTTATTGCAGACCCTAATATTCAGTCCGCTCCACGACATGAACTTCACTTATCTTTTTTTGCAGATAAAGATGCACGTATCCCAATTAATGTACCTAAGGGTACGCCAATTTATGCGGATACAAAATTCTTGCGAATCCAACGCGAAGGTTCGCCTAGAGAAGGTTTTACTTTTCAGCACATCTATGGGCCGGAAGCGCATTATAATCTAACCCAAGGTAATAAGATGATCATAAAACCTGTCTTATTGATCAGTGGTTTGAGCGGTTCACCCACTGGACAGTATAGAGATGTTGCAGAACGTGTGTATATCTATAAGCCTTCTACAACTCCTCCAAGGCCTGATCGTCCAGATAGATCACCAAAAGGTTCTTAGCAATCGACTATGTTATTTTACAATGTTTTAATTAGGGCGACTCTCCTTTTTCTTTTTTATGGGACTTTTATTTCTTGTAAAAAGGAAAAGGAAGAGGTCGTTAGAGATAATCAATCCGCCAAATCATTAGTGGACTCTATTTATTTATATGGACAACAGGTATATTATTGGAACAATCAATTACCCAATGAAATAACTTTTAATAACTACAAAAATACACTCAAATCTTCGGATGAATTGGAGAATATACAAGCCGGTTTGTTTTATATAAGTCAATTCGCGAAAAACAGGCAAACGGGAAGAAAATATGAGTTATCCAATATCGAAGGAATAAGTAAATATACCACAATTGTAGCTCCGGAACAAAAGAAAGATAATCTATTGAACGGATTTGGGATAAACATTACGAACATTAACAATAGTTCGCTGCTTGTAAAATATGTAATTCCCAATTCACCAGCCGCGAAGAATGGACTAAAACGAGGTGATGAAATTCTTGCAATTAACGGATTGAAATCTCAAAACATAACAGATTACAAAAATACATTCGCCGGTAATAAGTTGGATATTTCTTATTTGACCAATGCGAGTGAACAACGGTTTATTGTTTTGGAAAAGAGTAATTACTCACCAAACTCTATTATAAATCATCAGATTATCAATGACAGCTATGGGTATATATCACTACTTAACTTCCCTTCCCATTTCAATGATCTTGACAAAATATTCCAGACATTTGACTCAAAAAACATTAAAAATTTAATCATTGATCTCCGATATAATATGGGTGGATTTTTGAGTGGCTGTGATGAGTTTGTTAATCACATGATTACTGATAAGCTTCATAACAAGGTCTATAGAAAGGAATTATACAACAAAACAATGCAGAAAAGAAAAGCGACAATTTTAAAAAACAAACCAGTTCTTGATCAAGAGGGAGTTCCTATTTTCTTTATAGAAAATCGTGTAGGAACCTTTTATGATATTGATTATTCTCTAGAAAACAACATCTATTTTTTTAATAAATTAGGTTCTTTTAACACGCTAAAAAAAGTTTACTTCATAGTAAGCAAAGAAACTGCCTCGGCAAGCGAACTATTAATAAACTCTCTTGAGCCTTACGTCGATATGGAAATAATTGGAGTTTCGAATAATGATGAACAGGGAAAAGTTTATACCTATGGAAAACCAGTCGGATCAATAGCCATACCAATAGGGCGATATAGTGTATATTACACCATGTTTCAAAATATTAATGCAAAAAATCAAGGCGACTATTTTGAAGGGATTTTGTCTGATTGGACAACGATAGATGATCTAAGAAAAGATTTTGGCGACATCGCTGACCCTGCCATAAAGCACTGCATGAGAATTGGCACTAAAGCGGATGTAAAGCCTACCGCAGTCCAAAAAATTAAAATGCAAGAGATTTATCAGGAAATAACACAAAGACCAATACTAATCAAAGAATTCTCGCTCGCTCATTAACGTATATAAAAATACATTATGAAATCTAACTCATTTAAATTGGTGATAGTTCTTTAATTATCACTCAATGTAAATTGTAAATAAGAATGCAGCGTAATTGGTAAGTTGGAGTGCAGCATTTTCGGCACTAATAAATACACAATACAGTCCAAATGTATCCTATAAAAGTTACTAGTCCAAGAATGTTTTTCTATGCTACATTCTATAACTTTCCCCCTGTGAGGTTTATCACTTCGCATCGGAACAAAATCCGATCTGAAAGTGTGGTTGCAATAACTTAATCCTTCAGCATTTTAGCCCATTCTGTGTATCCGTCCTACAAGTAGATATTGACTTAGGTTCTCTTAGAGCTTAGCCAAGTATAAACAAAGAAGAAAAAAGAACACAGATGCTGTCTATAATATCAGACTGGCATCAGAGCGGGTAAAGTAAGAAAACCTACTGCGCGGAAAATGGGATCAACGAAGCGACCTCTTATTATTAGTTCTCGCGCAGTCAAGAAAACGATACTCCCCTGAGGGACTTTAGAAGCATCTTTAAGTAGCCAAGAAAGAATGATATTGAGATTATTTAGCCCAACGGTGTGCGTATAAAAACCGAAAATGATCTGGCCCTTGCTTCACAGCCGATCCGTCTGTATTGATGTTTGCCTTGGGTTGCTCGCACCGTTTTATCTTTATGAACGATTTGCGACATGCGAATATCATTCGACGGTCTCTGCGGACTGATCAGTTCGGGCATGCAGCAACACGCTACCAGTGGTAAAGTGTTCGTTCATTATTGTCTTCCAATAAAACGGGTGGGATTCCTTTCGCAAAGGGAATGTCATCATTTTCGTTAGTCAATGCAAAATCACCACTACAGATACCCAATATCCCTGTTTTCTGTGGATGTAAACCTTTCCAGCTGTTCGTCCGTAATTTGAAACTAAATCACTTACTATCATAGCTAAATATTTCTTACCGTCTGAATTCCAGCCGCCTTTACCGCTGCCTGCATGGCCACTGTAATTTATGATACCATATCCCGCTGATAGCGAAAATTCTCCCGCATGGAATGTGACGCTCTGGTTGGCTCCAAATCCCCATCCCTTACTAGATTTTGTAAATGATCTTTTTATTTGCAATCGATATCATTAACTGCATCACATTTTAAACAATGATCTATTATTATATGATTGGCATAAATCATACTTAACGAAGACGTATTGTGTTAAAGTTTTTAAGGTTTTTATCACTTCGAGGAAAGATAGTAATCAAGAATAAATCATCTAGGTCACCAGTAAATTTAATAGGTGAAACAGAAATTAGCATGATATTACTTTCATCAACTAAAACTTCATCGGGATTCGAGGGTGTAAATTAAACTGTCAGATAAAGAATATTTATATTAGACACAGAATAATGGGAAACGAGAAATTTGATTTTGAGCGCTTCAAAGCGGAAGCGATGAAGGAGCTTTACGCCGGTAAAAAGATGGGCGGTACTGATGGTGTTTTTGCTCCGATGCTGAAACACCTTTTGGAATCGATGCTTGAGGGCGAGCTTGATCATCATATCGAGGAAAGCAAAGCCTCTGGAGAAAACAACCGTAAAAACGGGAAGACAAAAAAGACGGTCAGAAGTCTTCAGTCCGGCCATTTTGAACTGGAAAGTAACCGTGACCGTAATGGCACTTTTGAACCTAAGATAGTCCCTAAACGTCAGCTGATTATCACCGAAGAACTGGAAGACAATGTTTTAGCAATGTATGCCCGAGGAATGAGCACGCGTGATATTTCCAGCTATGTTAAGGAGATGTACGCGATGGATATCTCTGCTACAGAAATTTCCCACATCACTGACAAGATCATTCCTGCGATGAACGAGTGGCGAAACCGTCCGCTTGAATCGGTCTATCCTTTTGTTTTTCTGGACTGCATGCACTACAAAGTCAAGGATAATGGCAGCGTGCAGAGCCGGGCGGTTTATAATATCTTGGGAGTCAATCAAGATGGCCGTAAAGAACTGATCGGCATCTACCTTTCGGAGAACGAAGGTGCCAAGTTCTGGTTATCGGTTCTGAGCGATCTCAAACAACGGGGTGTGGAGGATATCCTGGTAGCCTGCGTGGACGGTCTGAAAGGTTTTCCGGAGGCTATCGAATCCATCTACCCCAAAACACAGGTTCAGCTTTGCATCGTACACCAGATACGCTCTAGCCTAAGATATGTGCCGGAAAAAGATAAAAAAGCCGTTATTGCCGATATGAAACCTGTTTATCAGGCCAATAATCAGGAACAGGGCTATGAAAAACTATTGGAGTTTGAGGATAAATGGGGCAAAAAATACCCGCTTTCGGTCAAAGGCTGGCTGGATAACTGGGGAAATCTCTCTACCTATTTTGAATACACCCCAGACATCAGAAAAGCAATCTATACTACGAACGCGATCGAGGCTATGCACCGTCAGATCAGAAAAGTCACCAAGACCAAGGGGGCATTTACTTCGGATCAGGCACTGTTAAAGCTTGTATATCTGGCTATAAAAGATATTTCCAAAAAATGGACCATGCCGATTCGAAATTGGGGTTTGACAATGCAACAATTACATATTAAATTTGGGGATAGGATCAAAGCCTTCGGCAACTCCTTTTAGGGTTCGGGCTTGAGGCTTTCAGCCTCTTAATCCCGAACCCTAAAAGGAGTACTGTGACACAGTTCAGTTTACACTACCCGGGATTCTGTTGAACAACCCGATCATCAATTTTAAATAATACTCGTTCAGATTTTACGTTGGTATATTTGTTTTTTAATGTAGACAAATTTATTAAAACCGGTTTATATCCAGGTTTCAGTTCAACCACCAACGCTTTCTTCTCAGTATTGTGCCCTATCGAATTAATACCTTCGGCTTTCAATGTCGGTACAATATCATCCAAATAATCTTTGCCTTGGATTTCAATTATAGAATGCGCTCGATTATCAAGTACTCTGTAGACTACCTTTGGAACGGTATCCGTCTTTCTATAGATCTCAAGAGATTCTTGCCCATAAGCTATACCTAAGGAAATTGTTGACAGAAGAGTCAAAAAGGATATTTTTTCATTTATCATTAAAATTTTATTACAAATTGTTTATCATGTTGTTTACTAACAATATGTGGAAATAACAATTATACATTGATCTTATCTTTTCTCGCTCAAAGCTCAAATATGTTGCTCTTAGATCATGAAGTTCACTATAGGTGATTTTTTCATTTTTAAAATTAATTTCGGCATCATTAAGTGTGACCTCTCTACAAAAAGGTGGAGCATTTAAAAATAGGGAATTCGGTTATGAATTACTAATTTTAAAAGGGAGGAAAAACGATGAAAAAATCACAGGTTACCGAAGCACAGCTCGCCTTTGCGATCAAAGAGTCCGAGACAGGTACCCGAGTGGAAGAGGTCTGCAGAAAAATGGGTATCAGCGAGGCTAGATTCTACAACTGGAAGAAGAGAATGCGCAGCAGAATAAGCTTGTGACAGATCTTAGTCTAGACAAACAGATCCTGCAGGATGTATTAAAAAAAGTTTTAAAGCCTTCGCAACATAGAACAATGGTTACCTATTTAGTGGGAGAAAACTATCAGCTTTATCTCCATCTTGCCGACCTCACAAAAGATCAGTTGAAACAGGAACGTATAGAGCAGTTGAAAGGACTTTCTCTAGATGCGAGACTCAAAAACGTGGAGGACTGGGATGAGCTGGCTATTACTTTAGGGGGGAGCTGGGAAGAAAAAACTATCTAACTATGAAAGTTATTACCAAGTTTTTCGCTTCCAAAAAAACATTAAATAAACCAACTGAAAGCAGTATGAGTTCGCTCGCCCCGAAAGTACTGACAAAACCGGATACACAATGAGAATATTTCTAACGTTTATAATAGTAACCTTTTTTCCTAATTTTTTGCTGTCCCAAACAACTGTGACGGTAATAATGACAGGTCCTGATAAAGATAGAATTACTGCGGCAGATATGTTTGATACATATCAAAATGAGATCATTACGAACTCTTATCGTGACACTTTAAAATACCATTTTACCAGAGCACCTAAAGTTGAGCAGTATTGGATTCGTTATTTTATAGGGGAAAAAATGTATAGGCATGCATTATGGCTTAATGACGGCCAAATAACAGTATACGCTCATTTAGGGGAAGATGACTTAGTTATTGATTCGATTTTAAACTCTAGTATTCAACGAGAGGTCGATGACTACTACGTACAGCTAGGACAACTACCCAAAGAAAAAAGGAATTTATTTAAATTAGGACAGATCAAAAGGTTTATCAATACTCCTTTTTCTTTTGAGATTGGTGATAGTTTTCTTATGACTAATTCAATAAATAAAAGTAACCTGATTCCGCTTAAACAAGTTTTTGATCTACAGGGCGATCAGTTTTTCGATAGAAGTGACTATAAGAATGTTGTTGGAAAATTGAATGTGATCTTAAACATTGACCGGATAAACCTCGACCAATATGTGTTCATTGACCGGTTTAATAAAAACGATAGAGCAAAAATGCCAGAAGCTAAGTACTATTTGCTGGACTTTTGGTATTTGGGCTGCGCCCCATGCAGGGAAGACCATAAGAAAATGAAGTTAATGTCGAAATCATTGAAAGATAAAAAAGTCGAAGTTATCGGTCTTTCAATAGACGAAAATATTTTAGAATGGCAAAAATATCTACGAAACAATGAATATGATTGGACAAATTATATAGTACCTGAAACAAATATGCTTCTCAATGATCTTAAAATAAGTTCTTATCCTTCTTATTTTCTCATAGACAGTAACTATAATTTTATAGGTGTTTTTGCAAATATTGATCAATTTCAATATGATTTTTTGGATAAACTAAAATAATTTATTTTCAGACTCTAAAAGCTCTACATAATTTTATTCTGTGATTTCTCAAATATTTTATGATCTCTTTTACCAGTAAAAACATTTTTACACTCCAAAAGCACTGCATATTTATCTGTATCACTGAAAAGGTATAGTTATGCCGGCAATTCAGCTACAGCTTTTCCTTTCATTCCCTCGTTAACCAGATAACCAACAAAAGCAGCAAAAGGAGCAATATCTTGATCTACGCTTGCTTTTTCAAGCGCTTGCATATATTCACCTCTTCTTTCCACGGGTATCACTGTCCAAGGATAGCCTCCAGAAGCCAGCATGGCATTCATTAAGAATCTTCCAATACGTCCGTTACCATCCATGTAAGGGTGAATGAATACAAATATAAAATGTCCTAAAACAGCCCTAACAGATGCTTCTGGTTCTTCTTCGAGCATTTCAAACAATATAGGCATAGCATCTCTCATAGCGTCTACGCTAAGTGGAACATGCTTGGAATTACCTTTATATACCTGATGGTTACGATAAGCGGCAAGATTTGATGCTTTCAGTATTCCAGCAGTTACGCTTGGGTCAAACAGCTCTCTATACCATTTTGAATGATCCATATCTGCTTGTATACCGGCATTTTTCCCTTGTAAAACAGCTCTTATACTTTCTTTTACAGAAAGGAAAGCTTGATAATAGCCTCTGCCAGCCATCGCATCACGTTGCTTAGGGTCTTCCTCATTTTCCTTGGCATTCCATTCGCCTGAACTTACCTTGGCAATAAGCTCGGGCGTTACTCGGTAACGCTCAATGGATAGTGAGTGGTAAGCATCTGTCAAATATATATCGTCTATATTTTTAATATACAAATCATGATTGGCTGGAATGCCGGGTGAAGCAGGAAAGCTTTTGATCACAACTTCACGCATTTGTGTCCACATCAGGCGTATACGGTTTGGGTAGGGTGAACGTTCACGGGTGGACAACTTTAGGTCCAGTTTGCTTTCAAAAGGATCTTCTTCACGGATATCATAGTCTGCCTGCTTAAAAGTGTCTATAATTTGATCGGCTATCTTGTCCCTGTCAATATTACGGAAAGCGCCGGCAAGGCGTCCGGCTAAAGTAGTATGTCCGTTCTCTAGAAGTACTGGTAAAAGCTCCGAAGCATCGCGTATCAGTGACAATACTGTGCGTGCATCAATAGCATTACGGGTATAGGTGCTGGCAGAACTGTATATTAATGCCGACTGTAGATTGTACATCCGGATACCATTTGGAGTTACCATAAGCTGATCTGCAGATGGCAGCTCTCCACGCATATTGAACAATGAAGTATTATGTGGCAACGGCGTAGGATTGTTGTTTCCTTGCGGCGAACGAACAAGCAATTGCTGTGGTACCGACTGATTGGCCGCATGTAGCAATAGTGACTGATCGGCAGACAGGCACCAATTATCACCATACTTTCTTTCCAGAAATACAGCAATAAAATCCCAATAAGAGCTATACCAGGCTATTGTCTCACCATCCTTTTCCTCCGGACTGGTGGTGATATACCATCCTTTAGCTACCTCTCGTATAAAACCATTCTTGGAAAGTATCTCACGGTATTTCCGGTTCGGCATATCATCGGTATGAATGCTTACAATCCCCTTTTCCTGTAGTTCTTGCAAGAATTTTAAGGCTTCTACAAATCTTTCACGTGGTGTTGCCATAACCTTATAAATTTATTAAACACTGCTGTGTTATTTTTATTAAAAATAGATGTGATAAATTTAGTAAATATTGTTGTGATTTTTTTATTAAAACAAGACGTGTTTATTTTATTTTATTATGATGTGGTAATTATATTAAACAGTGTTTTTTTTAAATAATACAGAATTTTCGTAAACTTTACAATTCTGTAAAACTCATACTAAATAGAGGCATTTGTGCAACACCTGAGAAGTTATGAAAGCCAGAACACCGCCTTCACGGAGCATGTCCGTTCCCTTTAATATTATTTGCTGGACTTTTGGTATTTGGGCTGCACCCCATGCAGGGATGACCATACGAAAATGAAGTTAATTTCGAAATCATTGAAAGATAAAAAAGTCGAAGTTATCGGTCTTTCAACAGATGAAAATATTTTAGAATGGCAAAAATATCAAAGAAACAATAAATATGATTGGACAAATTGAAGATATATTAGACTTCAACGCAATCAAGGCCATTAAATTCACTCGATTCCAATGCAGAGGCGTTGGTTAATACTGTTAATACGGATGGTGTAACGGGAAAAGGTATTGCACTACAATTTAAGAATGAATATCCCGGCAACTACAAAGAATATCGTAAGCGTGTAAAAACGGAGATATCGGTATCGGCAAGTTATTCGTGTACGAGGAAGAAAACCTCTTAGGCGGGAACAAACTTATAATTAATTTCCCAACAAAGACAATCTGGAGAAAGCGATCTGAATACTCCTATATAGAAGCTGGATTAAGAGATCTAATCAAAATTATAAAACAAAGAAATATTAGATCTATTGCCATCCCCCCCCCCTTTGGGAGCTGGTAATGGTGGACTTGACTGGAATACTTTTAATGGTATAATTGGCTCCAAAATCGCGATCCTTAAAACTACTAGATTCAACCAAACAGATCAATCCGTTTCTGGAACCACCTTGATAACGTTCAAATAAGCAGATCGAACCATTGGAAATAATCTTATTCATGGATTCCCCAATCACTTTACAGGCAAAATAACGTTTTGGATCCTGATAGCGTCCTTCAACTTCAATATACTGCAAAGTCTCACTTTGCTGTAACTTGGAAAAACTGCCTGCTGCGATTTCTAGATCGTAATATGGTATAGAGCCTGCTGTAGGTTCGGAACTAATACGACATGAAGGAATGACTTGTGATTCGTTTTCGCTATTACCTGTCACAACCTCCATATGCTGACTTAAATAGGCTTTAAGATTTGGATTACACACATAAATGTAGACGCCCCTAATCCCTCTAAACATCAATGTCTTGTAGATATTTTTGACATAGAATAATAAATCCAACATCGGTGCTATTCTTACCATTTGTATCCTTATATTCATCCCGATACAACACGATAGTTTTAGCAATAGGATCATAATCGATCTCTTTACCAAAGACGATAGCAATATAATTTAGGTCATTGCCAAATACGGTATGTATACTCCCTACTTCATTTATCGCATTTTTTGAATTGATCCAATCTTTAGCTGTCGAATTCCAACGAAGATCTATTCCCTCAATGGTCATATCGTAAAGGTGCCTATTTTTTTTATCCTTGGTCTTATATTCCCAGCTAAAGCCTGCAACAAATCTGGACAGTCCTGTCTCTGCTTCTTTGTGGAAAACCTGTTATAATTCAATAAATTTCACATTCAAGCTTATCCTAAAAAGAGCTATAGCTTATGAAAAATTAATGGTATCGATCCCTCTTCTAAGGAATTGTACTCATCCAAATGATAATGATAGTCTTTAGGCACATTATCCTGAGCTAGAGTCAATAATTGCTTTGCTATTGAAACAAGTGCCGCTTTATTAGCTGAAATCATTAAAGATCCGCCCTCTATTTTTGCCTCGATTTCAAACCCATGTTCCCAAGTAATTTGAAAGCCCTTATCTTCTGAATATTCAGGTATTATAACATCTATAGTCATTTTAATCAATTAAAAATATGTGATAATTATCTTTCACCATCATTTTTCCCTGTTTAGCGGGATTAGGAATTAAAGTTTAGAAATTGACATGCGGCCCTCCTCCATGTGCACCTGTAATATCACTCACTCCCATTCTAAATAGTCTTTTACCGTCAGAAGAAATAAATCTCCCACTCCCTGGAACTGCTTCTTTGTATCCCTTTCCAAGATATTGTTGAGCCATATCCAGCACTTCATTTGCAGACATCCTCATTCCGTCTCTAAGACCTAATTTCGCTAAAGATTTATATGTAATGGTAATATCATTAGCACCTGAAATATTTAACCCTGTTGATAAAAAACCAATCCCAGCTAAAAGATAATTTGGTTTATTTGAAAAACTACCAGAGCCATATTTCACTAATTGATATAACCCTCCAAGAACCGGCCATTCAGAAATCTCTTCATCAGCTTTATCAGCTTTTTTACTAAGTTTATCAACGACAGATCTATTTGATGAAATCTGTTGAGCTTCCTCAGCATTCTTAGGACCTGACCCCGACCCAATACCCATCTTAGCCATTAACTTTTGCAACCAACCATCATCTCCTCCTTGCTGATGATAAGCCATGGCTTGATCAAGGCTTACATCATTCCCTTGCTCATCGCGGTATCGTTGTTCATCATAGTCATAATACATACCATGTTGACCAGCTCTAGGTGCCATCCCGTCAGGATCAATAAACCTGATCGGATTGTTGAAAGCATAATTATACGGACTGTGCCTCCTCATCATATCCGCTGCCGGATCAACTACATTCCATCTTCCTATCTCCGCATCATAAAAACGTGCTCCGTAATCCAGCTGCCCTTCCAGTACATAAGAACTTCCCAAGGTATGCGCACCACCATTCAGGTCAGTCTGCATCTCCTTGCCATTATAAAGATACTTATTATTGATACTCGTTGCAATAGATTTCGTCTTACCGAATGGATAGTAATCCTGCATCTGCATCACTGTAGCAACCGGTGCTGTCGCCGTACCTGGACTTGCAAATAAAATCGGTAGTGCTAGTTAAGCAGTGTAAATACATCCCACCTGATCTATCCCAGCATCTTCGTACGCCCAGCACTTTGACTTCGGGATGCCACGTACCCTTCGTCTTTTCATCTGCATTCCGGGGACGGATATAATACCCTATAATGACATCTTTGTGCAATTCTCCGTCGGCCTCAGCCTGCTTAGTCCAAGAAAAACCTGTCAGAGACTTTAACATGAATTGTGTAATGGAACAATTAAATAAAATTTTTATATCTCTTCTTCTTTTATTTCAAAAACATTTAGAATAGTAGCCAAATCTGATTAGCATCTGCTCCTTTTATTCCCATTGCAGCAAATATATCCGGTGTAGGTAGGTCATTTTTAATCTGCTTTAAGAAGTCAATTAACATTACACGAATATTTTCTGGAAATGGGAACCTACTCTATAGGTAGACCTATTTTAGCGGACGATTACCTCTCCAAATATATTGAAAATAAAACAAATATTACCCACTGTGAATTTTGTAATAAATGCCACTATTATTCACGTAAAAAAGATTTTATTGAATGCAGCGTAAATCAAAAATTATTTTAAGCTATATTTGCGTACTAATATCGAGATGTAATGACGCGAAACAATCTATTTATAGTTTTTGAAGGTATTGATGGTAGTGGTAAAAGTACCCAAGCAAAATTGTTGAAAGAAAAACTTGTAAAGGAAGGGCACAAGATATATAGCACATTTGAACCTACCGATAGTCCTATTGGCTCTTTAATACGGAATATTTTCAATCGGAGAATTATTTCAGATAATCGAGCAATAGCAGCTTTATTCGTTGCAGATAGAATCGATCACCTTTTAAATCCTGTAAATGGAATATTAAAAAAACTAGAAGAGGGCTATACTGTAGTATGTGATAGATATTATTTTTCTTCATATGCGTATCATGCTGATGATATCGATTTAGAGTGGTTAGTTGAAGCAAACTCAATTAGTCAAAATCTTTTAAAACCTGACATAAATATTTATATAGATGTTTTACCGGAAGTTAGTATGGAGCGATTAAATAAAGATAGAAGCTCTTTAGAAATATTTGAAAACCTTGAAAATCTAAAAAAAGTAAGGAGTAAGTATTATGAAGCTTTTGATCATCTAAAAGATGTAGAAAATGTGTCAATTATAGATGGTAGTCGTAGTATAGAAGAAGTAAGTGGTGATATTTTCGATAAAGTCAAAGAATTACAATTCGTCGTTAGGTAATTAGCAATTGTGTATAACTAAATTATTGAAAGGATGATCAATAATGAAAAATAAAATATCGTCTATCTATTCCACATTAAAAGAGAACATCAAGCAAGAGGGATTATTCTGGAGGATAGCAAGACCCGATACTTTTGTGGATCTTTTAATGCTTCAGGCTGGTAAAGCCTCCAAACATGGTATTGATGACAAATTAGCAATAGAAGTTATATTAATAGCTATAAAGGCGATTATTAATGGAAAACTTGGTGTTAAGGATTTTACTACAGATTATGAACAATTGAATAAAGAATTATTTGACGAACAAGATTTAATACTCAATGAAATAGAGGGTATTATATCATACGGGTTATTAAAATCAGAAACGACAGTCAATCCTCTTCCTGTATCAGACGATTTGAACTATTTCAAAGTTCTAAACAACTTAGAATTAGAAAACTATTCACCCGAAGTATTTGAAAGGATACTGGAAACTTTTCTTAGCTACATTAAATCGAAAGACTGATAATAACATATATGTATTATTAACAGTCTCTTTGAAGGATCAATGAAGAATTATTATCAAAAAAGCGAGGTTAATAACCTCGCTTTTCTTTAATATTAGGATAAACCTATTAGAATGTATATCTAAATCCTAAAACTGCACTCCATGTTGTACTAACATTGCTTACATTTCTAGTTACATCTTTTACAAGAGCCCCACTTACAGAATTCATGTTAAAGGTTGGCTTATCTGTCTTATTATCTACAACAGTTAGGAAGTTTGTACCTTGGCTAACCAAAGTTTTTTGTACTCCCCAATCTTTATTGATTAAGTTACCTAAGTTGATTACATCCACTGTAAATTGGAATTTGTCTCCTTTTTTAACTAGATTATTGAAGATATTTTGAGTTAAACGAACATCGATTCTATTCAACCAAGGTGTCAAGAATTCATTTCTCTCTAAATACTTACCTTGGTATTTAGTTAAGCCATTATTATTAATAAACTCTGTATAAGCCTTTTTCTGTTCGTCAATGCTAAATAATACCTTTCCGCTTTTATCTACGGCATTCACGAAGTTTACTTCGTCAACAGATTTTGGCAAATAGATCAAATCACTGCTGATTCCATCCTTGTTAATATCGCCATTATAATAGAATGAATATCTTCCTTGGTGCGAACCATTGTAATACATACCGATTGTCGTATTCTGGAACGAATAGCTCAAACTAGCAACTAAGCGATGAGGGACGGCAAAGTTCGAATTGAATAGCATTTGATCATTAGGATTATTGATCGAATACACATTCGTCCAAGCTGAAACAGCATTACTTCCTGGATTATTTGATTGCTCTTTAGCTTCGGTGTAGGTGTAAAACAACGATCCCGACAATCCATGCCAAGGAGCCAAAGTACCTCCAAATGTTGCAGATAGCGCATGTCCTTTTGCTTTAGTATTCGTTAATACAACAGCAGAGTTTGCTCCAATATTTTTATTATATTGATAGTCTGTTGCGTTTGCATAATATTCACGGTTATCACCTGCATTATTCAACCTCGCAGTGGCAACCTTTCTATTGATACCAAACTGAGTAACCGCATTAATATCCTTTGTATATAATAGATCAGCAGTTAATGTTACTGGTGAATTTGGAATTTTATAATCTGCACCTAAGCTAGTACGCCAAACGGAAGGCATTTTAAAATTTGGATCAACCATTGCAATACTACTTGGCATACCATCTTTAGGACTTTGAATGAAAACATTCTCTGCTCCTTTAGGAGGGTTTTTCACATAGTAGTAGATGTCCTCTGGATGAAATTTAACATTACCAATCCAACCTTTTACATCATCATAAGATCCTGGTTCAACAGTATTTTGAATTACACCAGTTGCTGATGGCATATTTGTCAACCATACAAATGGAATACGCCCTGTGAAAATACCTGTACCTCCACGCAATATCAATGATCTATCTCCCAATGCGTCAAAATTAAAACCTACACGAGGCGACAACATGATGCGAGATTTCGGCCATTTAGAAGAATTATAATAAGTAGCCTTTCCATCAATATTCAAAAACTCCTGCGCATTAATAGAACTATTACCAGTCAGTTTATTCATATAAATTGGCAATTCAGCTCTTAATCCAACTGTCAAATTGAATTTATCCGTAAGTGTTATTCTGTCTTGAGCATATAATGACGCTAATCCGTAGTTAGAGCGTGCATACGTATCCATTCCTGGGTACGGATAGGAAAGTGCAAACATTGTCGGAGCAACCTCTTGAGGAGTACCTGTTTTAAGAAAATCCTCTACCGAATTATAACGATAGTAGCTAGTTCCCTCTCTCACATAACTATTTCCAAATTTCTGAATCTCAAAAGATGCACCTCCAAGAATGTTATGTTTTCCAACAGTATAATTTAAGTTATTGACGAATGAAAAGTTATCATTGTCAACATCATTATTGTATGAAAACAACTCAGTACCAAAACTCATGTAGTTGTTCTTTCCATCAGCAATACCTCCGTCGAAGATATCTACGAATGGGAAAATTTGATTACTTGGAGTTGTTCTTTTCTCTCTAATTTTTGAATAAGTAAATAAAAACTTATTTGACAATTCACTACTGAAATTAGAGTTTAACTCAGCTGTTAATGATCTAACTGTGTTCTCAAATCCATAATTACCGTTTTGGAAAACCATTGAGTTTTCGCTTACTCTATAATAATTAGATCTTGGAGATGGTCCAGAATTATTATTAGCAATTTGATTAGAGTTTCCTATCAATTGATTATAACGAATAGCAAACTTATGCTTATCACTTATATTCCAGTCAATACGGGCTAATATTTTATCACCTTTTTGACTTGCTGTATTTGCGTATCCTTCGTATGCACCTGGATCATAGCCCCATACATTTTTTAGGTGTTCACTAACGGATACTAAATCTTTTTCATTCACTCGTGTTGTATTAGTGCTAGCGTCTGACTTTCCGTCATTTTTCTTATTTGAAACCCAAGTGTTTGCACCAGAAGCATTTACACCATCAGCCATCTCACGCTCAGCACTTACGTAGAAAAATAACTTATTTTTAATAATCGGACCACCTAGTGAAAATCCGAAAGTTTTTTTAGATCCTTCTTGATATGGTAAAGCAGCAGCGTCGGCAATTTTTAATCCATTGAACCTTTGATTATTGAAGTACCCATAGGCAGAACCAGTAAAGGTATTGCTTCCTGATTTTGTTACAGCATTAATACCCGCCCCAGTAAATCCCGATTGAGTAACATCATATGGCGCAATATTTACAGAAATTTCTTGGATTGCGTCCAAAGATATTGGCTGGAACTTACCTCCTGGTAGCGGATTCTGTGTATCTGTTCCAAAGCCATTATTAAAATTAGCCCCATCGATTTGAAGATTGTTGTATCTTGAATCACGACCTGCAAATGAGGTTCCATTAGCTTGAGGTGTCAATCGTGTAAATTCAGTAATACTACGGCTTATCTGTGGTAAGTTTTGAATTTGTTTTAAACCAACATTAGTAGCAGCACCTGTTTTAGCTGTTGTAACTTTGCTACCGTATCCAGTCACAACAACCTCATTCAAAGTATTACCTTCAGTAGAAAAAACAGGGTTTAATACAAGAGGCTCACCTAATTGCAAATAAACATCTTCATATACAACTGGTTGTTGTCCTACATACGTAACTTCAACCTTATAAGGTCCGCCAACACGCATCGCTGGTAGGTTAAAGCGACCGGCTGCATTTGAAGAACCAGAGTAAACTGTTCCTGAAGGGACGTGCGTAGCCTTAATCGTAGCACCCGAAGTTACACTCCCGTTTGCCTCTTTTACAATACCTGTAACGCTACTTGTAGTAACCTGAGCTTGTACAGCACCATAACTAGCCATAACAAGAGCGAAAAAGAGTAAAGATCTTTTCATATAATGTGATTTGTTAAAAAATGTTAAGCAAAATTACTAAGAGATTTGAAATTACAAAGGACTTAATATAAACTTAACACACTAAACCACACCCATTTCATGAAATCCACACCAAAAATCAGACATCGACATATAATTTATCACGAAAAAAAACGTTGTAAGATGTTTTAAACCAGCATTTACATTCTAATTATCTGATGAAAAATAGTTTTCCACATCAATTCTGGATTTTTTTTTTGTAACAACATTCTTCCAATCGGAATTTAATTTTTTAAAAATTTTTAGCTAATTTCCTAACAGTTGAAAATTACCTTATACAATTGAGTTTCCTGTAGCAATTGCACGACTAGAGCCTAACGAATTGAAAAAATCTAAACGATTGTATACGCTGGACGTTTTGTATAAAAACTTGTTTCAAAAGCCAAGAACATTTCTGAAATTCGCACACCTAATATTTTACGCTTCATGGAAGACGGTATTCAAAATTCTTCTTTTCTAGAACCTGCAGACCTCAAACTGTCTCCAGCAGGACTCGCTTTTTTAGCTTCAGCAGCAAAATGGGCTAATTTTTTGGCCATCGTCTGTTTTATTTTCATCGGCATCTCGGCCATCACCATGGTTAGCCTGATCTTTGGCGCAAGCGCATTGTCACTCGGTGCAGACGAATATGTCACAGCGGGGGCCTTATCCACGTTCGGTGTCCTATACCTGCTCTTTCTTGCTTTCTTTTGCCTTCCCATCTATTTTCTGTATAATTTCGGATCCAAAGCGAAAAAAGCAATTGAAAACCGCGACAGCATTCAGCTGGAGCTCTGCTTGGACGCGTTAAAAAAACACTACAAATTTATTGGCATCATGGTTATCATTACCATCGCTTTTAATTTTATGGGATTGGTCATCGGTGTAGTGCTCGGCGTTAGCGATGCGCTAGCTGGGGTGTAACTTGATAAAATATGATGCAAAAAAAAGAGGGATCTGCTCGCGCAGATCCCTCTTTTCATATCCTATCAATCGATTATTTTTTATAATATTTCATCGCATTCGGAATTAATTTTTGAATATCAGCAATACGTCGCTCATCGCTGGGGTGTGTACTCAAAAACTCTGGCTGCCCTTTCTGACTTCCCGAGGCCATACGCTTCCAAAAATCGACCGCTTCGTTTGGATTATATCCCGCCAAGGCCATAATAATCAATCCGGCTGCATCTGCATCGGATTCATCGCTTCTGGAGAATTTCAACTGCGCCAAATTCCCTCCCAAACCGTAAAGATTATTGAAAACTCCAAGGGTACTGTTGCCAGATACCCCGGCTGCGGAACCTAAAATCTGTCCGCCCAATTGCAAAGCAATCTGATTCGAAGCCTGCGCTACGGAATGCTCCTCAATCGCATGGGCTATCTCATGCCCCATTACTGTGGCAAGTCCGGCTTCGGTACGTGTAACAGGCAAAATTCCCGTATAAACTGCCACTTTACCACCAGGCATACACCAAGCGTTCACATCATCACTCCTTACTAAGTTGAATTCCCAATTGAAGTTAAATTGGTTGGCACGACCGGTGCTTTGCAAATATTGGTTCACCGCTGTGGCCAGTTTATTGCCCACACGTTTAACCATTGCCGCATCAGAAGTTCCAGTGACTACTTTTGAACTATTCTTCGATAAAAAATCTTTATAAGCCAATGCAGCTTGCTCGTTCACTTGATCAGCACTGACCAATTTCAAATATTTTTTCCCGGTAACAGCAGAAGTTGCACAACCTGACAACCCCGATGCCAGTGTTACACAGGCTAATACCATAGCTGAATACTTAAACATTCCGTTCATAGTTTATATTTTATTTCAAGGGCCATATGGAGTCTCGAAGCGAAAGACAATCGCTTTTCAGCGCATCCAACATGGGTATTTTACAATAATTTATTAATCCATTTTAGCGGATGCAATTATTGTGCCTATTCTTTTTCCTTCGCTTTTTTCTTAAAAAGGTAGATCTTGGACTCATGCCCCTTTAACAGACGCTCTATATTCTTTTGGTGGGTAATCAACAAGAGGATACAAATCGCTATTCCGTAGAGAAGCACCGAAGGTATCGTTGTTTTGAATATAAAGGCCAAACTGAATGGAAATGCAAATCCTGCCGAAATGGAACCCAATGAAACGTAATGGGTGGTCAGTAGGATAATAACAAATACAGAAACACAAACCAAGGCTGCAGGTGTATGGATAGCGAGAATCATACCACAGAGCGTTGCTACGCCCTTCCCTCCTCTGAATCCCGCAAATACAGGAAATAAATGCCCCAATACCGCGATAACGCCCAATGCCAACTGAAAGTTAACAAACTGAACATCGCTCGTATTTTGCCCCAGTTCTATTAGATAAGCCAGATTGGTTGCTGTCCAGCCTTTAAAAATATCGACAAACATCACGATCGATCCCGCTTTCGGTCCCAACACACGAAAGGTATTAGTCGCCCCAGCATTACCACTACCATACTCACGAACATCTACCCCATAAAATGCCTGTCCCAACCAAACAGCCGTTGGTATGGACCCAAACAAGTACGCTAGTAATACTGCAATTACTAAATAAATCGATATCATTAATTAATTAGTTCTTATATTAATTTGGCCTTCAGACTAAGATCCAGGCTCTTCACACTGTGTGTCAAAGCACCTACTGAAATATAATCTACCCCGGCCTCCGCATATGACCTAATCGTGTCAAATGTTATTCCCCCAGAGGCCTCTGTCTTGAACCGACGGTCGATAATCTGAACAGCTTTGGCAACATCTTGCGGTGAAAAATTATCTAACATGATTCGATCCACTTCGCCAAAGTTAAGAACTTCATCAAGTTCCACAAAATTTCGGACTTCAATTTCTATTTCTATCGGTTTATTTAGGCTTTTTCTATAGGCATTTGCCCGCTCTAGCGCCGGTACAATTCCGCCACTATAGTCTACATGATTATCCTTAATTAAAATCATATCAAAAAGACCAAAGCGATGATTGGTGCCACCACCAATGCGCACGGCTTCTTTCTCTAGCACACGTAATAAGGGCGTCGTTTTTCGCGTATCCAAAACTTTTGTATCTGTACCTGCTAACAAATCCACATACTGCCGGGTTGTTGTGGCTATACCACTCATACGCTGCATCACATTCAGCACCAAACGTTCGGCCAATAAAATACTTTGGATATTTCCCCTGACATAAAAAGCAATATCACCCATCTTAACCCGACTTCCATCCTGGATAAAGACCTCACAGGCCAAACTATCGTCCACATAGGCAATAATTGCCTGCGCTACTTCGACACCTGCAAGTATGCCGTTATCCTTCACAATCAACTTCGCTTCACCTTGTGCGCCGGCTTCAATTGTCGACAATGAGGTATGATCTCCATCGCCCAAATCCTCCGCGACAGCTTGTTTTACAAACTGGGCCAAATAGTCCTTGATTTCCTTCTCCATAAATGCTATTTATTGGGCTAAGATGTGGAATAATTTTTTAATCGAAAAATAGATTGATAAAAAAAATAGGATCAGGATCAATTTTTGTCGATCCTCAACTCTTCGATGGAGTGGTTATTACTCCCTGCTCCTATTTTCACAAAGACCCGATAATTGGCCTGTTCTGTGGCTAAGGTAAAGGTAAAATATTGATAGCCATTGTTGGCATTGCTCGACTGCGTCAGTTTTACTGTCTTGGGTTTATGCTGATTAAAAAATGTCCCCAATATGATTTCTGATTGGTACTTTGTATAAATACCATTTTCCCCTAAAATCGACAAGGTGATGTTTGAGGCAAAATACTTGGCTATGTTTTTTGCATTACCCTCTTTCAAATATGATTTTAGCTCTTCCGAAATTCTTTCCAAAGAATCATCAGCCCCGGGCAAGTTTTCTTCCATCCGTGGATTTACAGGCATCGAAAAATGACCAAACGCAGCATTGTGTAAAAAAAGATTCGTAATAAGTATAAATCCGCAATGGCTTAAAAGTTTCATATAGCTTAACATGTATAGAACAGATTCTGTAATCAAAATCAATCCTTAGGCAGTTCCATTTATGATGGAACACAAATGATGCCACAAACCTATAAAAATATTGGTGATTAACAAGGGAAGTTTTTAAGATGCGTTGATAGATTCTAAAATTAAGATTATCTTTGTTATACGATGAATAAGAAAAAAGTTGCACTCATGATCCTAGACGGACTAGGATATGGAAAACACGATAAATCAAATGCAGTTGAAGCTGCAAACACCCCATTTTTAGACCATTTATTAGAAGCATATCCAAACTCAACTTTAGAAGCTTCGGGCGAAGCTGTTGGCTTGCCTGCCGGCCAAATGGGTAACTCTGAGGTAGGGCACATGAATCTTGGTGCCGGAAGAATTGTCTACCAAGAATTGGGACGTATTCACAAAGCGGTCAATGACGGCGTATTCAATTCGAATCCAGTGATTCAAGACGCATTTAAATATGCTTTAGCAAATAACAAAAAGGTACATTTTATCGGTTTGCTTTCCGATGGTGGCGTACACGCGCACACGAAGCACTTAAAGGGTTTATGTGATGCCGCAAAACATGCTGGACTGAGCAGTGAACAAGTATTTGTACATGCTTTCTTGGATGGCCGTGATACGGATCCAAACTCGGGCATTAATTACGTGAGAGACTTACAGGCGTATTTGACAACAACAACAGGTACCTTCGCATCGGCAATCGGTCGGTACTATGCGATGGATCGCGATAATAGATGGGAGCGCGTAAAATTAGCATACGATCTTTTAGTAAAAGCGGAAGGTGAAAAATCCAATGACCTGGTGGCCGCTATCCAAAAATCATACGATGAAGGGATAACGGATGAGTTTGTGAAACCAATTGCCTTGGTAGACGCCAACGGAGCGCCTGTGGCTACAATACAAGAAGGCGATGTGGTATTCTGCTATAATTTCAGAACGGATCGTGGCCGAGAGATTACAATCGCGCTAACTCAAAAAGCATTCCCAGAATATGATCTGAAACCGTTGGATCTATATTATGTGACCATGACGTCTTATGATGAAACGTTCCAGAATGTGAGAGTGGTCTTTCAAAAAGATAACTTAACCAACACGTTGGGTGAAGTATTGGAGGCTTACCATAAAACACAAACGCGTATCGCCGAAACAGAAAAATATCCACACGTCACATTTTTCTTCTCAGGAGGCCGTGAACAAGAATTTAAAGGTGAAAACCGTTTGTTGGTTCCATCCCCCAAAGTGGCTACCTACGATCTTCAACCCGAGATGTCAGCTCAAGGAATTACAGCGGCTATCGTTAACGATATGGAAACACTTCAGCCTGATTTTATCTGTCTGAACTTTGCAAATCCAGATATGGTAGGTCATACAGGAGTTTTTGATGCTGTCATTAAAGCCGTAGAAACGGTGGATCAATGTACCAAAACGGTCGTAGAGACAGGTCTCAAAAATGGTTACTCGTTTATAATTTTGGCCGATCACGGCAATTCGGAGTTTATGGTCAATGATGATGGATCGCCAAACACCGCACACACAACAAATTTGGTTCCCTGTATCTTGATTGACGATCAGTACAAAAAAATAGCGAACGGTAAATTAGGTGATATTGCCCCAACCGTCTTACAAATTTTGGGCGTCAATATCCCCGCTGAAATGACAGGAAATGTATTGGTATCAGAATAATAACGTACATAAAATCAGTAGCAGCGCACGCTCCTTTTTTGCGGGTAGTGCGCTGCTTTTTTGGAGTTGTGGATCACCTTCCGCAACAAAAAGCCCTCAAAAATCTTCCGACATATTTTCTGTCGATTCGTTTTTTAATGCAGAAGTCAATCGCTTGCAACAGCTCAATCCCGCCGTGCTAAAATCTGTCAGCAAAGATGGAGAAAAAGAACAGCGCGAGCTGAAAATTGGAAGCTGGAAAAATGAACTGTCCGCTTTTCAAGCTGCTGATATCAGTAAAAATTTCGATCCCTCATTGTATGAAGTCAAAGCTGTCGACTGTGTGACCGAATTTACAGCGAAAAAGAAAGATCTACAGATACAGAAACTGCGTATCGAATTTGATAAGAACGAAAAGGTAAAGCACATCCATATCGATAAAAAGATAACCAATAGCTTATACGATAGTCAGGAAAAATTAGACTACTTCAGCGATTCGCTTTATCGCATTGTCAAATTGCAAGACGTTCAGGGACTAGATGCCAATCAATATGAAATTGTCGGCAAGTTTATTCCTCCCAAAAAGTAACACGATAAGCCTTATACATCAGCAAAATTCGCCGCTGAGTCTTTGATTCAGCGGCGAATTTTATGATCCTATCATATTAATAAATGCAACACGATTGCTTTATATTTTATTTTCATTATCTTTGACCCGGTTAACATCATAATTCGAGTGTCAACTTGGGTTTAAACGTAGTGATTTCAGCGTGAAAGATATCTCATTGAACAAATTCGCAGCATTCGTGCTCTTGATGACCTTCTTAATTGGTCAGTTCATTGTGTACAGTCATGAACATCCCCAGGCTGCACTGCATATCGTAGATAACCCAGCAAAAAAACATCAGGCTGATCACCCCAAATGTGCTATCTGCGACCAAAATTCACATCCTCAACTGGTTTTTAATTTTACGCAGGGTGAATTCATACTTCCTGTTAAAATCGTTGAATTTGGTCTTTTCATCATTGGAGACCAGATAGTCAGATCACTGATTTCTGGCAATCGAGGCCCTCCCCTCTATTCATTTCTATGCTAATTTCAATAGTGCGTGTTAACGTAAGTTGACCACTATTGCCGCCAGGACTCCATAAGGGTCTTTACAACTCAACAATCAAACGATGCATACGACCAGCTATCGGTTTAAACCTAGGCACAACGACGCCTTGGTAGCTGATATACGCTTTGTCGTTTGTACCGCTGATATTACATACGTAGAAATTATAGTACAGATGAAACTTAAAATTATAGGCTGCATTTTTATGCTTGTCTCCTATTTCTCCATACTTCCGGCGCTTGCCTCAACGATTAGCGGTAAAGTAACGGATGCCAAAACCAACCTTCCAATTGCTGGTGCTACCATATCACTGCAGCAGCTTCGTTCGAGCACGGCATCAGACCAACAAGGTCATTATAGCTTTAAATCTCTTCCCTCAAGTGGACGCTACTTGGTTGAGGTCCGTTTTTTGGGCTATCAGTCCGTTGTCAAGGCCGTTGATTTAACGTCGGAAAATCTTTCTCTTGATTTTTCCTTGACAGAAAGTATTATTGAAACGAATGAAGTAGTCGTTACAGGCACACTCGTCACTTCTCAGAGCCGTCGCAACAGCACTTCAGTAGCTGTTATTTCCAAAGATGAGTTGCAGGGAAATGGAACAAATCTTATTGATGCACTTGCGCGACAAGTTCCCGGGCTAAGTCAGATCACAACGGGACAGGGAATTTCAAAACCTGTTATACGGGGTCTGGGCTATAATCGGGTTGTCACGGTAAGTGATGGGGTAAAACAGATGGGACAACAATGGGGCGACGAACACGGCATTGAAATCGACCAAAATCAACCCGACCGTGTCGAGGTTTTACGCGGCGCGGCTTCATTGATGTACGGATCTGATGCCATCGGTGGTGTAATCAATGTACTTGAGCCCAATGTTCCTACTGAAGGACATATTAAAGGTGAATTACTGACAAGCTATGCGACCAATAATGGGCTGACCAATAGTTCGGTTATGCTAACAGGTAATGAAAATGGCTTCGTATGGCGTGGCCGTGGATCGTATCAAAATGCGTATTCTTATAATACCCCTGCAGGAAGATACGGGAATAGCGGCTTTAACAACAGCAATGTCAGTGGTATGCTCGGGCTAAACAAGCAATGGGGCTATTCGCACCTTAATTTTTCTTACCTAAAAAATAACATCGGCTTTTACGATGCCGAACCGGGCGACCCGCTTTACACAAACGCTAAAAGCCGTACATTGGATTTCCCAAAACAGGACATCCGTCACTATAAATTGGCCCTCAACAACAGCTTTGTTATCGGCTCGGGCAATTTAAAACTTGACTTGGGCTACCAAAAGAATCAACGTCGAGAATTGGAAGAAGCTACCCCATCCCTGTTCTTCGACCTAAATACCTATTCCCTCGATGCCAAGTATTCTTTAAGTGAAAGAAATGGCTGGCAACACGTATTTGGTATCAGCGCAAGTCAGGAACACAGTGTAAATAAAGGGAGCGAGTTCTTAATCCCAGCCTATGACCAGCTGGAATTGGGAGCTTTCGGTTATGCGAAGAAAAGCTGGGGTGAAAACACGTTTAATGTCGGTTTACGCTATGACTATGTCAACAACAAAGGCAAACAGCTGTTTGTTGAAGATGAAGAGCAATTTCCTGGTTTTAAAAATAGCTTCAGTAATGTCAGTGGTGCTCTTGGTTATACGCATATTTTCAATGAGGATCTCAACTTTAAAGCAAATGCGGGCTCAGCATTTAGAGCGCCCAACCCCGCAGAACTCGGCTCCAATGGTGTTCACGAGGGTACTTCGCGGTATGAGGTCGGTAATGAGAACCTGAAAGCCGAAAGAAGCTATCAAGCGGATGCGACACTGGAGTTTGGCCATAGCATCGTTACCGGAAGTATCGGAATCTACGAAAACTATATTCACAACTTTATTTATGCCTCGGCAACAAAAGGGGATACAAAAACTGTGGTTGGTGAAGATGGCGATTCACATACTTATGACGTATACCGCTATGGACAGGTCAACGCCAATCTATATGGTGTTGAAGGAAGCTTGAATTTTCATTTGTTGAACTGGATTCACCTGGACAACACGTTTAGTTATACGCATGCACAGAATAAAACCTTTGACAGACCATTGGCATTGATCCCAGCCGGCGTAGTGCACAATACCCTGCGCCTCGAGCCTAAAATAAGCGGATTGAATGCCTTTTACTTATCAGTGGGGCTAGACAATTATTTTAAACAGAGCCGCATTGACGAAACCTTCGAAACGCCAGCAGGTGGATACACATTGTTGAATGCCGGAATCGGTACGACATTACACTTCGGGCAGCAGCAACTGAAAATATTTGCGGCAGCGTCCAATCTGACCAACAAGCGTTATTACGATGCGTTAAGCCGATTGCGCCCGGGTCGGCTATCGCAAGAAGATCCTAATTTTGGCGTCTACAATATGGGCAGAAATATCACGTTCGGTGTCTATCTACCGCTTAACATCAAATAAAAAAAAGTGAGGAATCCCTAAAAAGGATTCCTCACTTTTTTTATACAGTTTAGTATTATTTAGGATCGTCTGCCGTTGCTTCTCTTGCTAGCGTCACTTCGTCTGGCATAGCTTCCAAAGAGGAATCCAACGCAAATAAGGATTCGTCCGAAGCACGGTCTCCACCGGCAATCTTCAATTTATCAATCAATTCCAGCGCTAGCTTCTCTTCTTCGATCTGTTCTTTCACAAACCATTGTGCAAAATTCCACGTTGCCCAGTCTTTCTCGGCCATCGCTAAATTGACAATGTTATAAATCGCTTCGGTATTATCTACTTCGTGTTTGAAAACGCGGTTAAAACATTCTGTCAACGTTTGCGGATCTGCTGGAGGTTGTGCTATGGCTTCAATTCTTGGCCGGCCACCCCGTTCCAGGATATACCCCATAATCTTCGTCATGTGGTTACGCTCTTCCTGTGCATGTCTATACAGGAAATTGGCCACTCCACCATACCCCTGATCATCTGCCCAGACCCCTAATGCCAAATAAATTTGTGCCGCTTCAGCTTCCTTAGTCATTTGCTTGATTAAAGTTTCTTGCATTTCTTTTGACAATCGATTCGTTTCCATATTTATTACTTGTTTGATTTAGAATAAGAACAGAATAATACAGCCTTTCGTTTTTGTATTGATAAAGAAAAAATAGTGAACCAACTTATTTTTACACCATAAAGCGCTAAAATTTTAGACAAAAAAAAGGGAATCCCTGCTGGAATTCCCTCTCTATACGTACTAGTGATACTATTTTAAATTATCTCTATATACTTTTGCTTTTTTGATTTCTGTTTGGATGTCTTTTTTAGACGAATCAAAGCTTAACACTTTCTCATAATCTTTGATTGCATTATTATAAGCATCGGTTGCCATCGCCTTATTATAGTTTGGCGTGCCCGCTGTCCCAATCAAAATACCTAAGTCACGATTAGCAATCGCTCTATTCTGATAGAATTTAGAATCGTTTGGTGTAATGGCAATTGCCTTTGTATAATCTTCGATAGCTCCCTTCAACAACTGTTCTTTATTGGCAACAGAAGCTTTATTTGTCGATTGAACAGCAAGATTGTTAGTCGCTTTTGCTTTGAAATATAAAGCATTCGCGTTTTTACCATTTAGCGCAACGACTTTACCAAATGTTTCTGCTGATTTCTTATAGTCACCATTTTGAAACTGGGAATAACCCAACATATATAATACATCCGGATCTTTTCCTTCTTGAGGCAGTGCTTTTGTCAAGTATGACTCGGCATTCTTGAAATCACCATCCAAAAGAGCTTTTTGCCCCATTCTCACATTAGCGTTGCTATGTTCGGCCTGTTTTGGTTGTTGTGCATTTGCGCTAAAAGCAACTAAGGCAAAAACCCCAGTAAACAAACCCAATTTAAATGATTTTAAATTCATATCTAAATAGTTACTTTTTTATATTCACTTCATAATGATCGCTAACGATCGTTTCTACGTCTCTGAAAATAGCTTCCGTATGATTTCCGTAACACCAGAAACTGCCATCAGCGCCTTTTCACATTCCAATATTACAATTATTATGCCTATTTCTCCAATAAATGGCAGATAAATTTTATTTAACCTGCCTTTTTTTCCTATTCTGGAAAATAGATTTGTAATTTTGCTGACTTCTAGCAATTGGCACTCCGCTTGCAATACAGGGGAAACATTATTAGAAGCTTAAAATTTGAAAGTCTGCCGTCAACATGTCAGCGACTGCCAAATACACAAAATAAACACTATGAGCAAATTCGAAACTTTTGATTTCAGTCAAGCAATTCCAATCGTTGCAGAGGATACCGAATTCTTTCCCTTACTTACGCAAGAGGATGAAGATAATATGGCGAATGCTGAAATTCCAGAAGCATTGTCAATTTTGCCTTTACGTAATACCGTATTATTTCCCGGTGTTGTTATTCCGATTACCGTAGGTAGAGATAAATCCATCAAATTGGTCAAAGAAGCTTATAAGGGCAGCAAGACTATCGGTGTCGTTTCTCAAAAGGATATGACCGTAGAGGACCCAGGATTTGAAGAACTAAACAAAGTGGGCACCGTTGCTCATATCATTAAAGTACTGCAAATGCCGGATGGTAATACCACCGTCATCATTCAGGGAAAACAGCGGTTCAACTTGTTGGAAATTGTCGGAACTGAGCCTTACTTAAAGGCACGTGTCGAGAAATTCAACGAGGCAAAGCCGAAGATGACCAAGCACTTCAAAGCGACAATTTCCACTTTAAAAGAAATGGCGCTGCAGATCATCCAACTGTCGCCCAACTTGCCTAGTGAAGCTGGTATCGCGATTAAAAATATTGAAAGCCCTTCTTTTCTGATCAACTTCATTTCGTCGAATATTAATGTCGAAATGACAAAAAAACAGGAGCTGCTTCAAATACCGAAAGTAGAGAACCGCGCAAAACTTTTATTGGAGCTGTTGACGACTGAAATCCAGATGCTGGAACTAAAGCATCAGATTCAGAATAAAGTACGTGTGGATCTTGACAAACAGCAACGCGATTATTTCTTAAATCAGCAGCTGAAAACGATTCAGGAAGAGCTGGGTGGAAATACGCCGGATCTTGAATTGGAAGAGCTTAAAAAACGCGGTAAGTCAAAGAAATGGAGTCATGATGTTGAAAAACATTTTACAAAGGAACTGGAGAAACTCTCCCGCATTAACCCTGCTGCGGCAGATTATTCGGTACAGCTCAATTACCTCGAGCTCCTTTTGGATCTGCCCTGGAATGAAACAACAAAAGATAATTTTGACTTAAACAAAGCACAAAAAGTACTCGATAAAGACCATTACGGACTTGAAAAAGTAAAAAAACGTATCATTGAATACCTTGCGGTATTAAAATTAAAAAATGATATGAAGGCGCCTATTCTTTGTTTGGTAGGTCCTCCGGGAGTCGGTAAGACATCGTTGGGAAGATCTATCGCCAAAGCGCTGGGCCGTAAATATACCCGCATGGCGTTAGGCGGTGTGCGCGATGAAGCAGAAATCCGGGGTCACCGCAAAACTTACATCGGAGCAATGCCAGGGCGTATCATTCAATCGTTGAAAAAAGCCGGGACAGCGAATCCTGTATTCATTTTAGACGAAATCGATAAGATGAGTGCTGATTTCAAAGGCGACCCTTCTTCGGCATTATTGGAGGTATTGGATCCCGAGCAAAATACGCATTTCTATGATCACTATGTGGAAATGGAGTTTGACCTTTCCAAAGTGATGTTTATTGCAACAGCCAATTCATTGAGTTCCATTCAGCCAGCTTTATTGGATCGGATGGAGATTATTGAAGTAAATGGATATACCATCGAGGAGAAAATCGAAATCGCCAAAAAACACCTTTTGCCAAAACAACGGGAAATGCATGGGATGGCTTCTAAGAATGTCAGCCTAAAAGGTAAAATTATCGAGAAAATAATTGAGGACTACACACGTGAATCTGGTGTACGTGGATTGGAAAAAAAGATTGGCTCTGTTGTTCGGGGTATTGCGACACGCATTGTCATGGAGAAAGATTACAATCCAAGTATCAGTGAACAAGACCTGCTCGATATCCTAGGTGCGCCAATATTTGATAAGGACATGTATGAAAATAACAATGTGGCTGGGGTGGTGACTGGATTGGCCTGGACATCCGTAGGTGGCGACATCTTATTTATAGAGTCATCACTAAGTCCGGGGAAAGGGCGTTTGAGCCTGACGGGTAATCTGGGCGATGTGATGAAAGAATCTGCGTCGATTGCACTGGCGTACCTCAAAGCGCACGCTGCTGATTTCGGAATAGACTATCGCGTATTTGACCATTGGGATATTCACATCCACGTTCCTGCGGGCTCCATTCCAAAAGATGGTCCTTCGGCGGGTATCACCATGCTCACGGCACTGACATCGCTCTTTACGCAACGCAAAGTGAAAGAAAAATTAGCCATGACAGGTGAAATCACCCTTCGCGGAAAGGTGTTGCCCGTGGGTGGTATCAAGGAGAAAATTCTTGCCGCTAAGCGTGCTAATATCAAGGATATTATTCTTTGTAAATCCAATGAAAAAGATATTCTGGAGATCAAGGAAGATTATATCAAAGATATGGAGTTTCACTACGTGACTGAAATGGCTCAGGTAATCAAACTCGCCCTCTTGGAAGAAAAAGTAATTGGTGCCATCAATTTGGCGCAAGATGTAGAAAATACAAAAAAAGAGAATTAGCGTATTCTCAAATGAATATCGATTAAAAATTAGCCCGGAAAGACTGTTTTCCGGGCTTTTTTATCTTTTTGAGCCTAGCTTTTCATGCAGGATCTCCTCGTCCAAACTGTTTTCATACTTCGAAATGACCAGTGTTGCCGCTGAATTTCCGATTAAATTGGTTATTGCCCGAGCTTCACTCATAAAACGGTCTACGCCAAAGATCAACGCAACCGACTCCACAGGCACGTGGCCAACGACTGGTAATGTTGCAGCAAGGGTCACAAAACCACTTCCAGTAACACCGGCTGCTCCCTTGGAAGTTAACAGCAAGACCAACAATAGCGTAATTTCCTGTTCCAAGCTAAGGTGCATATTGAGCGCTTGTGAAATAAAGACCGCGGCCATTGTCAGATAGATACTTGTTCCATCCAGATTGAAAGAATAGCCCGTAGGAATGACCAGCCCGACGACAGGTTTGGCGCAGCCGGCATCTTCCATCTTTTGCATGATACCAGGCAATGCCGACTCGGAGGATGAAGTTCCCAATACAATCAGAATTTCCTCTTTAATGTATTTTAAGAACTTAAATACGTTTACCTTAAGATAGAAATACAATACTCCTCCAATGACGATAATCACAAAAATGAAACAGGTCAGGTAGAAACTCACCATCAACATACCCAGTTTAGACAAGGCCTGAATTCCAAACTTACCGATCGTAAAGCCCATGGCTCCCATTGCTCCAATTGGAGCGAGATACATGATCATTTTGATAATGGAAAAAAGTACCTTTAGAAACGACTGCAATACATTGAGTACAGGCTCGGACGCTTTCTGCCCTATTTTTGTCATACCAATACCAAAAAGGACTGCAAACACGAGCACCTGCAACATGTTGTCTGAGGCTACGGCAGCGATAACGTTACTTGGAATAATGCCTATGATGAAATCCATAAAACTATGCGGTTCTTTGGATTCTGAAATGTAATGGGATACCGAAGATACATCGAGGCTTGCCGGATCAGCATTCATCCCGGTACCCGGCTGTATCCAATTGACAAAGACGAGACCAATAATCAGGGCGATGGTGGTCATGATTTCGAAATAGATAATCGAAGTCAGGCCGATTTTGCCCACTTTTTTTGTATCCTGCATTCCAGCGATACCGATTACAATGGAACTGAAAATCAATGGTGCAATGACCATCTTAATCAGTTTTATAAAAGCATCGCCCAATGGCTTTAACTTAACAGCAAAGTCAGGGTAATAGATTCCACAGATGATGCCCAGCAGTATACCCAATACGACTTGAAAATAGAGGCTCTTAAAAATATGTTTCATGATCGGTTTATTTACTGACAGCAATCCCCTTTGCTATTGATCGGTCTTTTTATTTAGGATTCAGAATTTTCTGAGTACGAAGATAAAAAAAAGGGATGCATAAATGCATCCCTTCCACTGATATTTTTGAACTTAATTACTGAAATATGCTCTCACATTCTTTCCTTCAATCCAGTTCATATACGCTTTGTTGACAACCTTGTTTCCACCAGGTGTAGGATAATCGCCTGAAAAATACCAATCACCCTTATGATCCGGGCAAGCTTGGTGTAAATTGTCTAAGGTTTGGTACACAACCTCCAGTTCAGCTTTGAGGTGGTGCGGTCTCACAATACGAGCGATTTCTTCGGAGATCTCCTTATCGGTAAATGGGGCGTAGATGGCTTTGACATAATTCTCAATCTCATTGACATCTTGCGTCATCGATAACACACATTTCTGATAAACCTCATCGATAACATGTGCCATGCCACTTTGTTTCAAAAGGTTGATTGCTGCTTCGAATGCAACAAATTCACCCATACGTGACATATCAATACCATAACAATCCGGATAACGAATCTGTGGCGCCGAAGAAACAATGACAATTTTTTTCGGGTTCAGACGATCTAAGATCGTTAATATACTCTGTTTCAAAGTTGTTCCTCTAACGATGGAGTCATCAATGGCAACAATGGTATCTTCATGATCTTTTACAATACCGTAGGTGGTATCATAGACGTGCTGCACCATATCCGTACGGTCTGCGTCTTGCGTAATGAATGTACGCAATTTAGCATCCTTCACGTTGAGTTTTTCAAAACGAGGTTTAATACTCAAGATTTCATCCAATTCTTCATCAGAAATTTTTTCTGAACGATTCAATAAAGTCTCTTTTTGAAAATCACGAACATAGGTATTAATACCATCCATTAGTCCATAGTAAGATACTTCTGCAGTATTTGGAATAAATGAGAATACGGTATTTTTGATATTATTTTTGACAGATTCCAATACCTGAGGTACCAGTAATCTTCCCAGTTCTTTACGTTCTTGATAGATGTCAGCATCTGATCCACGGGAGAAGTAAATCCTTTCGAAAGAACAAGAACGTTGTTCTACGGGTTGTCTAAACATCTCTTGGGATACGGTACCATCTTTTTTGGCAATCAGGGCATGTCCCGGTTTAATTTCCTTAACAGCACCAATAGGGATATTGAACGCTGTCTGGATGACAGGTCTTTCTGATGCGACCACCAGAATTTCCTCGTCCTGGTAATAGAACGCCGGACGGATACCTGCCGGATCGCGCATGACGAACGCATCACCATGGCCAAAGATACCTGCTATGGTGTAACCGCCATCCCACGTTTTGGCCGAACGCTTCAAAATCTTTGATACATCAATATTTTTAGCGATCAGCGAGCTGATTTCAACATTAGAATAACCTTCTTTTTTGAATTGGTCGAATAGATCTTGATTTTCATCGTCCAGGAAATGACCGATTTTTTCCAAAACAGTCACCGTATCAGCCTTTTCTTTTGGATGCTGTCCCAACTCATATAGCTGTTGCAACAATTCGTCCACATTGGTCATGTTGAAGTTACCCGCTACAACCAAATTGCGAGACATCCAGTTGTTTTGTCTTAAAAACGGGTGACAGCTTTCGATACTGTTCTTGCCATGTGTTCCATAGCGCAAATGTCCTAAAAGTACTTCTCCGGTAAAACTTACATTATCTTTTAACCATTGCGTGTCTTTTGACTCCTCTGGAAATGCTTTCTGAACAGAAGCAAATTTTTTCTGCACATATTCGAATATATCTGCCACGGCAGTTGAGCCCATAGCTCTGTAACGCGAAATGTAACGATTTCCAGGTTTTACATCAAATTTAATGGTTGCAATCCCAGCCCCGTCTTGTCCACGGTTGTGCTGTTTTTCCATTAATAGGTACAATTTGTTGATGCCATAAAATGGCGTACCATATTTTTCCTGATAATAAGATAAGGGTTTTAACAGGCGAATTAGTGCGATTCCGCACTCGTGTTTAATAGCGTCGCTCATATCTTGATTTGATGTCGCAAAAGTAAGCATTATTTGGCACTTAGCGATCTACCGGCTCACTTTTTAAGCAATAAAATTACAGTGAATAGACAGACGGTGTTCGTCATAGCGCCTGAGGACCTATTTCGCAATAAAAACAGGTACTTTTACTGCATGTCGCAGCTTGTTGACCGTCTCCCCAAAAATAAAATCCTTTAAACCGCTGTGCCCATGACTGCCAACCACCAACAGATCAGCCGCATATTTTTCACAAACTGCTGCGATACTCTTGATCCGGTTATTATAGCCCAATTCGTATTCCGTCTGATACCCTTTCGATACGAGAAAGTCAGCATATAATTTCAGACGCTCTAAGTCTTGACGTGATTCAAAATCATCTGTCGACTCTCCAGTATATTTTACCGAGGCGCTCTCAACAATATGTACCACGACAAACGCCGTGTCTTTATGAGATAGCTGCAAAGCATATTGAATGATCTTCTGATCCGAACTGGAGAAGTCCAGCGCAATAACCACCTTCTTGAAGGAGCCTTTATGTTCAACATGCAGCGCCTCAAATGGAGGATGGACCTCCAGATCTATCGCTTTAGATTTTAGTAAAATTGGATATAATACCGTCATGACTAACAAAGCGAACAACCCTACGGCGCCCATTATCAGTACCACCGTTACCACAATATTATTGGCTTCGCCAATCCAGCCGACCACTTCGTCATACACCAATTTCAGATTCAGCACAGCGATAATGGCAGCAATCAGCCAGGCCACTCCCTTTGTTAACGGCTTGATGGCAAAATCCCCCATAGTTACTTTATCGCTGACAAAATGGATCAACGGAATGACTGCAAAGGCGAGTTGCATACTCAATATAACCTGGCTAAAGATGAGGAGCTGTCCCACGCGGCCTTCACCCGAAATCAGGATAACCAATATCGCTGGAATAATGGCCAACAGCCGGGTAATAATCCTCCGTAAGGTTGGACTAATCCGCAACCGTAGATATCCCTCCATGACAATCTGGCCCGCTAAAGTACCTGTCACTGTCGAACTCTGCCCGGCGAGAATCAAGGCAACAGCAAATAATTTCGATGCCCATTCCGTTCCGAGAAGGTTGCCCAACAGATGATAAGCATCTTCGAGTTCGGCCACGTCATGCCTACCATTTTTATGAAAAACGGATGCCGCAAGAATCAAAATCGCCGCATTCACGAGAAAAGCCAGATTCAAGGCAATGGCACTATCCCAAAAATTATACTTTAACGATTTTCGGATGGAGCTGTCATCGCGATCAATTTTCCGCGTTTGCACAAGTGCCGAATGCAGATACAAATTATGCGGCATGACGGTTGCACCGATAATACCTATGGCGATATAGAGTGCGGCACTATTGGGGATACTGGGTATAAATCCGGTGGCCACCTCTGCAAAGTCTGGTTTAGCCAAAAACATTTCCACCATAAAGCACATGCCAATAAGCGCAATCAGTCCAATGATAAAAAGTTCCATTTTTCGCATCCCGAGCTTCTGGAGATAAAGCAATAAGAAAGTATCTGCAAAACTGATCATTACGCCCCAGATCAGATCAATACCGAAAAGGAGGTTGAGACCGATGGCCATACCGAGCACTTCGGCCAGGTCACAGGCTGCGATGGCAATTTCAGCAAGCACATACAATACAAAATTCATCCGCTTAGGGTAGGTCTCCCGATTACACTGCGCAAGATCTTTGCCGCGCACAATACCAAGCCGTGCACATAAATTCTGGAGCACTAAAGCCATGATATTACTCATCAGTAAAACCCAAATCAGGGTATAGCCAAATTGGCTCCCGCCGGCAAGATCCGTTGCCCAGTTACCTGGATCCATATATCCTACACTAATGAGATAGGCAGGTCCAAAGAAACTAAGTATCTTTTTAAATTTGGATTTTCCTTTATTGACATCTACACTTTCGTGGATATCAGAAAGGGATTTATGATGGGATTCGTCGTAATGCATAAGGTACTGTAAGTGCAATATCGTCTATTGTCTGGCTTAAAGATAAAAAGCTTTAAACGATTTGGCAATTAAACAGTGATATAATTAGAATTTAAATGCGAGCTGCCCGGAATTCTCTTTTGACTGATTGCCAAATGGTATAAAATCAATGGTTTCGTACTGGCCTAAATCCGGTTTAAACTGTCGCACATGGACACCCTTGCACATAAAACTTAGGTCAACTGACCTGAATTGCTGCTTGGCGATCTCCAGCCATTCTGGCTCAAGCTGCCGCCCGATTGAGATATGAGGTTCGTCGCTAATGTCGATCAAATCAAACTCCGTTAAGGTCTGAACAACTTTTCTCGCGCGATCCTTGAGGTAACTGCGCGCATGTACCGTCGGCGCAATATAGAAGGCACCACTGGAAAACGACGAAAAATGATCAAAGTAAACATACTGGCTCCGTTCGTACACCAAGGTTTCCTGTAAAGCCTCAATGGCCCTTACCAATTTACGCTCATCGGCCTCGAAAGCACATATAGTGACATGCGCCTTGGCATTACAACTGCGGTACCAGCCTTTGTTTGTGTCGGGAAATAGTTCGGCTAACGACGCACGTAACCGTCGCTTCAAACCATCCACCAAAGCAATACCAGCTTCATCAGGTTGAAAAACAAACGAATATGTATTGACACTACCCTCCATAACAAAAATCAATTTTCGATCAGTAGGTAAGATAACAAATACCGCGCAGATAACAAAACCTTAGGCTAGCCTTTTAAACAACAGTACAGCTTACCAACCGATGCCGTAATCCTCTCCATTATTGCTACTACCGCCCCAAAGCGTGTGATGTTGTTCGTCAAAATAAATAGCATTGATCGGTCCGCTGGTACGCTCGCCTAGCTGAATGCTGTAGCCCATTTGCTTTAATTGTTCGATCACAGCAGGCGCAGTATCTTTCGCTAATAATAGGCTACCTGAGCGTGGCTTCCGATCATCGGTCTTGGTTCCACCCAGCGACAGCCAAAGCTGATTACTATTGATATTAGCCGCCTCGCTAGCCTGCTGGGGCGTCATACCAAACTCGACCATATTTAAGAAAAACTGAAGTAAGTTTTGATCTTGTGTATCGCCGCCCTGTACCGCAAAAGAAAGGAAGGGCTTGCCGTTTTTTAAAGCCATTGACGGGCTAAGTGTTACACGCGGTCTTTTGCCGGGCTCGACCACGTTGAACGGGTTAATCAGTGAATCCAGAACAAAACTCTGTAAACGCTGACTCATACCCACTCCAGTGTTGCCTGCGATACAGGCCGGTAACCAGCCGCCACTTGGCGTAATCGAAACAACCCAGCCTTCCGCATCTGCTGCCTCAACGCTGGTGGTTCCCCTTAATAGCCGGTCCATATAGGCACTATCAACGGATAGCGAAGCCACAAGCGCCGCCGCCGACAAGTCCTTCACATAAGAACTTGAGCGTGCGTCATGTTTAGGGACAAAATCATTTTTCAGTTCGGTGTTTGGTTCAAACTGCTGCCGACGTTGCTGCAGCAGCGGAAGATAGGGGTTCTTTTTACCGACATACGGATACGGATCTCCAGGTAGCACATTGGGGTTATTTCGGGCAGAATCAATTGTTGCGGCCCTCGCCTTCGCATAGGACTCATGCAAAAGACCTTGAATAGGTGTCTTTGTATTGCCATAGGGATCACCATAATAAAAATCCCGATCTGCAAAAGCCAAGTTCATCACCTGATAGAGTGTATGAATATAGGAAGCAGAATTATAGCCCATAGCCTTCAAGTCAAAGTTTTTCAACATTTGTAGACTCTGCAGCATCGCTGGCCCCTGGGTCCATTCCTGCAATTTATAGACGTCAACACCTTTATAATTAACGTGCAGCGGTTCCTCCTCGATAGGTTTCCAGCTGGCCAAGTCTGCCTTTGTAATTAAGCCCCCTTGCTCTTGGCTACCACGAACAAATTCGTCCGCGATATCGCCAGTGTAAAAACGATCATAGGCAGCCATAATAGCCGCTTTTCGGTCTTTGCCAGCCGCTATAGCGTTCTTTTCCGCTTCGACCAATTTAGACAGGGTGTGAAGAAGATCCTGTTGCACAAAAACCTCCCCCGCTTCGGGGGCCTCCCACGATTTACCTTCATGTACTAAAAACACCTTTTTACTGTAAGGCCATTCCTTTATGCGTTCCTTGCCTCGCTCGATACTTGTTGCCGTTTGTGCATCAATAGGATATCCTGCAGCCATTTCAAGAGCTGGCGCGAGTACTTCCGCTAAGCTTTTGGTCCCATATTGCGCCAACATATAACACAATCCACCTGGTGTGCCTGGTGTAACAGCGGCAAGTGGACCGTATTCGGGCGGAAATTCATAGCCCTTTGATCTAAAAAAATTGACTGTTGCTCCAGTAGGCGCTACTCCCAATGCATTTATGGCAATGACCTTCTTCAATTTTGGATGATAAATTAAGGCTTGTGTTTCACCTCCCCAGCTCAGCACATCCCACATCGTACAGGTAGCTGCAAGCATTGCGCAAGCAGCATCTACCGCATTTCCGCCCTGTTGAAAAAGTTGAGCCCCTGCCGTTGCTGCTAAGGGTTTTCCGGTAATCGCCATCCAATGCTTACCATGTAACGGTGGTTTTTGCGTACGCTGGGCAGAACTCAGCATTGGCGTACCGGCAGTCAACAGTCCGATAAACATCATCATCAGCGCAGGGTATCTTCTTTTCATAGCAGCAATCTTTCGTTAAGCAAGCGTTTTTAGTAAAAGCAAGATAGGGATTTTTAGGACAAACAAAAAACTCCTGCCAACCGAGGATGACAGGAGTTTTAACTATCTTAATTTCTATTGGTTTACCAATAAATGGAATACAATGCTGTAACTAATAAGGCTACAATCAATGCGATGACCAAGAACGCTCTGTGCGGTTTAAACATGGTGGTATCAATCTCCAATCCAGCGGGTACTACACCACGCTTATTGTCGATGATACTAATAAGAATCATACCGATAATACAGATAATGAAGACAAATCCCATACGATCCAAAAATGGAATCTCGTAAATTCCTGTTGTCGGATTCGGAACGGAGAAACCTGTCGATGACAAGAAAGAAAGGTCGACCCAATCCGGCAATTTCTTGAAGATAATGGAAAAAATAAATCCACCAATTGTCGCGAATAAAGCGGCATTGGAAGTCGCTTTTTTCCAAAAGAATCCCAAGATGAACATAGCGAAAATCCCTGGAGAGACAAACCCCGTGTACTCTTGAATGTATTGAAATCCACCTTTTTTATCTATCCCCAGATGCGGGGCAATCAGCACACCCAAAATCATGGCAACAACGACAGTTAATTTACCAATATTGACCAATTTCTTATCAGATGCTTCGGTATTGAATACTTTCTTATAAATATCCAGGGAGAAGATTGTTGCAATACTGTTTGCCTTACCTGCCAAAGAAGCGACCACCGCAGCTGTCAATGCAGCGAAAGACAGTCCTTTCAGACCGGCAGGCAACAAATTCAACAAAACAGGATACGCATGATCCGGATTGACCTCTCCATGTTGCATCATTTCATTTTGAAACAAGCCATCTTTCCACATTACGTAGGCTGCAATACCCGGCAATACAACAATAATAGGCATCAATAACTTTAAAAATGCTGCAAACAGAATTCCGTTTCGGGCAGTTTTAAGATCTGCCCCCAACGCGCGCTGCGTAATGTATTGATTACATCCCCAGTAATTGAGATTAACGATCCACATCCCTCCGATTAAGACGGTTAAACCCGGCAAATCGAGATAATTTTCATTTTTACGATCAAGAATCATATGGAAGTGGTCAGAAGCCTTTTCGGTCATCAGGTGATAACCTTCCAATACGCCTGATCCGCCATAATGTTCCGAAACAAGGTTCAAGGCGAGATAAGTCGTCGCCAAACCTCCCAATACCAAAAAGAAAACTTGAATAATATCCGTGTAGCCAATCACCTTCATACCACCTAAGGTAATGATAACCGCAAAAATTGCTATGGCATACATACACGCTTCAAGACTGATACCCGAGATACTGCTTACTGCAATTGCTCCCAAATAAAGGATAGAAGTCAAATTGACGACCACATACAACAGTAACCAGAAGACGGCCATAATCATCGCAACAGTTCCATTATAACGTTTATGGAGAAACTGTGGCATCGTAAAAATTTTGTTCTTTAGATATACCGGTATAAAAAATACGGCAACAACAATCAGCGTGATGGCAGCCATCCACTCATACGTCGCAATAGCCAATCCCATCTTAAATCCGGAACCGCTCATACCGATAAATTGCTCGGCAGATATATTGGATGCAATCAGTGATGCTCCAATAGCCCACCAGGTCAATGACCCCTCAGCCAGAAAATAATCTTTAGATCCTACAGATTCAGATTTCTTGCGATAATACACCCATAATCCGTAACCGGCTACAATGACAAAGTAGATCAGGAAAACGATGTAATCTTTTGTGCTTAAATAATTATTCATGTAATGGTAATTGGTTTAATTCGATCGCCTAATATAGAAATATTTTTAGAACTATATATATCTGTTGATCAAATTTTCTAAATACTCCTGCTTACCACTAATCGTTTTTGGTTCTCCCAATTCTACGGCTAAATCTCTTAAGTTCTCCAATGTCAATGCCTGTCCTTCAAATGATGCGCCATGGCCGGTATCAAAAGAGGCATAACGCTCTGCCCGTATTTTTTTGTATTCCGAGTCTTGCAGGATACGATCTGCTGTAAGCAATGCGCGGGCAAAAATATCCATCCCACCGATATGAGCATAAAACAAATCTTCAGGATCTGTCGAGTTGCGGCGTATCTTGGCATCAAAATTCACACCTCCACCTTGGAGTCCGCCACCCTCTAAAATAATCAACATCGCTTCGGTCAATTCATTGATATCGTTTGGAAATTGATCTGTATCCCACCCGTTTTGATAATCGCCACGGTTGGCATCAATGGACCCCAATTTGCCCGCATCTACTGCGACCTGCAACTCATGCTGAAAGGTATGTCCGGCCAATGTCGCGTGGTTGACTTCTAAATTTAATTTAAAATCGTCCAAAAGATTATACTGACGCAAGAAGCCAAGTACGGTAGCCGCATCGTAATCGTACTGATGTTTTGTCGGTTCACACGGTTTGGGTTCGATAAAGAAAGTTCCTTTAAAGCCGTTTTTGCGGGCATAATCTTTGGCCATATGCAAAAATTGTGCAAGGTGCTCCTGCTCGCGTTTCATATTGGTATTTAAAAGACTCATATAGCCCTCTCTTCCGCCCCAGAACACATAGTTTTCACCGCCGAGGGCAATTGTTGCATCCAATGCTGCCTTAACCTGAGCGCCACCATGTGCTAGAACATGAAAATCAGGATTAGTCGCCGCCCCATTCATATAGCGCTTATGGCTAAAAAGGTTGGCTGTTCCCCAAAGCAATTTGATACCGCTTTCCTGTTGTTTCTCCTTTGCATAATCAACAATAGTGGACAGGCGTTTTTCATTTTCAACAACATTATCCGAATAATCCACTAAATCAACGTCGTGGAAGCAGTAATAAGGTATATTAATTTTACTGATAAATTCGAATGCCGCATCCATTTTATCTTTTGCTCTGGTAATTACGTCGCTGCTTTCATCCCATGGAAATTGATGTGTCGGTCCGCCAAATGGATCAGATCCATTACCGTTGAACGAATGCCAGTACGAACAGGCAAATTTAAAATACTCTTCCATCGTCTTTCCCCCAACAAGTTGCTTAGGGTTGTAATAACGGAAAGCCAATGGATTTGTGCTGTCTTTCCCTTCGAATTGAATTTGGCCTACGCCTTTGAAAAATTCTTTTTTCCCTTTGATAACATTCATCTTAATTGCTATTTATTTGTTTGTTTAATAATTCTTTCCATTGTTGATAATGCTCTTCATATTGCGCTACAAACTGCGGTTCCACGGTATATACAGGCTTCAAAGAGCGAAAGGCTTCTTTAAAATCTGCATAATACCCACTTCCTATTCCTGCTCCGAGGGCGGCTCCTATACTTCCATCGTGATTGAAAATCTCTACAGGAACGTTTGTGGCCCCCACAAATGACTCTCTGAAAACAGAGCTCAAAAACAAATTGGCATAACCTGCACGAATCATATTTGGATACAAATTGTTCTCGCGCATGATATCAAGGCCGTAGCGAAAGGCGTAGGCAATTCCTTCTTGTATAGCGCGCAAGATATCGCTGGTCTCATGTCTGTTCAGGTCTATCGCTGAAATTGAAGCGCCAACGGTTTGGTTATTGAGCATGCGTTCGGCACCATTGCCAAATGGGATAACCTGTAGTCCTTTGCTGCCGATAGGTGAAGCTCCGGCCATCGCATTGATCTGTTCATACGATAGATCACTTCCTAGCATCTTTCTGCCCCAACTGTTCATAATACCTGTTCCGTTGATACAGAGCAATACCCCTGTTCGGATATCGTCCTCGCCATAATTCACGTGCGCAAATGTATTTACGCGTGATTCGCGGTCAGCGATTAGCTGGTCGCTGACCCCATAGATCACACCGGAAGTGCCTGCGGTCGCAGCAACTTCTCCAGGCTGTAGGACATTGAGTGAAAGTGCATTATTAGGTTGATCACCGGCTTTATAATTGATGGTCACAGCAGCAGACAGTCCGAGTTCCTCGGCCACAGTAGCTTTAATCTGACCATGTGTTGAAAAGACAGGTAAGATCTCTGGAATAAGATGATCATCAAAACCATAATAGTCCATTATTGTGCGCGACAACGCATTATCTTTAAAATCCCAGAATATACCTTCCGAAAGCGCGGATATGGAGGTTGTCACTTGTCCCGACAGCTTCATCGCTATAAAATCTCCCGGCAACATAATCTTGTCTATCTTTTCATAAACCGCAGGCTCATTTGCTTGGACCCAGGCCAACTTGGACGCCGTAAAATTACCTGGAGAATTCAAATGATGGCTTAAATTAAAAGACCGTCCGATTTCTTCAAAAGCGATATTACCCAATTCAACAGCCCTGCTGTCGCACCAGATAATTGCATTGCGTAGCACCTGCTGCTCTTTATCAACGACAACCAATCCGTGCATCTGGTAAGCAATTCCAATGGCCGAAATTGCTTTAGGATCGTAAAGTCCCAGCGCATTGGCTTTCAATAAAGCCTGTTTAAAATAATCCCACCAGTCGAGCGGATTTTGTTCAGCCCAATTGGGTTCTACAGTAATTATTGGAGCTTCTACATCGGGATATTGCACCGAGCACACCTTGTGTTGCGAAGAAGCTTCAACAATTGAAACTTTCACAGAAGAAGTACCTACATCTATACCTAACAAATACATGGTAATTAATTCTAATTGGTTATAAAAAACAACGGCGGCTCCTATCTTGCAACCGGTTGCATAAAAGTAGGACATGTTTCTGACTATTCAAAATATTAAATAAAATTATTTACTTTGGAGCGTGAATAAAAAAACAACCATTTACGATATCGCCCGTGAGCTAGGAGTAACAGTCTCTACTGTATCCCGTGCATTGAACAATGTGCCTACGATCAGTGAGTCCACACGAAAAATAGTGCTGGAAAAGGCAAAGGAATTAAATTATAGTGTCAATAAGCTGGCCTCATCCCTTTCTTCGGGCAAGTCCAATACCATCGGTGTCATTGTACCAACCATGCAAATTCATTTTTTTGCGGAAGCCGTACACAGCATTGAAAAAGAATTAAAGAAACACAACTATAGTTTATTGCTCTATCAATCGAATGAATCGTTTGCCGACGAGGTCAATGGCGTAAAAACTTTACTGGAAGCGCAAGTAGCTGGTATCATCGCGTCTTTGTCTCTGGAAACTCAAGAAACACAGCACTTTCAAGAAGTGATCAATCAGCGCAAATGCCTTGTTATCTTTGACCGTACCCACAAAAATATTCCTGCACCCGTGGTAAAACTCGACGATTATAAAGCGGGTTATCTTGCAACACAGCATCTACTCGAAGAGGGATACAAAAACATAGCATTTATTACAACAGACAAAGAGATCGCAATTTTCCGGGATCGGTTCCTCGGTTTCGAAGCCGCGTTAAAGGATGCGCACATTTCACCGCGCGAAGATTTTATTATCCGCGGCGACTTATCTATTGAAGCCGGTATTAAAGGCACGGAACAGATTCTACAATCTGCCATCCAACCGGATGCCTTCATTGGAGGCGATGACTTTACAGCTGTAGGGATTATCCAAGCCTTAAAAGCTGCCCATATTGATATCCCAGCAACGGGTGTTATCGGTTTTGCAAACCAAACCTTTTCCTCCTTCATTACCCCCACACTATCCAGTATAGACCAACAGGCCAACAAAATGGGCGAAGAATGTGCAAAGTTATTTTTGAAAATGGTCAAACAAAAAAGTCCTTATGACATGATCGAGCAAATTGTTCTTGATCCTGTATTGATAAAAAGAAAATCTACCCATAGAATAGACAAATAATCCCTACCTTTGCCTAAATTTTTTTAAATGCAAGCCCGGCACAGATTTAGGACAGCAAGCATCTGCTTATTATTTGTCATTCAGGCCCTTTTTTTATTGGCCATCTTTGTAGAAAATAGAAATTCTTATCTTATACTGGCCTTTATAGGTCTACTCTCCTTACTTATTTTATACAGTTACCTTCGTTCGCCGATTCATCATCATAAACATGAATATGAGTCCATCCGAATTGCCGTTTGGGTTCCTGTCGGAGCGATTATTTCCTACTATTTCAATCATACATTTGGGTTAGGTCCGGTCTTGGGTGCTGCACTCACAGGTACACTGGGCTCCTTCATACCCAATATCAATAAAGATTCAACGTATCTCCCTCATCTTCCGGCGGCAATTTATTGCGGTGCGTTTGTAGGCATGTCCAATGCCCAGGTAGCTCATGGCTTCTCCTTTGTTCTAGCCGCCAGCATTTTTACTGCGATCTTTCTGATTGTATCGAAAAGCCTGTTAAATGGGGTCGGTGGCAAGCTGGGTACATTGGCTTTTCTCGGTGTTTCGCTGACCTACCTACTGTTGTACATTTTTAAGTAATATGGAAACATTCATTTTATACCTAGTTGGTGTTATCGCGAGCACGGCCACCTACTACGTCAATACCAAATTTAATCAAGGTGCGGTACGTTCCTCGGCATTGCTGACATTACTTGTCGCTGGCTTTCTTCATTTTTTCCCGCAAACTGTCACGCCTTATCTGGCTCAATATATTCCTCCGGTTTTTATTGGGGCCTCATTTATAGGCATGGTATCCAAAAGCCAGTTATCAACCTATTTCGGTTTGGCCCTTGCCGGCATTATCTTTACGACGATCCTGCTCCACACGAGCAAGTTTTTTGCCGGGTATGGTGGCGCACTGGGCACATCAGCCTGCATTGCTTTATTGGTCGTTTTAAGTATTCCTTATTTCAAATCACGCCGAAAAATGACCGTTGGCTTTCTGCAGCTCCGTAAAACAATCTTAAAAAAACAAAGGAAAGTATCGAAAAGACAAGTAGATTTGTTTAAATAAATATTTAAACATGAAACCTTTATTTCTGGTCTTTATTATTCAGGCCTTCTGGCTAAAAACGCTAATTGCTCAACAGGCAAACCTTAGTTTGGTCAATCAGGAGCGCAACAGTAGCTACAGAGGGCTTAGTGTGGTCGATGATGAGACCGTATGGGTGAGCGGTAGCAATGGCACCGTTGGACTCAGCACCGATGCTGGAAAAAACTGGCAGTGGGTCAACCCAATTGGCTATGAAAAAACAGATTTTAGGGATATTGAAGCGTTTGATGAAAATGAAGCCATCGTTATCTCTGCGGGTTCACCAGCCATCATCTTACGTACCCGCGACGGCGGGCGAAGCTGGAAGGAGGTTTTCAGTGACAAGCGACCAGAAATATTTTATGACGGTATTGCATTTACATCAGCAGGTGTGGGTATTGCTTTCGGCGATGCCATTCAAGGTAAAATGCCGCTATTAAAAAGTGTCGATTTCGGAGAGTCATGGAAAGATATCACAGCAAATATGCCCTTTTCGATAACTGGTGGAGAAGCTGGTTTTGCTGCTAGCGGGACATCCATATACTGCAACAACACAGGAACATACTGGATTGCCACTGGGGGAACAGTTTCCAATATCTATCGCAGCGACGACCAGGGAAATACATGGGTACGTTACAGCTGCCCGATCCTGCAGGGAAAAAATAGCACCGGCCCCTTTTCTATTGCTTTCTATTCATCAACGACTGGAATTGTCGTTGGCGGAGATTACAAAGACGACACAAACAAGGAGAAAAACAGCTTTCTGACCAAAGATGGTGGTAAAACTTGGTTTGCACCACAATCAGCGCCCGCTGGATTTAAATCCGCTGTTGTTTACCGCTCCAAAAAACAACTCATCAGCACGGGTACTTCGGGCACAGACTTGTCGAATGACGGTGGTAAAAACTGGATAGCGATCGGAAAGGAAAGCTTCAATGCGGTTCAAAAAGCCAAAAAAGGCAGCGCCATATATCTGGCCGGAGATAAGGGAAAAATAGCGAAGTTAACATTGTAAGTTAACTTCGCTATTGCTCGCCACATCATGATCTTGCCCTTATCGGGCATAAGCCCGTGATATGGTATTAATACCGATTATTTACGCGACAAACGCGATTCTTCCAGATCTAGAGAATACTCCATTTCTCTAATGACATCGCTATCGTAAGCCTTACTTTCTTTGATCTTATACAATCCATCTCGACGTAAGGCCAGAAGTTCCAACATTATTTTATTATACAGTCCTCTCACTGCCGAAAGCTGTGCACGTGTATCTTCTTCTTTTGCACGCTCGGAAGCATTTACACTTCGGATGATCTGCTCTTTCACCCGGGCGATGGTCTCATACTCCAACATTTCCTGTGCATAGTGCTTATCCAAATAGGCAATAGATTCTTTACCAAGGCGTAAGCGGATCTCATCAATCTGCTCTTCCATGGAAACTTGCTCGTCGACATCTTCCATCTTTATCAGCTTAATTAAAAAGGGTAATGTTAGCCCCTGAAAGACAAGCGTCACCAAAATAACGACAAACGTAATAAACAAAATCAGATTACGGTGTGGGAAAGCTGTGCCATCATATAAAGTCAACGGAATCGCTAATGCTGATGCCAACGAAACCACCCCTCTCATTCCTGCCCAGCCAATAACCAAGGGCAGTTTCCATCCCGGGCTTTTTTCCTTTACCCGAATCCGCTTAAATAATATTCTAGGAACAAAAGCCGAAAGATAGACTGCAATCAATCGCAAAATAATGACGATCACGGCGATCGCCAGCGCATAGTTAATGGCCTCCGCCATCGAATATTCGCCCAATCCATTAATGATAACGGGTAACTCCAGCCCAATCAAAATAAAGACGAATCCATTTAAGAGAAAACCTACCGTTGCCCATACTTCTTTCGTTTGAATACGGGTATGATAGTTGAGATAATCCCCTGCCCGAAAGGAGAGAAACAATCCACCACTTACCACAGCCAAAACGCCCGACCATTCAAAATGTTCTGCGACAATATACATTAAGTAGGGTGCGATGAGGGTAATAGGTGTTGATATGCTGGATGATTTCGCCACATACCTTAAGAAGACATAGAGGATGTGGCCGATCACCAGGCCAACCACAACGCCCATCACCGATAATACAAGAAATTGCGTCGCCGCATTGGTCATTACAAACTGGCCCGTAAGAATTGCAATCGATGCAAATCGAAACACAGTAAGTGAGGCAGCATCATTGACCAGGCTTTCTCCTTCCAATATCGCTATTCCTCGTTTCGGAATACTGATACCTTTCAATACTGAACTCGCCGCAACAGCATCGGGAGGCGAAATGATCCCGCCTAGCAAAAAGCCAAGTGCTAGGGTAAATCCGGGAATAATACTCACTGAAAAGTAGGCAATGGCCAAGGATGTGAAGAAAACCAGACCGAAGCCCATGATTAAAATAGACCTGCGCCACTTTAAAAAATTACCCCAATTGGTGTACCACGCGGCTTCAAAAAGTAAAGGGGGCAAAAAGACCATAAACACAATATCAGGGTCCACACTAATGACTGGGACACCGGGAATCAAGGAAATCACGAGTCCACCAATCACTAATAAGATTGGATAAGAGACCTTTAAGCGTTGACTCAGCACAAACAACATGGCCATAAAGAAAAAGAGCAGCATCACCAATAAGAGATTGCTATGAATTTTCTGGCCAGCCTTTCCGCCTATTCCAGCTTTCACATCCGAATAGGGCGCCAAAACTGACATACTGTATTGACGGATCTTCCACACATTGTCCAGCTTGCTCAGTACCCCTACTCCACGAAAAGACTTGGTATTAATCTTAAAAGATTCATCAAACCAAGCAATGGTACTATCTGCATTGAAGCTGATATGCCTAGTGTCATACGTGTATGTCCATGCATTCTTGGGATTGAAATATTGATTGGCGAACTTTTCAGCATGTGCTTTATCCCATCTTTCATTCTGATCAGTCCCCATAATGATTCCATCGGAAGCAATCACATTCAAAAATGGGCCATACTTCACCTCACCTGAAGACTTGTGCCATTGCGCTAACACCCTATTGATTTCTTCTACAGTTTGCTGGGCGCTTGTTGGTAAGGCGAATAACACTACATGAAGAAAACAACATACACTTAAAATGATTTTTCTAATCATAAATTCTAAAACATCTTTCTATCTAGGCCTATTTTGTATTCGTCAACTTAGTCCTAAAACAAAAAGCTGCAGATGCAGCTTTTTGTTTTTATTTGATTATTTCTTCAATTTCACTGATAATCTTCTGCGCGATCTGCTCAGCAGCTTCGGGCGTCGGGCCCTCAGAATAGATGCGAATGATCGGTTCGGTATTCGATTTGCGTAAGTGCACCCATTCATTTTCGAAGTCTATTTTCAGTCCATCAATGGTGGAATGATCTTCATTTTTATATTTCTCCTGCATTTTCGCCAATAGATTGTCAATATCTAATTCGGGCGTCAGGGTAATCTTATTTTTGGACATAAAGTACTGCGGTAAAGAAGCACGGTATTCTGATGCCTTTTTACCAAGTTTTGCCAAGTGCGTTAAGAAGATCGCCACACCGACCAGCGCATCACGGCCATAGTGAGATGCCGGATAAATTACGCCACCATTTCCCTCTCCGCCGATGACCGCATCGACTTCTTTCATCTTTGTAACCACATTGACTTCACCCACGGCCGCTGCATAATATTCACCTCCATGTGCTTTAGTGACATCACGCAGTGCACGTGTAGAAGATAAATTAGAAACGGTATTTCCTTTTTTATGCTGCAACAGGTAGTCTGCTACGGCCACTAGTGTATATTCTTCACCGAATAATTCGCCGTCTTCCATCATAAAGACTAATCGATCGACGTCCGGATCCACAGCAATCCCCAAATCAGCCTTGTTCTCGACCACTGCTGCAGACAAATCTGTAAGATGTTCTTTCAACGGTTCGGGATTATGCGGGAATTGGCCATTGGGTTCACAATGGATCTTATAAATGGTTTGTACCCCCAGTGCATCCAACAACGCAGGGATAAAGGTACCGCCCGTGCTATTGACTGCATCTAAAGCGACTTTAAAATTAGCGGCTTTAATGGCTTCTTTATCGACATATTCCAAAGCCAAAACAGCGTCTACATGTTTCTGCATGTAGGAATAGTCTTTATGGAGCTGTCCTAATTCCCCCACTTCGGAAAAATCGAAGTCCAAAGACTCGCCAAGAGCCAATACTTCCTGTCCTTCGGCATCTGAAATGAATTCACCCTTCGCATTCAACAATTTCAGCGCATTCCATTGGCCAGGATTATGTGAAGCAGTCAAAATAATACCGCCAGCTGCCTTTTCCATCGGTACAGCAATTTCTACTGTTGGAGTCGTGGATAGACCCAGGTCAACCACATCAACACCGATACTCTGCAAGGTACCTATCACCAGATTACTGACCATCTCACCAGAAACACGCGCATCTCTACCGATGACAATTTTTTTGATACCGCTCTGCTTGACAATGATTTTGCCATAAGCTGCTGTAAACTTAACGATATCTATGGGGGTAAGTGCTTCTCCAGCACGCCCGCCTATCGTACCTCGTATCCCTGATATTGATTTAATTAAAGTCATTTCTTTTGAATTGATTAACGCGTAAATTTAGCACAATGGCAATAAAATATCGAATTAAAATTATAAATAATAAATATTTAACGTATATTTGTTGCAACAAAGTTGTTTTTAACAGAAACAGTTCTTTGCAATGAAATTATTTTTACTTTTGAAAAACGAGTTTTTAAAGTTTGGGAGTTTCATTGTCATCAGCAACATTTATGATTCAACAGTTAATACACATCGATCAAGAGATTTTTCTAGCCATCAATCAAGGCTTGAGTAACCCGGTGTTTGATTGGTTATTGCCTATATTGCGCAATCCATATACCTGGGCACCTTTGTATTTGTTTCTGGTCATATTTTTCATTAAAACCTACGGTAAAACAGGTATACTCATTGTTGCCGTGACCCTGGCCACCTTTGGAATTTCCGATGGTCTGTCTTCTCATTTGATCAAAAAAACTGTCAAACGTATTCGACCTTGCAACGATGTGGAGTTTAAGGAAAATATTAACATCCGGGTGCGCTGTGGCTCTGGCTTTAGCTTTACTTCTTCGCATGCTGCCAATCATTTTTCCCTAGCGTTCTTCTGGATTGTTCTTTTTCGGAGAAGGTGGAAACATGTGCTTTGGCTTTGTATTGCCTGGGCGACGTTAATTTCAGTCGCTCAAATTTATGTTGGTGTTCATTACCCTTTTGATATCCTCTGTGGTGCCGTTTTAGGTATCTTGGTTGGTTTGGCAACAGGTTATTTATTCAAACGATTTGTACCAAGCTTTTTTAAAACTGAACAAGTATAATGAATTCAATTTTATTGATTTTAATTTTATTCGTACCTGCATTTGCAAGTGGAATTGCCGTATTTTTTGTACAAAAGAAAGGGACTAATTTTCTTAAACTGATCCTTTCTTTCAGTGGAGCCTATTTATTCTCCATTACTGTACTTCACCTCATGCCCCATGTTTATCAGTCGACCAATACCTCACCCGAAGTATTGGGTATCTATGTGTTAGCTGGATTTCTTTTTCAGCTTTTTCTTGAACAGTTTTCCCAGGGGATCGAACATGGCCATATCCATGCGGACAATGACCACGACCATCATAACCATCGTTTTCCAATCGGTATTATGTTCAGTCTATGCCTTCATGCATTCCTCGAAGGTATGCCCTTGGCTGCGACGCACCAGACAGAGCTTGCACTGGGGATATCCATTCACCATATTCCAGCAGCATTTGCATTGGGAAGTATTTTACTCAGTACGCATGTAAAGAAAAATACCATCCTGATTACGCTCGCTTTATTTGCGGCAATGACCCCTTTTGGGTTTTTACTGAGTAAAGCTATCAGTGCAGGAGAAGTGGGCAATATCCAACAATATTTCGATAAAATCATGGCAGTAGTTATTGGTATTTTCTTACACATATCCACGACTATACTTTTTGAATCGGGCTCTATTGACCATCACAAATTCAATAAAAAGAAAATGATAGCTGTGATAGCAGGAGTTGCCATTGCACTGGGAAGCTTCTTATTTGTTGGAGATCATGACCATGGGCATGATCAGCATCATCAAACGCATGATCATGAACATCATGATCATGCGCATTAATTTTTTAGCCACGAAGTTTATCTAGCAAGGCATTTAATGCAATAGCTTCTTCCTCGCTGATTCGGTTGGGCAAAATATCCATCATCAACATATCCTCATCAAGTCTTTTTAGAATTTCCAGGCCCTTGTTTGTGATAAAAAGATCCACAGCCCTTTTATCCGCTCCCGACTGACAGCGCGAAACCAGTTCTTTAGAAACCATACGGTCTATCATACGCGAGATATCTGGTGTAAAACTCAGCATTCTTGACCTAATGAGACTATTGGTTGCAGGCCTAGGATATCGTCCTCTTAATATACGCAGGACATTAAATTGTTTCAAAGTGATTCCTTCTTTAGCAGCTCGCTGTTCGAGCGCGTTGCTTATACAGTTATAGGTGTAGAGAATATTCACCGTACAACGATGCCATTCATTGCTGAATTTATTTACTTTGATTTCGTCCTCAATCTTCATTCTGGTTGATAATTAATCGTTTTATAGCATAAAGATAGCTGTTTTTTAGTAAATACATAACTATGACATTAGAATCATTCTAAATGGCGGAAATTCTGTATATTTGAGAAATTCAAAAAAAACAGGCAGATGCGTAATAGAACTAGCTTAGATAAGCTAAAAAAAGGGGAAAAGGCGGTAATTATTGATTTTGAATCACACGATATTCCAGCTAAATTTTTCGAATTGGGCTTTATACCCGGTACTGAGGTCGAGGTAAAACATATTGCCCCGCTCGATGGGCCAATATGCCTAAATATCCGTGCGAATAACGCCCTTATTGCTATCCGCAAATCAGAAGCTAAAGTCATCCTTATTGATCAGAAATAATGAATAACCCGATTATTGCACTTTTGGGGAATCCAAATGTGGGTAAAACATCTCTATTTAACCGGATTACAAAATTAAATCAGAAAGTAGGAAATTATCCTGGAATTACGGTCGAGAAACGTGAGGGGCAAGTAAAAGCCAACAGTAAAACGTATCGTATCATTGATTTACCCGGAACCTATACTTTGTTTCCAAGTTCGATGGACGAAGAGGTTGTTTTCAACACTTTAGTCAATAAAGATAGTAGTTTCAGACCAAACCTTGTCGTTGTCGTTGCCGAACCCACCAATCTAAAACGGTCGATCATCCTTTATCAGCAAGCTCGCGAGCTTGGCCTACCGGCTATCTTTGTCATCAATATGATCGACGAAGCCAGGGAAAAAGGTATTACCATAGATGTTCAAAAACTTGAGCATTTGTTAAATACCAAGGTATACCAAACCAATGCACGTACAGGGCAAGGTGTAGATCAGTTAATCAAAAACTTTGATGCTGTTCCACCCATGTATATCAGTACATTTAGCCTACCAAAGGAAGCGGATGCTGCATTGGAAGAAACGAAACGTCTCTTCCCGTTAGAGACTGAATACCATACCTGGCAATATTTAGCTAAGGGCGAAGTATCGTTTTTGTCGAAGGAAAAGAATCAGGCTATTCAGCAAATCCGCGAGAAATATCAATTAAGGGCTGATAAACTACAGAAAGAGGAGGCCATATTACGCAGCAAATCATTAGATAATAGCCTTGGAGAAATCTATGTAAAAGATGAGGCTTCGAATAAGAATAAAACAAATTCGATTGATAGCATTCTGCTTCACCCGATTTTTGGTTATGTGATCTTTTTTGGAATCTTATTTCTTATTTTCCAGGCAATTTACACGTGGTCTGGACCTGCGATGGATTTTATAGACGGTCTTTTTGGCGATCTTGCGGCCTATACACAGTCGGCACTTCCTGCGGGACCATTGACAGACTTGTTGAGTAACGGTATTATTAAGGGAATCGGCGGGATCGTCATCTTCATTCCGCAGATCGTCATCTTGTATGTCTTTATTTCGATTATGGAAGAAACGGGCTATATGAGCCGTGTCGTTTTTCTGATGGACCGCTGGCTTCGTCCCTTCGGATTGAGTGGAAAATCAGTCATTCCGTTGATTTCTGGCGTTGCCTGCGCTGTTCCTGCAGTGATGTCTGCACGTAACATCGAAAATAGCAAAGAGAGATTAGTGACTATTCTAGTGACACCTTTTATGACCTGTTCTGCACGTCTGCCTATTTATATTGTGCTGATCGGACTGGTGATACCAGATACACGAGTAGGTGGATTTCAAATTCAAGGGATTGTATTGTTTGTCATGTATCTCCTCGGGATATTTGCAGCCCTGCTATCTGCTATTATCCTTACCAAAGTGATTAAATCGAAGCACAAATCATTTCTCATCTTTGAACTTCCCACTTATAAGACTCCGGATTGGAAAAACGTTGCCTTAAATGTATGGGAAAAAGCGTCCAGTTTTGTCTTTGGTGCTGGTAAAATCATTTTGGCGATTTCCATTATACTATGGGCATTGGGCAGCTTTGGACCGAATGACAAATTTAGCCGGGCAGAAGAATATGTAACAAAGAATAACCCGAATTTACCCGAAGCAGATTTAGAACATGAAGTTTCATCTTATCGACTGGAGCACTCTTTCCTGGGCTATCTTGGCATGGCTATTGAACCTGTAGTTGAACCATTGGGGTACGATTGGAAGATGGGCATCGGTCTAATTTCTTCTTTTGCTGCACGTGAAGTATTTGTTGGCACAATGGCTACGGTATATAGTCTCGGAGATGAAGTGGATATCGAAGATGAAGCGTCTAAAACAACGGTATTAGGCAAAATGAAAAGTGAAATTAACCGAAATACCGGTTTACCCGCTTACAATTTGGCGTCAGGTGTATCCTTACTATTGTTTTACGCATTCGCTATGCAATGTATGAGTACGATCGCGGCGGTAAAAAGGGAAACAGGATCTTGGAAATGGACTTTAATACAACTTGGTTTTATGACGGGCGTAGCCTACCTCAGTGCATTAATCGCTTATCAACTTTTAAAATAAAAGAGCTATGGATAATGTAACCGTACAATATATCATCGTGGGAATTCTCGTTTTGGCGGCTATATGGTATGTCGTTAAAAATGTCCGAAAATCATTAAAGGGCAAGTCGAGCTGTTCCAAAGGTTGCGGATGTGACTGCAGTGCTGAAAAAGCTTCAAAAGCAAATTAATTTGTCCTTTTAAGTAGCATTTGCAAATAAGATTTCGTTATTAGTTAGCGTGGCCAAAAATCACACTAGCTACTATAAAGTAAAGCGCCGTTTTTTTTAAGAAAATTACGGCGCTTGCTGTTTCTTAGCAATAATGTGCACAAATACCTAAGTGTTTTATTAACTTTATGCGCTTAGAACAAAATATGGGCTGAGGAGCCACGTTATTCAAACGCAATTTCGCTCGACAGTATTCATTTTGGACAACCTGATTCTGGCTGAACGCTACCGCTATGGTTGGAGGCTTTCCGAACCAAGAACCAGATCAAAACAGATTAGTAACCGTATTAACCATTCATATGGAGAAACAGAACAATAAGGAAGAGTTAAAGAGAGGTCTTCAAAATAGACACATTCAATTGATTGCCCTCGGCGGTGCAATCGGAACTGGCTTATTTTTAGGCATTGGAAAAGCAGCCACATTGGCCGGACCTGCCGTTATCCTTGGTTATGCATTTGCTGGGATTATTGCTTTTTTTATAATGCGACAATTGGGCGAGATGGTGGTCGAGGAACCTGTTTCAGGAAGCTTTAGCTACTTCGCCAATAAATACTGGGGCTCTTTTGCCGGTTATGCTTCGGGCTGGAACTATTGGGTCCTTTATATTTTGGTAAGCATGGCCGAACTGACCGCAATAGGTGTTTATGTACAGTTTTGGTGGCCCGAAATACCGTTATGGGCATCAAGCCTATTTTTCTTCTTTGCGATCAACGCCCTGAATCTGGCTTCCGTAAAAATATATGGGGAGACGGAATTTTGGTTTTCCATTATTAAAGTAGTCGCCATTATTGCAATGATTGTTTTTGGTGTTTACCTGCTTCTAAGCGGTACGGGAGGTGAGCAGGCAAGCCTCAGCAACCTGACTTCACATGGCGGTTTCTTCCCCAAAGGCTGGTTTAGCGAAACAACGGACGGCAATTTTGAAGGACTCCTTTCTGCCATGGCCTTGATTATGTTTTCTTTTGGCGGACTGGAATTGGTTGGTATCACCGCCGCTGAAGCCGAAAATCCGGAAAAAAATATCCCGAAAGCAACCAACCAAGTGATCTATCGGATTCTGATCTTTTATGTCGGCGCTTTGATCATTCTTTTCTCTTTGACACCATGGACAAACATCACCGCCGATACAAGTCCCTTTGTACTGGTGTTTGACAAACTCAATGGATTCGAATTTACCCTCTTTGGAAAGACTTTTTATTTCACTAAAATTATCGCAAATGCGTTAAATCTTATTGTCCTTACAGCAGCATTGTCTGTCTATAACAGTAGTGTATATAGCAACAGTAGAATGTTATATGGATTGGCAGAACAGGGTAATGCTCCTCGTTTTCTATCAAAACTCAACAAAAACCATGCTCCTATCAATGCGATTTTGGTCTCTGCATTGTTTGCCGCTGTTTGTGTATTTATCAACTATGTTGCACCAAAAAATGCCCTGGAGATTTTAATGTCACTGGTGGTTTCTTCACTGATTATCAACTGGGTCATGATTTCCATTACACATTTGTACTTTAGAAAGAATAAACTCGACGCGCATTTACAAACCAAATTCCCATCTTTTCTATATCCATTGAGTAATTACATCTGTTTGGTCTTCTTAATTGCCATGCTCGGCATTATGTGGCTAACAGGCATGAAGCTACCGGTAGAATTGATTCCTGCTTGGCTTGTATTACTTTATGTGAGTTATGTATTGATCAAAAGAAAGAAATCTTAGTTCACTGGAACCTCGATCTTATCAATAAAAAAAGGTACTGTTTTAAATTCC